>JAGSPR010000261.1 GCA_018262455.1 Deltaproteobacteria bacterium | reverse complement strand
CTCGACCTTGGGCTCGGTCTTGGGCGGGTCCTCGATCGGCGTGACCGTCGGGGCTGGCTTGTCGTTGGTCGCGGCCGGCTGCGCCGACTGGTCCTCGATCGGGGTCACCGTGGGGGTCGCGGGGCGTGGCGCGGGGGTGGGCGCAGGCGGAGCCGCCGCGGCCTGGGCCGGCGCGGGGGCCGGGGGAACGGATGCCGCGGCCTTGGGCTCGTCCTTGCCGTTCAGCGCGAGCTTCCAGACCACGAACATGATGCCAAGGCCGCCGATGAACGCGAGCGTGATCGCAAGCCAGGGCGACTTCTTCTGAGCCTCCATCGGCACGACCAGCCCGCTCTCGATCGCGGCGAGATCGGCGGTCGATACCGTGAGGCCGGCAGCCGCGGCGCGGGCGGCCGCGATCGCCTTGGCGGCCTTCGCCTCGGCAACGCGGACGCGTTCGTCGGCGGCTTCGGGCTCACCAAACATGGCCGGGCCGACCGCGACCGCTGCGCGTGCCGCGGTCTCTGCCTTGGCACGCTCGAGGGCCGTGGCGAGCTCGGTCGAGCGTTGCTCGGAGGCGCGCATCCGCTGCGTGGCCTGGTCGATCTCACGCCTCAAGTCGGCGAGCGCGCCGTCGTGCGCCGCGCTTCCGAGCTGCGTGCCAGCGACCGCGGCGCGCGCCTCGGCCTCGGCAAGCTTGCCCTGCAGACCGTCGAGCTGGCGGCGCATCGATTGCTCGCGCGCCTCGCTCTCGCGCATCTGGGTCTCGGCCTGCTTCCAGCGCAGCGCATCGTGCTCGCGGCGGTTCTCGTCGGCTTTTTGGACCTGTTGATCCGTGCGTCGAGCGAGTGCTCCACCTTGGGAAGCACCGATGCCGACTTCATCAGCGACGAGGTTCGCTTCGTCCGCATGGTTCCGTCGGCGGCGTGCGGGACAGCGCCATTGACGGCACCATTCGCGCCGTTGGCGCCCAGCTTCGTCTCTCCCAGCTTCGAATCGACAGCCATCATGTGTCTCCCGCTAGGCCTGGAGCATCAGCCTCCAGGCGACATGGACCATAGCAGCGATCTCGGGCCGTTCGCCCGCGAAATCGAATCAGTAGGCAACAGCCGAAGTCAGCACCAGAGTCGTGGGCTCGTCCAGCTCGACGACCTCCAGGTCGTCGTGGAACGTCCGGGCTTCCGCTTCGACGATCTCCACCGACAGAAAGCCGTTGGCGACGATGGTCGCGCCGATCAGCCGGTGGCGAGGGCCGCTCCAGTGCTCGGCGAGAGCCGCGAGCCACTGCTCGTCGCTGATGAGGTGGCGATCACGCAGGAACTCCCCGAACCGAACCGGCTCGAGCGTCGCGTCGTTGGAAGTCGGGTGCGTCATGAAGGGTGGTCGGTGCGGACAGTACGTAGGCACCTACCCGTTGTCCACCCGAAACTTCGAGCGGCGTGGGACTTGGAGGAACTTCACAAGTGCGCAATATATCCGCCGACATGGCCCAGATGCGTCGCCCTCCCCGCCGCGTCGCACGTGGACTTCCCATCGTGCGCAAGAATACCGTTCGCCTCACCGGCGACGTGGCGCAACGCGTCCGTGCCGGCCACCCGTGGGTGTACCGCGAGGCGATGGGGCCCCGGGCGATGACTCCGGAGCCAGGCACCACGATCGAGCTCGTCGACGAGGTCGGCGAGTTCGTCGGGCGTGGGCTGTACGACGCCGACAGCGCGATCGCGGTCCGCGTGTTCGTTCGCAACGCGGACACCGCGATCGATGGCGAGCTCATCAAGTCCCGCGTCCGGGCTGCGATCGGGCTGCGCCGCCGGCTGCTCGATCTCGACAAGCTCGGCGCGGTCCGCCTGGTCAACGCCGAGTCCGATGGCCTGCCGGGGATCGCGGTCGATCGCTACGGTGACTACCTCGTCATCCAGCTCTTCACATCCGCCGTGTCAGGTCTGCGCGATGCGCTCTACGACGTCCTCGAGGCCGAGCTGTCGCCGATCGCGATCTACGAGCAGCGCCGCTACAAGTCGCTCGCCGGCGAGGCACCCCGCCAGGCCGCCGCCGAGCTCGTGCGGGGGACGCCGGCTCCGGTCGAGCTCGAGGTCGTCGAGGACGATCTGAAGTTCATGGTCGACGTCACCGCCCCGCTGTCGACCGGGCTGTTCGCGGACCTGCGCGAAGGCCGCCGCGCCGTCCGCCAGTGGGCGAAGGGCCGCCGCGTCCTCAACCTGTTCTCGTACACCGGCGCGATCTCGCTCTACGCCCACGCTGGCGAGGCCACCGAGGTGTGTGCCGTCGATGTCGCCGCCAAGGCCCATGCCCGCGCGCGCCGCAACTTCGCCGCATCCGGCTTCGATCCGGAGAAGGCCGAGCACATCGTGGGCGATGTGTTCAAGGTCCTCGCGCGGTTCGTCGAGCGAGGCCGCACGTTCGACATGGTCGTGCTCGATCCGCCGGCATTCGCGAGCGCCGCGGCGCGGGGCGGCAAGCCGTGGAGCGCGGTGCGCGACTACGCCGAGCTGATCACCGCGAGCCTCGACGTGCTCGTCCCGCAAGGGCTGCTCGTCGCCGCCTCATCGACCCACAAGATGTCGGCGCAGGAGTTCGAGCTCGCGCTCGCCGACGGCGCGCTCGGGGCGGGCACGCGGCTGCAGATCATCGATCGGCGGTCGCTGCCGCCGGACTTCCCGACGGTGCCGGGCTTCCCCGAAGGCAACTACCTCAAGTACGCGGTCGCAGTGCGCGGATGAGGTTGCCCGCCGGGACGTCGGGGACGACCGACCTCGCACCTGCGGGGCGATCCGGTACCGGCAACAGCGTCTCGATCTCGTAGCGCGCGGCCTCGAGCTCGCGCTGGCCGAGCGTGCCGCGGATCCCGTCCGCGAGCGTCGCGCACGCCATCGCGAGCGCGGGCAACGCGATCCCGGGATTGACGAGCTGCTCGGCGACGAGCTCGGTGACCCGAGCGATCGACATCGCGAGTGGGGACCCGATGTCACGCAGTCGCTCGACGAGCTCGTTCACGATCGCGTCGTCGATCTCGGGGGCTTGCTGGACGAGCGCCGTGATCAGCGGTTCGATCGCTCCAGGGCTCCGCCCCCCTACCGGCACGCCGGCAGGGTTCCCCCCGATCGGCTGGATCGTCACGACCGCCCGTCGTCCTGGCTGTCGTCGTGATCGGTCGGATCGTGCTCGTGCTCGTGCTGCTTGATCGCTTCCATCGAGCGCTGCTTGAGGAACTCGAGAAACGCGATCGCGGTCGGCAGCTCGATCGCGGGGATCGTCTCGATCAGATCGCGCGCCTGCCTGCGCAGCACCTCGCCGGGCGCCTCGGTGCCGTGGACGACCGGCCGCCCGAGGGTCGGCAGCTCCTGCGGTTCCTCGGCCTTGCCCCATGGCGACTCGTTCGAAGTCGCGATGTCGTGCTGCTCGAGCCAGTTGTGGATATGCCAGTGCAGCAGATCGGCGCGATACGAGAACCAGCGCTCGCGCTCGGCGGGATATGCCAGCAGCACGTCCTTGAACCGGCGAAACGCGCCCTTGCCATCGATCGAGATGATCAAGCGGTCGCGCAGCGGCCCGTCAACGACGGAGCCGACAAACTTCTCCATCCAGCGATACTGCTCGCGCGACGAGGCCGGCTCGACGCGCAGGAAGTTACGGATGTTCTCCGAGACCGACTGGCGGTTGATCATGGCCTCGGGATCCCCCGTGGTGATCGTGAGGATCCTGCCGGTCGTGAGATCGAGGTAGCTATCGGTGTCGGGCGAGTTGCGCTCGACGGCGATCTCGAGGGCGTCCCAGTCGAGCTCGATGCGTACGGGGGCGCGCCGGTGGTCAGATAGCCCGGGTGCTAGCGGAGGACGAACTGGCATAAGTTAAGACCAAAGTTATGGAGTTCCGCCTACTTGCCGGTAGGACACGCCCCCCAAGGGCTAGGGTAGTCGCGCAGACGAGCTGTGGCAAGCCTTGGACTTGACAGGCGTTAGGAAGCGAGTAAGTTCCGCGGTCCATGGCTCGTGTTACCGTCGAAGATTGTCTCGACAAGATCCCCAATCGGTTCGCGCTCGTTGTGCTTGCTGCCGAACGGGCTCGCCAGCTGTCTCGCGGCGCCACGCCGGGAGTCGACTGCGACAACAAACCCGCCGTCACCGCACTGCGCGAGATCGCTGCCGGACTTGTGTCGTTCCGCGAGGATGTCCGTGCCACGGTGACCGAGTTCATCGTCGAGCGCCGCAAAGCCGGCTTCATGTGATCTGGAGTCGATGAGGCGCCTGGCTGGGCACTTATCGATGTCGATGTAGTTTCGCGGGCGGGCTGAAAAATTGCCCAATCGCGCGCGGCTCTCGAAGATGGCCGCGTGCGGGACAACGAAAGCTTGCGGCGTAGCGTCGGCCGCGGCGAGCTGGTTCGGCTCGTGTATCGCCTCGGGCGACAACACGCGAGCGGCGTCTTGACGATCACGGCGCGGTTCTCCGCCGTGGGAAGGTCGACGACCCCGACGCGAGCCAGCGAAGTCTTCGTGTTGCGGCGAGGCCAGGCGATGGTCGGAGAGGGCGAGCTCGCGAAGCGAACCCTGGTCGCGCGGCTGGCGCGGCTCGTCGGCCAGGAAGCGGTCGTCGTGTTCGAGGGCGGGGTCAGCGGGCTGTTGCCGCCCGGCGCCACGCACGGGGTCTCGCTCGCCACCTGGGCGCGCGCCCACGTCGAGCAGCAGCTCGACAGCTCGCTGGCCGACACGCTCATGCGGGATCTCGCGGGCATCCGCCTCACACTGCGCAGCGAGCTCTCTCCCGAGCCCCAGGATGAAGCTGATCGGCGGATGCTCGTGGCCATGGCGCAGCCGCGCCGGCTCGATCAGATCTGGCCGCTCGCCCGCACGCCACGGTTCCGCCTGCTCGCGTTCGTCCACTTCCTGCGCACCGTCGATGCGCTCGAAGTCGAGGGGGTCGCGGCCGAGCGCAGTGCGCCGGTTCGCACGCACGACCCGCGTCGCAGCGCCGCGCTCCGCTTGCTCGGGGTCGACGATGGCGCGGACCTCGATGCCGTCAAGCGTGCCTATCGCAGGCTCGCACGCTCGCTCCACCCGGATCTGCAGCCCGAGGCCGATGGCGCGCGCCGTCGCGTGCTCGAGCGCCGGTTCGCGGAGGTCACCGCGGCGTACGAAGCTCTCAGCTAGCCAAGGTCAGGGCGGGGCGACAATCCAGCCGTCCTGCTCGAAGCAGCCTTCCGGCTTGGCCCAGCCGTCGCGGGCCCACAGATACGCGGTGTAGCCGGCGATCACGGCATCGAAGCAGTGATCGCTCTGCAGGACGTCCTCGCGGGCCATCCGGCTCTGGGGGGCGAACGACAGATCGCCGAGCCGCTCCAGGATCACCGCGCGCGTTCGCCAGGGATCGGCATCGCGCTTGTAGCCGCGGGCTGCGCGCGCGCCGCACAGCGCATTGATCGTCGCCGCGGGCGAGACCTCGAGCAGGTTGGCGTGGAGCTCGAACCCCACGCCGCGCAACCGGCGGCGGAGCTGGTGGGCGCGAGCGGCGATGCCGCCATTCCCCGCGCCCAGCGACGACAGCGGGAGTAGCCCGCGCCCATAGGTCATCATGACCTCGGTGGCACGATGCGCGTAGGGTGCGAGCCGGGCCTGGGCGGTCAGGGTCTGGGTCTGGGTAGTGCTGCCATTGACCGTCTCGGCGGCGACCTTGCGAACGAGTGAACGGCCTTCGCTGCGCAGCCAGACGACGGCGGGATCGGCACACGCCTCCATGCCAGGACACACCGGTTGCTCGCAGCGATTGCAGGCTGACTGGGTCAGCGGTGCATCGATCGCGATCACCGTCGTGGCGCTGGGCACGCCCAGCCGCTGAGCCAGGGTGTCGTCGGTCCAGGGCTTCTGGCCCGAGCGGGTGGCCACCTCGATGACCTCGGCTCCGTTCGGACCACTCCGGAGTTCTGCGACGGCGGTGGTCTTTCCCCGAGCGCCCCCGAGATCGACCCCCACGAACCTGGCAAATGGACGCTTCACCCTGCTTTCTCCCTTTCTACCACGATCCGATGCGGTGGAAATCGTCTGCTCCCACTGGCATTTGGAGAAAGTCCGTGCGTAATGTCCCGCGCCTGTAAGGCGGCGTGCTCTGCCGCGTTGAGTCACACGCGCCTCCCTACTACCTACTCCCTACCTTTTCTTACGCAGCTTACGCATGGACCGGATCGCCACCTTCAGAAGCTTCATTACCCAAGCGCCGCGGGATCCGTTCCCGCGCTACGGCCTGGCAATGGAGTACAAGGGCCGGGGCGAGCTTGCCGAGGCCTGGACGGTGTTCTCCGAGCTCCTCGCGGAGTTCGCGGACTATGTCCCGACGTACCTGATGGCCGGTGGCACCCTCACCGCGCTCGGACGCGCGGACGAGGCGGCCGACGTCTACCGCCGTGGGATCGACGCCGCCACCCGCCGGGGTGACTCGCACTCCCGCGGCGAGCTCGAGACCGCCCTGACCGAGCTCGAGCACGCGCCCCAGCCCGGCGCGTCCCTGACCTCCAACCCAACGCTGAGGACGCCATGAAGAAGCTTCTCCTCGTGATCGCCGTGCTGGCGATGACTGCCTGCAAGCACAAGCCGGCGACGACCACGCCGGGCTCCGGCTCGAGTGCGACGCCGGTCGAAGCCACCGGTTCGGCTGGTTCGGCAAGCGACGCCAAGGCGGACGGCAGCGCCGGCGGCAACACCCCTGATCCGTGCGCGGGTCCCTGAAAAGTTACGTGGTTACAGGCTCCTGGCCAATCAAGACCAAGCCAAAGAAAGACAACAGAGAGAGGATTTGATCATGAAGAAGATGTTCATCGTTGCACTCGTGGTTTCGGCGGCCCTGGCGGCCTGTGGCGGCAAGAAGACGACCGCGGCAGGTCCGGGCCCCGGTGATATGGGTTCGGGCTCGGGCTCGGCCGAAGCAGGTTCGGCCGACGGCTCGGCCGCTGGCTCGGCCGACGGCTCGGCCGCTGGCTCGGGTTCGTAGTCCCAACCATCTTGAGAGACGCGGACACGCGCGCCGGTTAACCCCGGTGCGCGTTTTCGTTTTTCGGTGCCGGGAGTCGGACTCGAACCGACACTCCTGTTACGGAAGGGGCTTTTGAGACCCCCGAGTCTACCATTTCTCCATCCCGGCTCGGGCCCATGGTTCTTGCCATGGCGAGGTGGCCACGTTCAACCCCGGGTGCGCTTCTAATCCGGCTCGCTCGTCGAGCCGCGGTTCGAATGCCAGACTGAACGCTCGTGGATACCCCCACTGACACGTTCTGTTGTGTGCAGTGCCGCCTCCTCCAGCCGCCGACCACGTCGTGCACCGAGTGTGGTGCGCCGATGACCGCGCCGGTCGAGCTGGTGCGCGAGCTCCTCTACTACCGCGACATGCAGCTCCTGGGCGGTCGTGACTGGGGCCTGATCACCGCCTTCCTCGCGGGCAGCTCGCTCGCGCTCCCGATCCTCGCGCCGCTCGCTGTCGGCAGCATGATCGCGCTCGCGGTCACCAAGATGCGGAAGATGCGGCGCCACGGGATCACGGGCATCGCGATGCCGCCCGCCACCCCGGCCCCCGGTGCCACCACGCTCTACGGCGTGGCGCGCCGGTTTCGCGGGACCGTGCAGTCGCTCACCGACGCGCCGCAGGTGTTGCTCGAGCACGTCGTGGTGCGCGATCACCGCGGTGCCGTGCTGCTACGCCGGACCGAGGCCGCGCCGTTCCTGCTCGACGTCGAGGACCGCGGTCCCGTGCTGATCATCGGCGTCGCGCGCGTCACCAGCTCCGCGAGCGTGCTCGCTCACCGCAGGCGGGTGCGGCGAGGCGATCCAGTCCTCGAGAGGATGGGCGTGCCGAACGATCTCGCGATCGCCGGAGATCTCGAGATCTCGACGATCGTCGCGGATGGTCCCGGCCTCGCGGTCACGGGCGTGATCGAGGACGAGTCCGTCGCCGAGCTCGCGTTCCATCGCGACGGTGGCCAGACCCCGGTCATGCGCGGCCGGATCGGCGCGCCGATCCTCGTCGAAGATCGCCGGCTGATCGCCGCGGCACTCGACGTCGGACGCGCCTGATCACAGGCGAGATCGGACGCTGTCTCGTACGGCCTGCGCGACCGCACGACTGCCGGCGGTGCCCCCGAGATCACCGGTCAGCGGCTCGCCTCGCTCCACGAGCGACGCGACGGCGGCCTCGATCGCGGTGTGCGCGCGCACGAGCCGGTCGTCGCCGTGACGGCGACCGAGCCACGCCATGGCTTCGCCGGTGGCGAGCAGCATCGCCATCGGATTCGCGCGGTCCTTGCCAGCGAGCGGCGGCGCCGAACCATGGATCGGCTCGAACATCGCGTGGTCGTCGCCGACGTTGCAGCCGACGGCCATGCCCATCCCGCCCTGGAGCACCGAAGCGAGGTCGGTGAGGATGTCGCCGAACATGTTGGTGGTGACGCAGACGTCGTAGCGCTCGGGCTGCGTGAGCACGAACATCGCGAACGAGTCGACGATCGCGACGTCCTGCGCGATGTCGGGGAACTCGCTTGCCACCTCCCTGTAGACGTCGAGAAACAGCCGACACCCGGCGAGCACGTTGTGCTTGACGATGCAGGTCACGCGCTGCTTGCCGTCGCTCGGCGCGCCCTTGCCTCGCTGCCGCGACAGCTCGAACGCCTTGCGGATCACGCGCTCCGACGCCCGGCGCGTGATCACGCGAAGGTCGGTGGCGCGATCGGCGGTGCGCTCGCCGATCCCCGAGTACAGGCCCTCGGTGTTCTCTCGGATGATCACCATGTCGACGGTCTCGGGCGTCCACACCTGCCGAAACCGCCCGGACAGGCCGTGCTTGGTGCCGGGCAGGCAGCGCACCGGCCGGATGTTCGCGTAGAGATCGAGCTTCATCCGGTTGCCGATCACCGGGGACCAGCCGGCCATCTGCTCGCCACCTCGGCCATCGGGCATCGTCACGGGCGAGCCATCGGCGCCGCTCCAGCCGACCGCGCCGAGCAGGATCACGTCGGCCGCGCGGCAGCGGTCCTCGGCGCCCTCGGGCCAGTCGCGGCGGCCGTGCTCGAGAAAGTACTTACCGCCGCACGGGATCTCGTCGATCGCGAACCGCGCGCCCGTGCTGCTTGCGACGAGGTCGAGCAACGACCGCGCTTCCGAGATCACCTCGGCGCCGATCCCGTCGCCGGGGAGGAGCACGAGATCGTAGGTGGGCTTGGGGGAGCGCGCCGTCGACTGCATCGGTGACCCGAACGTAGCACCAGCTGACGTACCCTCGCCGCGATGGCCGACCAGGACCCAGCGTTCTTCCCCCCCGGCGCCGACCTCGTCGCCCTGTTCAACCAGCACCGCGGCGGGTTCGAGCATGCGATCGGACTCGTGTTCACGAAGATCACGCCTGACGAGCTGGTCTGCGAGGTACCCGTTGGCGTGCACCTGACGCAGCCGTACGGACTGGTCCATGGCGGCGTGTATTCGTCGATCGTCGAGACGCTCGGGAGCGTCGGCGCCGCGCTCCACGCGATGCCGCGCGGCCAGACCAGTGTCGGCCTCGAGAACACGACGTCGTTCGTGCGCGCGGTGCGGACCGGCACGCTCGTCGCCACCGCGAGACCGGTGCACCGCGGGTCCCGGTCGCAGGTCTGGCAGGTCGAGATCCACGACGCCGCCGGCAAGCTCGCCGCGACCGGACGCCTGCGCACGCTCTCGCTCGAGCAGGGAGCGTCGATCGCGGGCGAGACCGTCCAGGTGAAGACCTAGCCGCTCGATCGGCTGGATTGATCCGTAAGCGCAAGCGTAAGCGGAATCTGGGCAACCACCTGATCCGCTTACGCCGACGCTTACGCTTACGCCTACGCCTACGCTTACGCCGGATCAACCGAGCCGAGCCGTGGGAATGCGACTACCGGGCCCGGTCCGCCGTCCGGACCGGTTGATGCGATTCATGACCGCCCTCGTCCTCTCCCTGGCCTTCACCGCTTGCATGCCGCCGCCGCAGGACCCGATGGCCTCGTATGCGCAGATCCGGGCAACGCCGACCCCAGGAGGCGGAGGGCCAGCGTGTGCGGGCATGATGCAGCCGCTCAAGGAGTCCTACTGCGCTCCACTCGACCCCAAGGGGCAGATCCGCCAGCCCTCGCCCGATGTCGCCCGGGAGACCGAGCAGTTCAACGCGCTCATCGCGCAAAGCCGCGCCGGCCTGCGCCAGCAATGTCCGGGCCCCGATCTCGATGCCCAGTTTGCCGAGATGGATCGCTGTCTCGAGACCAAGCGCGCCGCCGGGAAGGTCGAGCAGGAGGAGCAAGCGGTGCGACTGCCTCGTGAGCGGCGCCTGGTGGCCGCCATCAAGGCAGATCCGCGCCACCGCGAGGCGCTCGCTCGCCACCGCGGCGCGATCGAGGCCAGGCAAGTCGCGATCGAGGACCTGGAGGACGCCAGGACCCGACAGGGACTCGATTGCGGGCGGAGGCAAGACGACTGTGCGCGGCTGAGCACGCTGAGGGAGCGCGTGGACGCCGCCGAGTCCAAGCGCAAGCG
>JAGSPR010000260.1 GCA_018262455.1 Deltaproteobacteria bacterium | reverse complement strand
TTAACTCGCAAGTGCAAGTGCAGGTCGCTGGTGCAAGTGGATGTCGCTAGTGCAAGTGCGCGGTCGAGCCTGGCCACCACTTTCCGCGACGTGCACTACTAGCACCCAGGATCCTGGTCGTCGTTCCGCGCCGACCGGCGCGGTGGGGCCATTCAAGTTCGAATCCCGAGCCGGGGGAGCACCCACAGCTGGAGCGCGAAGTAGAGGGCGAAGAACCCGATGACGGCCAGGATGTCCATGTCAGTGGGAGCCTGTCACGGCGAGAACGGTTCAGCCCTTGACGGGCGTCGGGGCGCTCGGCTTCGGGGGGGCGGTCGGCGGACCGGAGACCGTCTGCTTCGTGGCGCTCTCCATGAACGAGCGACCTTCGAAGACCACGCCCTTGTCGACCTGCAGGCTCGGGGTGTGGAGGTCGCCCTTCACCCGCCCCGGCGCATGGATCTCGATCGAGCGCTTCGCCTTGATGTTGCCGATCACGGTGCCCTGGATGATCACCTCGCCGATATCGATCTCGGCCTCGACGATCGCGCCCTCGCCGATCACCAGCACGTCATCGGAGAACACCTCACCCTTGAACCGGCCGTCGATCCGGACCGTGCCCTCGAACGTGAGCTTGCCCTCGAAGCTCGCCCCTCGTCCGAGCAGCGTCGTGATCTCGCCCAGTGCCTGTTGTCGCGCTGCTGTTGCCGCCATGGTTGCGGAACCTTACACGCAGGAATCACCGAGATCGAGCGTTCACCCGATCAGAAGAGTCCGCCGACGCAGCTCGAGATGTCGAAGAACATGAAGGCGAGCGCCTTCTCCTGCGGCGTCAGGGTGAGGCTGCCGGCGCCGCCCGGGCAACTGTCCGGGAACGGGTTGCCGACCGACGAGCTCCCGCTGACGTGCATGTCGGAGAACACGACCTTGCCGCAACGCTGATCGGCGGCGATCTCGTTCGGCGTCGTGAACTGAAACATCTGCGGCGTCGGGGTGTTGCCCTTGGTCTTGACCCACATCTCGGCCTTGGTCGCGTCGAGCGTCACCGAGGTCGCGCGTCCCGTGTTGTTCTGCAGCTGGATCTCGTCGCGCACGGCCGAGCCCATCACGTTCTGCATCCAGGTCGCGAACGGCGGGCCCTTGGGGTTCGCGATCTCGTCGATCAGGATCGGGTTCCCCGGGTCACCGTCGTTGGCATCCCAGGTCGCGATCGAGCTCCACACGGCAGGGGCGAGCGAGGGATCGTCCTGGAAGTTCCCGCCCACCCAGATGTTGTGCCAGTGCGTCGCGAACACGCGGCCGCCGAGATCGGCGTACTCCTTCATCGCGTCGAGCGCCACCTGCGGCTTGGTCTCCGGGTGCTGGCCGCCCTCGCACGACAGGAACACGATGTCGTAGGCCTTCAAGCTGTTGACGTCGGACCAGAACGGCGTCGCGCTCGGGATGGCGCCCGCACCACCACCGAAGCCGCTCTTGAACGAGCTGACGCCGTTGCCGGCGTAGTAGTGAACGCGCCCGCTACCCGCGCTCGTGGTGATCTCGCTGTCATCGATGCCGAGCTTGCGCACGAGACACTCGAGGGAATCGGCGTTGCCCGTGGTGAGCGCGATGCGGGGAATCTCGCCTTCTGCCTTGGTCCTCGGCAGCCGGGTCTCGGCCATCCCGAGGGTGGTGTTCCCGCACTCGGTCACGCTCGGGATCGTGATCTGGCGCCGCCACTTGCCGATCGTGACGACGAGCGGGATGTTCGTGCCCGCGGGAACGTTCTCGAGCCGGAAGTTGCCGGCCTCGTCACTGATCGTTTGCGTGACGGGACTGCCCGGCAAGTTCACCGCACAGCGATCGCAGCTCACCCCTTCGGTGAACGGCGGCAGCGGATCGCGCGGGATGTACACGCTGACGCCGTACAGCGGCAGCGTGCCATTGGGCGCGAACACGGTGCCGCTGATCGAGGTCGGTGGCAGCGACATCTTCGCGCAGTCGACCACCTGACATTCGACGCCGACGCAGGCATCGGGCTTGCCGTTGCCACCGTCCCCGTTGCCACCGTTGTTGTTTCCGCCGCAGGCGGCGAAAGCCATAGCTAGACCAGCAGCGATGATCGCGCGCATACGCCTATGCTATCGGAACTGGCGACGGATCGGAAACTTCCAGCTGTCTCGTTCTCACTGAAGCACTCCGACGCACGACGAGATATCGAAGAAGATGAAAGCGAGCGCCTTCTCCTGTGGGGTGAGGTCGCCCGTGTTGCAGTCGTTCGGGAACGGCACCGTCGCGCGAGACCGTGAGCCCGATGACACGTGCATGTCGGAGAACACCACCTTGCCGCACCGCTGACCCTCCGCAACATCGTTGGGTGTGGTGAACTGAAGGTCCTGGACGCTGACGTGGTTGTTCGAGAGCGCCGGCTCGAGGTACACGCGCCGATCAGACTTGGTCTGATCCGCGCTCGGTAGCGTGTAGCGGGCGCCGCTGATCGGGACCTGGCCACGTGTGGTGGAAGCACCGACATTGACCAGCCAGCTCGCGAACGACATGCCTTTCGGGATCGCCTCGTCGATGCTGGCGATCGTGTCTTCTTGATCCTGCGGCGCGGCGAAGTTGAAGTTGCCGATCGACTTCCAGTCCGGGAGCCCGTAGCCCGCCGTGCTGGCGCGATCGCCGCCGATCCAGACGTTGTGCCAGTGCGACATGAAGACCCGCCCGCCGATGCCGGCATAGTCGTGGACCGCCTGGAGCGAGCTCTGGGGCTTGGTGTTCGTGAACTGGTCGCCCTCGCACGACAGCAGCACGATGTCGTAGGCGGAAAGCCGTGCCGGGGAATCCCAGAACGGAGTCGCGCTCGAGAACGCGCCGGTCCCCCCCGCGAAGCCCGGCGCGAACTTGTTGGCGCCGTTGCCTTCATAGAGGTGAATCGCGCCGCCTCCTGCGTCGGTGGTGAACTCGCTGTCGGCGACGCCGAGCTTGCGGACGAGGCACTCGAGGGCATCGGCATTGCCGGTGGTGATCGCGATCTGCGGCAGGTCGCCCTCGGACTTCGTCCTGGGGAGCGTGGTTTGCGCGGCGAGCAAGGGCGTGTCCTGACAGGCCGCGATGGTGGGCAGCTTGAGCTGGCGGCGCCACTTGCCGACCTGGACGACGATCGGGACGTCGGAGGTGGCCGGCACACCGTCGAGCTGGAAGTGACCCGCCTCGTCGGTGACGGTGGCGGCGAGCGAGCCGCCGAGCAGCCCGTTGGCGCACTGGTCGCACTGCACGCCGGCGGGGAGCGGACCAGGATCCGAGGCCGGGACGTAGACGTTCACGCCGTAAAGCGGCAGCGTGCCGTTCGGTGCGAACACGGTGCCCGAGATGCTGGTGGACGGCAGTCCCTTGGAGCCGCAGTCGACGATGAAGCACTGGAGGTCGGTGCACGCATCGCCAGCGATCGTGGCGTCGACCTCACCCTCACCTGGCTTGCTGTTGTGCTTGCAGGCGACCAGCGAGCTCGCGACCACGACCACGACCACGGCGAACAACGAGCGGAGGTCCATGTTCCCGATCCCATCAAGCCGCGCGCCACATCTCGCACAGGGTCGCGGTTCCCAGCGCGCCGACGACGATCACGATCCGACGCCGCGTCCTCCACCTCGCGCTGGGGTCTGACGTACCGAGGTCAGTTGTACCTTTCGGGGGCCCGAGCCGGATGGATCCAAGTCGGTCCGCGCGGAGCAAGGATCGACTTCACCCCACGGAGAGGGTCCCCCGCGAGGGGGGCCGCCGGCCGTGACCCGGGTCACCGCTGGAGCGGGATGTCGAGGTCGATCTGGCCGCTCTCGGGCCAGGTCAGCTGCTGGGCGAACGGCTGATAGTCCTTGAGCCGGATCTCGAGCTTCTTGGCCGAGCCCATGTCGACATCGTTGATCGTCGTCGGAGTGCGACCGCGGAGCTGGTCGTTGATCCAGATCTCGGCGCCGCCCGGCCGGCTATTGACGACGAGCTTGCCGGTGACCGGCCTGAGCAGCGCCATCACCTTGATCTCGCCGCCCGACTTCGGGATGTCGACGGTCTCGATGTAGGCCTTGTAACGCGGGAGCGCGATCTTGAGGTCATGGCGAGTCCCGAGCGGGACATCGTCGATCGTCAACGGGGTGGAGCCGGTGAGCCGCTGGTTGTCGTAAGAGACCTCGGCGCCAGGGGGCACCGACTCGACGTGGATCGAGCCCGGGGTCGGGGCCGCCTCGCGGGCGGTACGGATCACGAGGAACGTGGCGATCGCCGCCACCGAGACCGCGATCACGCCCCCGACGATGTACGTGAGCCACGGACGCCGCGCGCCGCCGAGCCGATACTGGGCCGGCAACTCATCGGTCTCGAACAGGCGCGGCCCGCCCGGTGACATCGGCGGGGCCTGGCGCGCGCTCGGGTAGAGCCCACCCGGTGTCATCTGCGGGTACTGGGCGTAGCCGTGCGACGCCTGTGGGTACTGCGGCGCATAGCCAGCCGGTACGCCCTGCATCTGGAGATAGGGCTGGAGGTGTGGCGAGACGCCTGGCGGGTGGGACGTGGCTTGCGGCGGCGTCCCCATCGGCATGCCGGACGCGTGGTGGTCGTACATCATCGGCTGCGGGCCACCGGGGGGGCCCACCGGAAACTGCGGCGACAGCGCGGGCGGCGGGTCGGCGTGGCGCGGCACCGGCATCGCCTCGCTCACCTGGGCGCCGACGATCTGCTGCAGCACGTTCGACTGCGTCGAGACGCCGCCCGGGGGGGTGCGCCGGCTCGCCTTGGGCCTGCGCAGCTCGCTGACCGCTGGCGCATGGATGTTCGCGGCGAGCGCGGGTGGTTCCGGCTGATCGCGTCGCGGCCCCCGGATCGCCGCCCGCGTGACCGTCGGGATTTCATCGTCCCCAAAGTCGTGCGGCTCGTGTGGCACCTGGGTATCGGCGAGGTCGTGGCGTTCGACGTGATCGACGGGCGTCTGGTCGGCGCGCTCGTGGGAGTCGTGATCCGAGTCGGGACGTCCGGGCGCGCCCGTGATCATCGTGGCCTCGTCGTGGACGGCATCGAGCATGAAGGCCTCGGCGCCGAGCGCGCTGCCCACGACGGTGCGCTCGCCGACGTTCTCGAGATCGAATTCGCCCGGATGGGTTGCGGTCGCCTCCCACGCGGGCAAGTGCGAGTGCTCGACCGGTAGCGGGGGCGAGATCCCGGTGTCCTCGCCGGGGCCCGGCGGGGGCACCCCGACGAGCTGGCGGGTCTCCTCGTCGAGCTGTCGCTTGGAGGCGCGCACCGGTGCGGGCTGGGTCGGAGACTCCGGAGCTCGTGGCGCGGCGCTCGCCGGGAGCCGGGCTGCGGCCTTGATCGGCGGCCCATCGGTCGGCGCGTGGGAACGGGCCGCACGGGCCTTCGCCGAGGGATCCCTGCTGACCGGCGGCGCGGCCGGGAGATCCAGCTCGGCGGGGTGGAACAGCACGCTGTTCTCGTCGCGCAGGTCATCCTTGTCGCGGGCGTGGGCGAGATCGGACTCGGTCAACGGGTGGGTGGACATCGAGCCGTCGCGGAGCTCGACGCTCGGAGATTTATCCGGATCGGGAACCTGCAGCGGATCGCCTATCACCTTGCGAATCAGACCGGCGACCTTGCTGGTCGTGAACACCGGCGAGTAGGCGTGGAGGAAGCGCTCGAGGTCGGTCGCGAAGTCAGCCGCGCTCTGGTAGCGATCGCCGGGGACCTTCGCGAGCGCGTGCATGATGATGCGCTCGAGCTGCGGCGGGATGCCCTTGCGCAGCGTGCTGGGCGGCGGGATGTTCGCCTGGCGCGCCAGGTCGAGCAGCTTGTGCAGATCCTCCTCGAGGTAGAGCATCTGCCCCGTGATCATCTCGTAGAGCACGATGCCCGCCGAGAAGATGTCCGAGCGGTAGTCGATCGGATCGCCCCAGGCCTGCTCGGGGCTCATGTAGTAGTACTTGCCCTTGATCACGCCGACCGCGGTCTGGCGGGCCTTCATCGTCGCCTTCGCGATGCCGAAGTCGACGAGCTTGACCTCACCCGAGTACGAGATCAGGACGTTCTGCGGCGACACATCGCGATGGACGATGCCGAGCGGCTTGCCGCTGTGATCGCGCTTGCGGTGCGCGTGATCGAGCGCGGACGTGATCTCCTTGGCGACGAAGGCACAGACGTCGAGCGGCATCTCGAGATCCTGCTCGGAGGCGCGGCGCAGGATCTTGTAGAGATCCGCGCCGTCGACGTACTCCATCGTGATGTAGTAGGTCTCGCCGACCCGGCCGAGATCGAAGGTCTGCGCGATGTTGCCGTGCGTCAGCTGGACCGCGATCTTCGCCTCGTCGACGAGCATCTGGATGAACTGCTCGTCCTCCGCGAAGTTCGGGTGGATCATCTTGAGCGCGACGTACTTCTCGAACCCGGCAATGCCCTTGGTCTTCGCGAGGTGGATCTCGGCCATGCCACCGACCGCGATCCGGCGGATCAGGCGGTACGGGCCGAACTGACGCTCAGCCATGGTCGGACGTCCCCGGGGCGCCAGCGTCCGCCGCCGCCCCTCCATCCCGTCCCGGGCCCGGCTGCCCCGCCGCCGTCTCGGGGGTCGGCCCCTGCTTGAGCAGCTCGGCATTGCCGGGATGGAGGAACATCCCGACGAGGCGCAGCGGGGTCTTGGCACCGCGATCGAACGTGCAGACGACCTCGGTCGCGATCCCGGCCGCGACATTGACGACGTAGCTCGCTGCGGCGTTCGCGACGAGGTAGAGCCCGAGCCCCGCACCGTAGGTCTTGCGATCGATCTGGTTGGGCGACGTGATGCACTTCTCGATGTAGGCGAGGATCGTGTTCTTCGCCAGGCGACCAAACCTGTCGCGCACCGCGATGGCGAACATGGTGTCGGTGGCGGCGTAGCGGATCGAGACCGGCCGCGGCGACCGGGTGGCCCGGCGATCGTGCGGATCGATGTCGGCGAACACCTGGTGACCGTTGGCGTCGACCGGCGCGTCGTAGAGCGCGTTCATCAGCAGCTCTTCGCAGACCGCGCCGATCGCGGCGCGAACCTGACGCCGCATCTTCGTCTCCTCGGCGAAGTCGAGCACGGTCTGGATCGCGCGGACGCGACCTTCGAAGTCGCGCAGCCGCGCGTAGTGCACGGGCGTCCCGGGCGGGAGGTACTTCTCGATCCCGAAGATGTCACCGGTCAGCAGCTTCTGGGCCGTGATGAACACGCCATGCTCGAGCTCGTCTCCGACGACGACGTGGTTGACGCGGTCGTCGCGCAGGTACGCCGTGAGATCGGACAGCTTGGCCTGGGACGTCACGACCGTGACATGCGCTCGGTCGCGTAACTTCGCGGTCAGGGCGCCGAGATCGGCGAGGTTGTCATGGTGGGGGGCCACGAACACGTAGCGGTGGGGGATCACGTCACCCGTGATCGCCTCGTGACTCCGCACGGCGTCGACCTCGGCGCCAGCCCGTTCGAGGTTGGCGACGATTCGGCGGAGCTGGTCTAGGTCGCTGGAGATCGCGAGGACGCGCCGTTTCGACAAGATTCCTCGAAGCCTTCGCGAGGGCCGAAGGTGTGGAACACGATGATATCAGAGGCGTGATGACTTCGTCGCCCGCGACGCTGCTCCGATGTAGGTGTACGGCTCGCCTCAGTACTGATAGACCGCCGAGAGGTAGGCTCGGAACCCCTCGTAGGGGTTCGGCACATACTCGAGGTGGGGCTCGTAGTCGGAGAAGCTGTCGGGCTGGTAGGCGTGCGAGACCAGCGCATTGTACGCGGTCACGCGGACCGCGAGCTTGCGGAGGGGCGTGTACTGCACGCCCAGCGACAGCTCCGCGATCGGGGGGAGCCGATCGAGCACGAGATCGGTCGCAGCCACCGAGGTGGACTGAGGGATCCCCGCGGCGTCGGTGGTGAGGCCGCGATACTCGACGAGCCGGTTCGGATCCTCGGCGGCGCCGGTGACCTTGAGGCGGCTGGTCGCGGACAGCTTGTCGGTGACCAGCGTGAACACCGTGGCGATGTCGAACCAGTGCTCGGGCAGCGAGACGAGCCGCCCCTTGTCACCTGTGTCAGCGCGCAGGTACGTGTAGCCGAGCTCGATCCGGTGGCCGCCCTGGACGAACAGCTTGCCCAGGAACTCCACCGACGCGATGCCGCGATCCCCGGAGTTGGAGTAGTGGCCCGACGTGATCTGGATCAGGTTGTTGACCCGCGTGTAGCTGCCGTCGAGCCGGAACGACAGCTCGCGGACGCGGCGCTCGCCTTTCCAGATCCGGGCGTTGATCTCGACCTGCGCGGCGTCGGACTTCTCGACCGCGAGGTTCGGGTTACCGCCGATCTGGACGGCCTCGCCGTTCGAGGTCGTGTTGTTGAACACCGGCGGCCGAAACCCCTGCACGTAGTTGAGCTTGACGTGCCAGTTGGGGATGAACTTGTAGACCAGGCTGGCGGCGACCGTCGTGTCGACCGGATAGGTGATCGTGCCGAGCTGCTCGGGGGCGATCTGGGCGCGGGCACCGGCATCGAGGATCAGCTGCTTGTTCGGCCGGTACTGCGGGTTGAGGTAGGCGCCGAGCACGGTGCGGTCCGCCGGGAACGCCGCCGTCAACGGACAGTTCGCCACCGGCACGCGGGCCATCGCGCTCGGATCGAAGATCCGCGGACACAGCAGCGGCAGGAGGTTCAGGTTGTAGGGCGCCGGGATCTCGGATTCGGTGCCAGGGCCTTGCCGCGACCGCGTGACGGTGTCGGGCTTCCACTCGCGGAACGCCTCGGCGCCGTACTGCAAGCGAAGCTTGCTCGACAGATCGTAATCGCCATCGAACGCGCTGCCCGCGCGGTAGTTGGTGAGGTCGAGCTGTAACGCCAGCCCGCCCTGCAGCGTCGGCGATGGCGCGAGCGCCTGGGTCGGCGAGAACCCGCGCACGAACTGGATCAGGTAGGTGCGCGCCGTGATCCCGGCCTTCTCCTTGGCGAACCGCGTGCGGTACTCGGCGACCGCGTAACGATCGAACACGTCCTCGCGGTTCTTGCGGCCGAGGTGGCGCGGGTCCGCACACGTCGGGTCATCGAGGCCAGCGGGACACCGGCCGTCATCGGGGAGATCGACGCGGCTGGGATTGCCCGACAGGCCCGCCGGGCTGTACTTCGCGCCGACCGGGTACGACACCCGGAGCTGCAGCTTCTGGTAGGTGAGCTTCGTGAACAACGTCGCCACCATCGACTGCGCCTGATCGGTCTCGGTCAGCGGCCCGTAGACGTTCGCCGAGTTCGGCTGGGGCAACGTGTTGTGGAACAGCAGCAGCGGCAACTCGAGGCCCGGGCCCTGGTAGGTCTCGATGCTCGCGTGACCGAACGCCTTCAGCTTGCCGTGGAGCAGGTCACTCTTGCCCGCCATGACATACGCGCGCGCCATCCGGCGGTCGCCGTTGCCGTCTCCGAGCTGGCCGCCGACCTCGACGCCGTCGACGTCCTCGGCGTCCTTCGTGATGATGTTGAGGATGCCGAGCAACGAGTTCGATCCCCAGAGCACGCCACCCGGCCCGGTGATCATCTCGACGCGCTTGATGAGCTCCATCGGCTGGACGCGCGACGCCGCGGGGATGTTGACGAACGGATCGAACAGCGACACGCCGTCGTGGAGGAACTGCACGGCTTGCACCTGGCCGCGCACGGTGGGCGTCTGGATCGACGCGTAGCCGATGTTGTCGCTCCTCCACCCGG
>JAGSPR010000259.1 GCA_018262455.1 Deltaproteobacteria bacterium | reverse complement strand
CCTTCTCGGCCTTCTCGCCCTTCTTGGGCTTCGTCTTGGCGATCGGGTCTTCGTCGTCCACTTCGTCCGGTTTGGTCTTCTTGGTCTTCTTGGTCAGCTTCTCGGACTTCTCGGACTTCTCGGCCTTGTCCTCCGCGCCTGATTCGGCGGCGGCGGTGATCTTTTCGACCATCTTGTCGTGGAGCGCCTGCTTGAACTTCTTCGACTTGGCGTTCGTGAACTGGACCGAGAACCCCTTCGCCTTGTGCCCGTTGACGAACAGCTTGAACTTCAACACCTTGCTGCCGTTATCGCGACCGAGCGAGCCGTGGACGACGGCGTCGGCCTCGAGGTCGGTCGAGAGCCGCTTGGCCTGCTTGTCGGTCAACTCCGCGAGATCCCCAAGCTTGTCGACCGCGCGGTTGGTCTCCTTCTCGCCGATGAGCGTCAGATCATCGCCATCGAGAGCCTCGGCCACCGCGTCTCGAACGACACCTTTGGTGTCGTTGTCGATCGCGGTCAGGGCGACCTTGGGCGCTGCAGCTGCGGGCAGCGCAACGCCCAGCACCAGTAGCAACGCTGCCAGGGTTGTGAGTCGGATCATGTTCACTCCGGTTCGCTCGGTCCCGGCGACAGGCCGAGACATCAGTATACACGACCCGATAGCGGAGCTGCTCAAGGACTCTATCCCTCGCTGACCGCCAGAGGTGCGACACGCACTCACCATGATTGTTGCCAAGTGGCCGAACCCATGGCCAGCTCAGGCGCGATGGCCCCCGTCGACCACACGAACCTCCGGATCACCGGCCGCCACAAGGCTGTCACGGGTCCAAATGTCACGGTCGAGAACGACGTGATGGTGATCGTCACCCAGGCCTTCGGGCCGCGTGGCGACAGCTTGGTCGGCATCGGCGAGGTCGAGTTCGACGGCCAGCCGGCCGTCACCATCGGCCTGCGCACGGCCGGGGGCGAGGGGCTCGTGCACCTGTCCCCGATCCACGGAGACAACCGCAAGTCGCAGCCCTTCGACATCGCCGCCGGCACGCGCTGCGAGCTGTTCTGCCCGGTCTCGAAGCAGCCGCTCGATCTCGTCGGCGAGGTCGAGGACGGGTCAGGGGCGCGTTACTACGCGATCTACCTGACGCCCGAGCTCTCACGCGGCTCGATGGTCATGATCTCCGACGTGTGGGGGCACTACCACTCGCGCATCATCGACGACTTCGAGCTGATCTCCGCGTGGGCTGCGCACCACGAGTAGGACGGCTGGCGCTGGCTACAGATCGAACAGAAAGAAGTAGGCGCGCAGGTTCGCGTTCGCGAGAGGCTTCTTGATCCGGGGTCGACCGATCACGTCGAAGAACACGTCCTCGAAGATCGGACTTGCGACGAGGAAGCCCGCCCGCCAGCCGCGAAACCGCTTGCACGCGTGGGCGAGGGTCTCGTACATCGCGCCGAGATCTTGCTCATCGAGCCGCTCGCCATACGGCGGGTTGGACAGGATGAGCCCGGTGCCGGGCTCCCGTCCTCGTTCGCGTACGATGTCCGCGATCATCTCCGGCCGCAGGTTCGCGATATCCGCGCGCTGGAGCGTCAGCGCATCGGTCACGCGGGCCGCGCGCGCGTTGTCTCGCGCCGCGGCGAGCACCTCGAGGTCGAGGTCGCAGCCGATCACGATCGGCTGGGCGTCGGCGAACAACGGCTGCGCCGGCTCGGCAGGCGCGAGGCCCAGCGCGCTCAGCGTGGGCGTGGGACGTGGCGTGGCGCGCGCAGCGAGCACGGCCTCGATCGGGATCGTGCCTGACCCGCACATCGGGTCGACCAGGATGTCCTTGCGCGGGTCAAACCGGCCGAGCATCAGCAGCACCGCGGCCAGATGCTCGCGCAACGGAGCCGCGCCGGCCTCGCGTCGCCAGCCGCGCTGCGACAGCGAACCGCCGCCGAGATCGATCGAGACCACGAGCTCGCCCTGATCGTCGAGCCTGGCGACCCAGCGGGTGGTCGGGCGCTCGGGATCGACGTGGAGGCGCGCGCCGCGAGCACGCGCCGCGTCGAGCAGAGCGTTCTTCACGGTGCCGACGACCTGGCGCTCGCCTGCCGCGAACTCCTCGACGTGCCGCGCCTCGACCGAGATGCCATCGCCATCGCGCCACAACGTGCGCGCGTCCCCTCGAATATCGGCGACGAGCTCGTCGTAGAGCGGCTCGAGCCGCTGCGCGCGCGAGCGATAGACATCCCACACGACGCGGGTCGGGGTGCGCATGTAGGTGGTGGCGGCCCACGCGAGCTCGCGATCGAACGGCAGCACGAGCTGGCCGAGCCCTTCCTTCCGCGGCTCCGGGGGCCGGCGCTTGAGGGCACGCTGCGCGACGCGCACGAGCTCGGCCGCCATGACGACGTTGGTCTGCGACGAGCCGACGATGCGAAGCTCGTCGACGATCACGCGGACCACCCGTTCAGCGTGGCGAGCATACCGGCGTCCGCGAAGAACCGCTTGCTGAGGTAGTGGCCACGCGCATCCGTACCCGCGGGGCCCTTCGGGCGCACGTGGAGGTATCGGCGTGCGAGCTGCGCGATCTGGGCATCCCACTCGAGCAGGTACCACGACACGATCGTCGCGTCACCGTCACCGACGTCCGCACGGGCGAGCCACAGCGTGCGCTGTAGCTTCGCGAGCGTCGGCTCGCCGACCATCGCGATCGCCGGATCCTCGACGACCCGCCAGAGCTGGCTCCCGCCCAGATCTCGCGCGATCGGCACGGTCTTGATCTCGACGTCGCCGCGCCAGTCCGGCTCGCCCCCCCCTCGTTCCGGGATCCCGAGCAGGGCCTGCGCGCGCATGCCCCACGCCCCCTTGTCCCGCCCGCGCACGCCCAGGCGCACGCCGATCGCGCGATCCGCGGCCCCGAGCAGCTCGTCGAGTGTATCGGGCTCTTCAGGCGGGGGCGCCGGCACCACGGGCGCAGGCAGGGCGCGCGGCCACGACTCGCTGGCGGGAAACGTCCCGCGCGGCGAGGCCTGGATGACGAGGTGGCCTCCGAGCACGACGGGCTGGGGCTGCAGCTCCGAGGGGACGTCGGCATTCCCACGCTCGAGCCGGGCGCCCGCTCGCCAGAGCGCTGCGCGGAGCTCCCAGGACTTGCTCGCCGCGTCGGCGTCGAGCCGCAGGGTGCGGGCCACCTCGGCCAGCTCGCCGCGTGACAGGGCGTTGAGCAGCCCACACAGATCGTCGCCCCACCGCGCGATGACGTGGGACACGGCCTCGTCGTTGTCGAGAGCGCGGGGTGCCGGACCTGCGGAGAGCGACGCCGGCCCCCCCCGCTCGAACCGTCCGGCGCGCAGCCCGGCGAGCCGCCGGATCGCCGCGACCGGCATCCGCTCGGCGATGTACACGACCGCGTTCACGCGCGTCCACCGTAACGAGATCGCGAGCGGAAGTGAACCGTGGTGGCGTGCTGGGAACGCGTCGGACAGGTGATAGCGTCAGCGGGTGCGGCCCTGGATCCTCGCGCTCGTGCTCGCTGCGTGCGCGCCCACCGTCGATGGTCCCGTGGAACGCCAGCGCGCTGCCGATCTCGCCGACGGCGACCAGCTCGCGGCGCAGCTCGCGGCGCTTCCGGGCGTCGTCCAGGCCAAGGTCCTGCTCCGGCACGCGGCGCGCGATCCCCTCGCAACCACCGCTCCCTCGCCTGCCGGTGCCTCCCTCGTCGTGATCGTCGATGACCAGGCAGACCGCGTCGCGGTGGCCGATGCCGCTCGCCAGCTCGCAAACGCTGCAGCGCCCGAGCTCGCGCCGACGATCATCGTGGAGGTCGGCGCGAGCCGCCCGACCCTCGCGAAGGTGGGACCGTTCACCGTCGAGGCTGCTTCGAAAGGGCCGCTGCGCGCCGTGCTCGGGATCTCGCTCGCGGTGATCGCCGTGCTCGCCGGATGGATCGCGTGGCGCGAGCGCCGTGGTCAGCGCCGCGGGAACAGCGCCCAGTAGTCGAGCTCGAGCACGATGCGCGGCTCCTTCGTGCCCGACAGCAGCGGCGGGACCGAGGCCAGGTCCGAGGCCGCGACGTTCTTGACCGCGCACAGCCGCAGCCGGAGCGCACCGACGTCGCGTCGGGTCGGCAGCTCGGCACGCTCGATCACCTCGGTGAACGCGCGCAGCGTGTCGCCGCCGAACGTGGGAGCGACGTGCGCGCCACCATTCCACGCGGCGATCCGGAGCATCGTCTGGAAGCCGTTCTGAGCGAGTGCCATCGCCACGCTGATGACGTGGCCGCCGTAGACGAGGCGCTTGCCGAACCGCGAGCTGGCCATGCCCTGGGCGTCGAAGTGGACCTGCGCGCTGTTGTGGTACAGCCGGGTGGCCTGCATGTGATCCGCGTCCTCGATCGTCATCGCATCGGGATGGTCGAGGCGCTCGCCGTCCGCGTAGTCCTCCCACCGCGCGGTCGAGCCGAACGCCCACACGAGATCTGGGAACCGCTGGAGGTTCATCGCCTCGGGGACCGGGATCCGGTCCGCCGTGACGACCGCCGGCATCTGCGGGACCGTGTTGACGTCACGCGCCTGGGCCACGTCGCGTTTGGGCACCATCACCCAGCGGACGAACGACAGCACCTCCTGGCCCTTCTGGTTGGTGCCGCGCGTCCGCACGTAGACCACGCCCGCCTCGCGGCTCGAGACCTCGCGCAGCCCGATCACGTCGCTCTCGGCAACGAGTGTGTCGCCCGGGTACACCGGCCGGAGGAACCGCACATCGGCGTAGCCGAGGTTCGCGCTGGCGTTGTGCGAGATATCGCCGACCGACTTGCCGAAGACGATGTGAAACACCAGCAGGTCGGGGATGACCTCGCGCTGGAACCCAAGCGAGCGCGCGAGCTCGGTCGACGATGCCAGCGGATTGCGCTCGCCGGTGAGCGCCATGTACGCCGAGATATCGCCGCCGTGCAGCGTTCTGGGAATGGCATGGACCATGTGCTGGCCGATGCCGAAATCCTCGAAGAAGCGACCCGTCGAAACCTTGCGCATGACGAAGGGCCGACCCTATCCCGGGCCGCCCGACATCGACAAGCTGGTCAGGGTGAGGAGCTACTCGGAGAGCAGGTAGCTGTAACCGAAGCTCTGCGGGCCACCGTCCCAGGGTGGGAACGTGGCGTTCTTCACTGCATTCTCGACGCAGGTGGCCACCGGCGTCCCGGCAAACGCTCCGGACACCGAGACCTTGGAGACCTTGCCCGAGGGCGCGACCGTGAGCTTCACCGTCGCCGTGCCCTGGGTCCCGGCGTAGCAACCCTGGGCTTTGCCCGCGATCGCGCTCATGCCGGCCTTGAAGTCGCCGCCTGACAACGACTTGTTGTCGAGGACCGGTCCCTTCTCCTTGTGCTTGTCCGAGACGCCGGCTTCCTTGAGCAGGTCGTCGAAGTTCGGCTCGGCCTCGCCGTCCTTCTTGACCGGCTTGTCGCCCTTCTTGAGCGCCGGGTCGGCGACCGGGGGGGCTTCGGTCGTGGGGTTCTCTGTCTTCGAGGGCTTGCCCACGGCAGCGCCCTTGGGCTTCACGGAATGATCGAGCTTGGCATCCTTGCCCAGGTCCGCGGGCTCGGGCGGCTTCGCCTGATCGGGCGCAGCCGCGCCGGTCGCAGCTTCGTCGGTTGCGATGGTCGCGACCGAGGGCTCCGGCTTGGGGGCCGGCGCGACCGGGGTGGTCTCGAGGCTGGCCCGGGCAATCTTGTTGTCGGCGACGGGCGCGGCAGGCTCGGACGGGCGGGTTCCCAGGTAGATCGCGCCGCCGGCGGCGGCGGCAAGCCCGAGACCGACCACGCCGATCAGGGCGCCGCGGTTCTTGCCGGGTTGCTTCACGGGCCTGGCCGCGCCGGAGATCCGCGAGCCGATCATCGGAATCGGCGCGGCTTCGACGGCAGCGACCGCCGTGAGCGGGGCGGCGATCGGTGCTGCCCGGACCGGTGCGGCTGCTACAGGAGCGTCCGTCACCGGGGCGACCGTCAGCGGTGCGTCGGACGGCTTCGATTTGCGCGCCGACTTCTCGATCGCCTTGATCTCGGCCTTGGTCGGCAGATCGGCGAGATCAGGCAGCGAGACCATCTTCGCGGGCTCGGGCAGCGCGACGGCTTTCCACCCGGCCGACGACGAGGCGAGGACGTCCTCATCGATGGGCGGGGTCGTCGAGATCCGACGCGACGATAGCCGGCTACGAGCCGAGCTCGCCAGGTTGCGGATGTCATGCAGCCCCGAATCGTCCTTGCGATCCGTGGGCGGCACGCCCGTCGCGCCACTGATCGCTCCACTGGCACTTGCGTCGCGCTCGACCGGGGTCTGCTGCGTGGGTTGCATGCTGCTGCTCTCCAGACGCATGAGCGTCCGTTGTGGAAGGCCATCGAAATAACCTGTCGGCACCTGGTCGTCCAGGGTTTTCATCGCGCGGCGGATCAGGTCGTCCATCTCGTCTGGCATGGCGGTTACAGCTACTTGGTGATGGTGGCGCCCGGCGTGGCGGCCGGCGTTGGCTCAGGGGTGGCAGCGAGCCGAAGCTTGAGCAGCCGGCGAGCCTCATTGACGCGCCACGCCACGGTTCCCTCAGGGATCTCAAGGATCTCGGCGATCTGCTTGTGCGGCAACTCCTCGACCGTAGCAAGCACCAAGGTGACGCGCAGCGGAGGAGACAGGGCTGCCACCGCTTCGAGCACGCGCGTGACCTCTGCGGCCAGCTGCGCCTTCTGTGCGGGGCTCTGCACGACGTGCCCGAGCGCCTCGGGCCTGCCGCCGACATGCGACGACTCGGCGAGCCCGCGGTGCTGGAGCGCGGCGCCGCGCTTGTCGGACCGCAGCGCATTGAGCGCCGTGTTGACGGTGATCCGATACAGCCAGGTGAAGAAGTCGGCTCGACCATCGAAGGTCTTCAGGCCGCGATAGGCGCGAACGAAGCTCTCCTGCGTGACGTCATCGGCGTCACTGTGGTTTCCGAGGATATGCAAGGCTGCGGCGTACACGCGTCGTTGATGCTGCCGAACGAGTCGACCGAATGCGTCTCGGTCGCCCTGGCGAGCCAGTTCGAGGTCTGGATCCTCGTCACCCATCAGCGGGCACTATAAGGGGACCGACGATTGGACAACAGCACGACCTGAAGCTTTGGTCGGGGAAGACACGGGTCGGTCACGGGCTACTTCTTGGGCTTGTCGTCGGCAGGACCAGGCGCTTCGGGTTTTGCAGCTTCGAGCGATTTCTGCGCCTTGGCCGCCTTCTCTGCGAGCATCTTGGTCTTGAGCTTCGACAGCGCGTCCTCGGGGCCGTCAGGCACGCCGAGCAGGTTCGCGTCGCTCGCGGCGCGCGCCAGCTTGGCGTCGAACATGTGGGCCTCCATGTCCTCGCCACGCATGGCCGAGTCGACCTCGGTCGCGATCGCTTCGGAGTCGATCCGGTCTTCGGCCTGCTGGAACCGGTCCCACACCGACGAGTCGTTTCCGAACGCGTCACCATTGGCCGAGCGCGCTGCCGCGATCTGCGTCGCGAGCGTGCCCTTTCGGAGCTTGATGACCTTCAGCTTGGTCTCGAACTCCTTGCGGCTCTTGTTGAGCTGGATCGCGTAGCTCGCGGCCTCGTGCATGTCGCGCTCGATCTTGACGACCTCAGCCTCCGCGGCCTTCTTCTCCTTGAGCGCGGTCTTCGCGGCCTCGTCGTCGCCGGCGCGCACCGCTACCATCGCGCGGCGCTCCCACTCGGTCGCCTTCGCCTTGTACTTCTCGACGTCCTGCTCGAGGGTCTTCGCGGTCGCCTTGTACGAGACGAGCTCCTGGAGCGCCTTCTTGCGGCCCTCCTCGAGCTCGAGGATCGCCATGTCGAGCTCCTTCTCGGGATCGATCGCCCGGTCGAGAGCACTGTTCGCTTTGCTCGAGATGCCGCCCTTCAACTTCGAGAAGAAGCCCATGCGCGTCACTCTAGCTCAGTCTTTGCCGAGCCACGTGCGGTAGCGCTCGCGGGACGGGTCGTAGAACAGCCTAGCCAAGCTGCTTCTTGCGCTGAACGAGGTGCTGCTCCAGCAGGTCGAGCTCCTCGGCGAGCTTGGAGTGAGCCTCGCCGCGGTAGTCCCCCTGGTTGCGCGATTCGCGGAGGTTCTTCAGACCAGACTCGAGCGCGACCACATCCTCCGCCGCACTCGCCCGGACGGCGTCGTGCATGTCTTTGAAGTTGACGTAGAAGTCCTGCAACATGTCGCCTCGTCTGAGCGGGGTGACGTTTCCGAGCCTGCCTTCGGCCATCCGATCGAAATACATCGAGACCTTGAACAGCGGGCCGGCGACCTTGTGGGTCATGATCACGAGGTAGAGCGACAGGATGATCACGAGGCCGATGCCCGCGCCGACCATCTTGTAGACGAGCATGCGATCCTGCTTCTCGTAGTCGTTCGTGATGTTCTTGACGTCCTTGTCGTCACCGCCGGCGAGCTCGAACAGGTCTTCCTCGATCGACTGGGTCGACAGGCTCTGCTGGTGATAGATCATCCGGCCGAGCGCGCCCGCGATGAGGCCGGACAGGATCGTGACCACGAGGATGTAGCGAAGCTGCAGCCGCTTATCGAGCATGTAGTTCGACAGCTTGCGCTTGTACTTCGGTCGCGGTCCTGCGGCGGCCGGCGTGGCAGCGGTGGGATCACTCAAGGGACTGCTTCTTTCGCGCGAGCATCTCGCGCATCGCAACCACCGACGGGTGGTCGCCTGCCCCGGCCGCTTCCGCTGCCGCGATCACGGACGTCATGCGCTCGATGTCGGATTCCTGCATCTTCACGATGCCGGCGTGCGCGAGCTTGAAGTGGTCGTAGAAGCTGACGAGCTGATCGCCCTTGCGCAGGTTGTAGACCTTGTCGAACCGGCCGCTGCGCATCTTCGCGAGGTAGAGCTGGACCTTGAACAGCGGCCCGGCCACCCGGTGGGTCATCTTGATCCCGTACGCGGCGAGCCCGAACACCAGCAGGAGGCCGGTGGCGATCAGCGCCAGCAGGATCTGCATGCGGCCGCGCTCCAGTGCGACGACCTTCGAAGCGATCGAGACCTCGCACGTCCAGTGTTCGACCACCTTCGCGCCGAAATCCTTCGGCACGGCCGGGATCACGAGCTGGGGCTTGGGAACCTCCATCTCATCGAGCGTGACGTTGATCTTGGACCCGCCAGGCCGCACAGGTTGCGAACCCGCACCATCCGGCCCATCGGGCAGCTTCATCGGCGTCACGGGCGCCGGAGCTTCCTCGTGCGGCGCCTCGATCGTCGGAACGGGCTCGCAGCGCTTGCCGCGCTCGCTGGTGATGCTGACCTTCGTCGTCTCGTTCGCGACGACCATGATCCAGAATCCGAGGCCGCCCATCAACAAGGCCGACAGCCCCACCATGAACAGCGTGAAGCGCAGCTGGTACTTCTTGTTGATCAAGAGGTTCTTCCAGCTCCGCTTGTAGCCGCGGGTATCGCCTGCTTTGGTCATGGTGTGAGGGCTAGGGCCCGACCTTGGAATTGATCGTCGGAACAATCTGCTTCGTGATCAAGCTTTCGATGACGGCCGCCACGCAATCCTGCCCTGCCAGCGAAATCTCGCTGGGCGACGAGCTAGCTTGCACCGCGGCGCCGCCGTTGAGGAACCCGAACATGCTCTTCTCGGGGTAACTCGCGAGTAACATACTGACTTTGCAGGAGACCTTGGCCGAGGAGCCCGACGCATCGACCTTGAGCTCGGTCAGG
>JAGSPR010000569.1 GCA_018262455.1 Deltaproteobacteria bacterium | reverse complement strand
CCATCCCGAGCGCACGCTCGACATCACCGTCGCGCCCGACCTACCGATGCTCGAAGTCGATCCGATGCTCGTCCGTCGCGTCCTCGACAACCTGCTCGAGAACGCGCACAAGTACACGCCCGACACGGGACGCCCGACCGCGATCTCGGTGCGGCTCGACGGCTCGCGGGTCGTGTTCGAGGTCGCCGATCGCGGCCTCGGCATCGGCGCCGAGGATCTGCCGCACGTGTTCACCGCGTTCTTCCGCGGCGAGCGCAGCCGCTCGCGCGAGACCGGCGGCGTCGGCCTCGGCCTGACCCTCGCCAAGCGGATCGTCGAAGCCCACGATGGCACGATCGAGGCGACGAGCACGGCCGGCGCCGGCACGACGATGCGCGTCGCCCTGCCCTCCGCGACCTGACCCTTCTCACCGCAGGCCGGGTCCGCCGCGCCAGGTCTCGTCGACCAGATCGAGCAGCCGATCGCGATCGAGCGCGAGGTACGCCATCGCTGCGACCGCGACCAGCGCGACCCCAGCCTGGATCAGCGCGCGCCGGACGGGCACCCGACCGTGTCGCGCACGCACCGCCTCGAAGAGCACGCCCGAGATCCACGCGATCACGACGCCGCCGAGCGCGATGTCGCGCACCGCGTGCGCCACCAGGGGATTGCCGCTGTACCCGACGAGGATCAGGACGGCCGCGAGCGGCGCCAGGAACAGCACCTCGATCGGCGGCCGCGCGAGGCGCCGGCCGGCGGCCGCGAGCGAACCGAGCTCTCGTCGCAGCGTGAGCAGCGCGACGAGCAGCAGCACCCCGATCGCCGCCCACAGCCCGCGGCGGATCCACGCGCGCTGCCGGGCGACGGCGAGCTGCTCGCGAACGGCCGCGAGGCCTGCACCGTCCACCACCGTCGCGCCCGCGCGCCCGGCGCCCGCACCCTGCTCGCCGCGCACGAGCAGGCCGATCTCCGCTTCCGCGGCATCGAGGTCGTCGGCGCGGAGCAGCGCGCGCACGAGCTCGAGGTGCGATCGCCGTCCAGGCTCGGTGACGCCCGCCACCGCCGCCGCGCGGTACCAGCGCAGCGCGAGGGCGCGATCGCCCTCCTGCTCCCAGCCGCGCGCGATCGCGCCGCGCACCCCATTCGCGCGCGGATACGCCGGGTGCTGGTCGACGAGCGCCGCGAGCGCCGCGAGCTCCGCCCGCGGATCATCCCCCCCGAACACCGCGGTAACGAGCCGCTCGTGCTCCTTCGCGACCGCGTCCCACCGCCCATCGCCCGTCATCGCCGCGAGACGTGCGAGCGTCCCTCGCGCGCGCCGCACCAGCTGGTCGTCGGTGCCGGTCGCGATCACCTGATCGAGCGCACGGCGCGCCCGTACGTAGTCACCGGCGCGCTCGGCGAGCCGCGCCGCCTCGGCCCACGCGTCGTCGGTCCACCGCGTGATCGGCCGCCCGTTCCCGATCGCCTCGAACGCATCAAGCGCCTCCGGATCGCCGGCCGCTGCACGCTGCTGGGCCGCACGGAAGGCCTCGTCGGCCGCGAGCTCGATCGGATCCGGCGCGACGTCGGCGTGCGCGATCACGGCGCCGCACACGATCGCCAGGAGCGCGACCGCAGCGCGCACGATCACGGCTTGGTCTTGGAGAAGCTCATCGGCAGCAGCGTGCCATCGGCGCGGAACGCCTCGAGCACGAGCTGATCACGCCGCACGCGGAGCACGGCCGCGCCGTGCGTGCTCTCGGAGTACGCGGTCCAGAACCCCGTGCCGTTCGCATGGAGCTCTGCACCGGCGCCACCCGCGACCACGTAGACCGTCGCGTTCGCCGTCGACGGCTGTACGAGGCCGCCGCGCAGCGGGTGCGTGATCTCGAAGTTGTGCTCGTGCCCGTTGAGCACGAGGTCGAGCCCGTACTGATCGATCAGCGGCATCCACGCGGTCTGCAAGGTCATGTTCGAGCCGTGGTTCGAGGCCGACCACATCGGCTGGTGGTGCATGAGCAGCTTCCACCGGGCGGACTTGCTCGCCTCGAAGTCCTCGCGCAGGAAGTCGACGACCGTGCCGGTCAGCGTGTCGTTCTCGCCGGGCGTGTCGTTCGCGACGGTGAGGTGCGCGAAGCCGTAGTCGAAGCCGAAGTTCTCCTGGTTCCCCGGCATCGCGAACTGCGAGTAGTAGTTGATCGAGTTGACCTCGTGGTTGCCGTGCGCGAACACGATCGGCACCTGCGCGAACAGCGGTTCGCCGACCCCGAGGAACAGCTCCCACTCGTCCTGCGCGATCCCGATGGTGACCGCGTCTCCGGTGTACAGGAGCAGATCCGGCGAGCGGCTCACGTAGTTCGCGACGATCTGTCCCCAGACGTCGTAGCCGTCACGCGAGTCGCCGACGTAGCCGAACAGCACCTCCGCATCGGGATGCGCGACGACGTCGGGCGCCGTGCGGAACGTGTAGATCGGCGAGAAGTGGCCCTTGGCACCTGCCTGGTAGCTGTACGACGTGCCGGGCGCGAGGCCGCACAGGTGGACCTGATGGATCCGCGGCATGTCCTCGCCGAGCGCCTCGTACGCGAACTGGATGCCGGTCACCGTCTCGGTCAGCTCGGCCTCCGAGAGGTTGGCCCCGACGCCGTAGCGCACGGTCGTGGTGGTCGTCGTCTCGTCGACGGTGCGCCACTGGACCACCATCGAGGTCTGCGGATCCCCCGCGATCCCGAGGTGGACGAGGCGCGGGGTCGGGTCGGGACCGAGGAAGGTGTCCGCCACCCGCGGCGGCTCCGCGCCGATCCGGGTGGTCACCGAATAGCCGCAGTCGGCGATCGCGAGGGTTCCCCCGGTATCGGTGAACGGCGCGGGGCCATCGTCGCCTCCGCAGGCAGCGAGCAGGAGCACGGCGGCGAGAGCACGCATCGGTCCTCTTTGTAGCAGGTCAGCCGACGGATCGTCCAAGAGATGCGGTGGGGCCGCCCCGATCAGCCGAACACCTGGCGGGCCCGAGCGGCGAGGCCCCACGCGACGCTCGTCAGCTCCTCGCCCCCGACGAGCTTGTCCGCGCCGAACCGCCCCGCGAGCCGGCCGCGCACCGCGGGGACCAGCGAGCTGCCGCCCGTCGCGAACACGCGATCGATCGCGCCCGCCTCGACGCCGGACCGCGCGAGCACGTCGTCGAGGACGCCGTCGATCACGGACAGATCGTCGGCGATCCAGGAGTCGAACCCGGAGCGAGTGACCGGCAGGTCGAGGTCGATCGCATCGAAGTCGACGGAGTCGCTCTCGTTCGCGGACAGCCGGACCTTCGCACCCTCGACGGCGCGGTGGAGGACGAGGCCGAGCTCCTCGTCGACGACGCGGATCAGCCGCTCGAACCGCGTCGGATCGAGCGCTCCATAGCCGACGCGCTCGAGCAGCCGCATCGTCGACTCCTCGCGGAGGAACGACAGGTGGTGCCAGCGCCGCAGCTTGCCGTAGAGCCATGCCGGCACCGGGGCCTCGCCGCCGAGCTCGTCGCGGTAGGTCGTGCCGCGACCGAGCGCGGGCGCGACCACCGCGTCGATCACGCGCGCATCGAACGCGTCGCCGGAGATCCCGATGCCGCCGTTCGCGAGCACCGTGCCGGCGTCGGTCGGCCCGACGCGGATCACCGAGAAGTCCGTCGTTCCGCCGCCGAAATCCGCGACGACGATCAGCTCGTCCTTCGCGAGCCGCGCCGCGTAGCGCGCCGCCGCACCGACGGGCT
>JAGSPR010000258.1 GCA_018262455.1 Deltaproteobacteria bacterium | reverse complement strand
TGGGGACGCTCGCATCGGTACGCCAACGATGTGCGTACAATCCATTCCGGTTCCATCGATGACCGCAGCCTGCTACCCCGTGTTCCTCAAGCTCGCCGGCCTGCGCGTCGTCGTCGTGGGGGCCGGGCCGGTGGCGGCGAGCAAGCTCGACGGCCTGGTGGCGGCCGGCGCGCGAATCACGGTGGTGGCACCGCAGATCGATCCCACGATCCGGCCACGCGTCGAGACGGTGCTCGAGCGCGAGTTCATCGCGAGCGACCTCGATGGCGCGTACTGGGTCGTGGCGGCCGCGCCTCCCGAGGTCAACCGCGAGGTCGCAACCGCAGCGGCGGCCCGTGGCCTGTTCGTCAATGCGGTCGATGACAAGGACTCGGCCACCGCGTTCCTCGGAGGCGTGGTTCGCCGGGGCGAGGTCGAGATCGCGATCTCCACCGGCGGGGTCGCCCCAGCCCTCGCGGGGCTCCTGCGCGAGGCGCTCGAGGCGATGCTGCCGATCGATCTCGAACGCTGGATCGACGTGGCGATCGCGACGCGCGCCGAGTGGAAGGCTGCCAAGGTCCCGATGGCCGAGCGCCGTCCGTTGCTGCTGCGCGCCCTCGCCGAGCTCTATGCGGCCCGCGCGCCCGATCCGGGAGCGACGTCATGACCACGCCAGGACTTGTCTCGCTCGTCGGCGCAGGCCCCGGCGATCCCGAGTTGCTCACCCTCCGCGCAGTGCGCCGGCTGCGCGATGCCGACCTCGTCCTCAGCGATGCGCTCGTACCACCCGAGCTGCTCGAGCTTGCTCCCAAGGCGCAGCGATTCTTCGTCGGCAAGCGCGCCGGTCGGCCCTCGATCGACCAGGACGAGATCCACCGCCTCATGATCCGCGCGGCGCAGCGCGGCCAGCGAGTCGTGCGGCTCAAGTGCGGCGATCCGTTCGTCCTCGGTCGCGGCGGCGAGGAGGCGCTCGCGCTCGCAGCCGCCGGCATCGCGTACGAGATCGTCCCCGGCCTGTCATCGGCGATCGCGGCACCGGCGCTCGCCGGGATCCCGGTCACGCACCGTGGCCTGGCGGCCGGGTTCGCCGTGGTCTCGGGGCATGCCGAGGCCGCGTTCGGCCCGATCCTCGACGGGATCGCACCTGGCGCGATGACCGTGGTCGTGCTGATGGGCCTTGCGACCCGAGGCGCGATCGCCGAGCGCATGATCGCGCGCGGCTGGGCGTCTTCCACGCCGGCCGCGATCGTGTTCGGCGCGTCGCATCCCGACGGCCTGACCTGGACAGGCGAGCTCGCCACGATCGGCCTGACTTCGGTCGAGACCGAGCTGCCCGCGGTCCTCGTGATCGGGGAGGTCGTGTCGCTCGCAACCCAGATCGGGTGCGCGCGGCAGCCGGTCGCCGAGCTACGCGCCCTGGCCGCTGAGCTGTCGTCCTAGACTGCCGACGGTTCAGCGCGACGTCTTCAGGTTGGGACGCGTCGCGGTAAACACGATTCCGACGAGGCCCGCGGTCACGAGGACCACCCCGGCGAGCAGGGCGCCCGAGAACGGCGGCTCGTAGGTGCGCGCCGCGGTGGTGGTCATCGAAGGGACTTCCTTGGACGACAGTTGATCCGCCGCGATCGCACCGCCCCCTCCCAGGATCAGCACGGTGTTGCCCACGTACGCCCACCGCTTGGCGGACTTGTTGTAGCCAAAGCAGCCGGTGGCAAGCGTGATCGCCACGACCACGGCGAGCGCGCGTTTGAGCCCCATCCAAAACGATCGTACCTCAGGCCGCCAGGGACGTGCGAAAGGGCTCGACCGGGATTTCAGTTTTTCACGGATTTCGCGAAGCTGCCTGCTGCATGAGCCAGAGGTCCCCGCTCTTGCCGATGTTCTTGATCGTCCTGGTCGACGTCCTCGGCTTCACGATCGTCATCCCGCTGCTCGCGTTCTACGCCGAGAAGTTCGGCGCCTCGCCCCTGGTCGCGACGCTGCTCGTGTCGGTCTACGCGGTGTGCTCGCTGATCGCGACCCCGATCATCGGCCAACTCTCGGATCAGCACGGTCGCAAGCCGCTGCTCATGATCAGCCAGATCGGCACGTGCATCGGGTTCCTCGTCCTGGCCGCGTCGAGCTCGCTCTGGATGGTGTTCCTCGGCCGGATCATCGACGGCTTCACGGCAGGTAACCTGTCGATCGCGCAGGCCTATATCTCCGATCACACGAAACCCGAGAACCGCGCGAAGGCATTCGGCGTCATCGGGATCGCGTTCGGCTTCGGCTTCATGTTCGGCCCCGCGCTCGGCGGCGCGCTCGGCAGCATCGGCGAGGAGTCGTTCTGTACGTTGACCTACGCGGCCGGCGCGCAGGCGCCTCACCTGACGTGCTTCCACACGCCGGGCAGCCTGCACCTGCCGTTCATCGTCGCCGCGTGTCTATCGGCGTTCTCGATCACCTGCACCTACCTGCTGCTCCCGAAGGAAGCGCCTCCGCAGGCCCAGACGGGAGACGTCGGGCCGGGTGGGCGCCGGCCGAGCGCGTTCGACTGGCGCGTCTATGCCGAGTACTTCGGCCGGCCCGGGCTGCGCGCGCTGTACACCCAGTTCTTCCTGTTCTCGTTCTCGTTCTCGCTGTTCATGAGCGGCTTCGCGCTGTTCGCTGAGCACAACGAGCACTTCCACTGGGGAGCCGACGAGGTCGGGTACCTGTTCGCGTACTCCGGGTTGCTCGGCATCTTGCTACAAGGCGGCTTGCTCGGCCGCCTGGTGAAGAAGTTCGGCGAGCTCAGGCTGACGATCATGGCGTTCGTGGCCGCCGCGATCTCCTACGCCGTGGTCGGGTTCGCCGACAGCGTGAAGATGCTCGTGATCGGCTCGACGATCTCGGCGTTCGGCCAGGGCGTGCTGCGTCCGGTACTCACGAGCCGGATCACGCAGGCGGTCGGCCGTCACGAGCAGGGCGTCGCGCTCGGGATCTCGGGCTCGCTCGGCTCGGTCGCGATGGCGTGCGCGCCTCCGACAGGCGGCGCGATGCTCGACACCGGGCACATCGTGGCGTGGGCCATGATCCCGACCGGCGTGAGCCTGCTCGGATTGCTGTTCACGCTCCTGTGGTCCGGAGCGGCCGCCGCCCCTCCCGCGATCGAACCGGCTGGACCCGCGCCCTCGCCGTAGCATCCGGCCGAACCCGAGCTACATTCCCGGCCATGAAGATGACGGGTTGGCTCGCCGGCACGCTGGTCGCCGGTTGTGTGGTGCTTGGCTTCCGGACCGCGGGCGGCTGCCTCAATTCGAGCAAGGCGCCCGATGAGAAGCTCGCGGCGCGGCTGCAGGATCTCTGCGAGATCGCGCGCGACAACGTCGAGACGCCCGAGCGCGGCGTCCGCGCCCTCGGCAACTTCTTCGGCAAGCACACCGAGGATCTGCTCGGCGAGCTCGGCGCCACGATGCAGGTGATCGAGAACATCTCCGACGACACCAAGCACGATGATCGGGCCCACGTCGCACGCGACCGGATCCAGAAGCCGCTGCGGGGATGCGAGCGCGACTGGAACCGGTTCGGCGAGGCGGTCCAGCGCGATCCTGCCGCGAGTGCCATGCTCGAGCACGCGATGACCCGGATCAGCCGCACGCTCGAGATCATCTTCAAGACGACCGAGCTCGACTTCCGCACGCTGCCGGCGGCGCTCGAGCACCGCCTGCTCGAGCGGTGAGCTACTTGATCTCGAACTTGTAGCTCGCGCCGTCGGTGCCGAGGCCCGTGGCGCCGCTCGGCGTGTCGTAGCTGAAGTTGAAGATGCCGCGGAGCTCGTAGCTGCCCTTCGGGCCGGTGCAGCTCACGCTCGCGGTGAGCGTCTGGTTGACGGGCTTCAGCTGATCGCCCTTGAGCGTGGTGTTGTCACACTTGATGTCCTTGGGCGGCGTCACCTTGAACTCGAGGGTCGTCCCCGGCTTCTTGCTGTAGGTGAGCCAGCCGGCGAGCTTGATGGTCATCCCCAGGTTGAACTTGTCGCCTGCCTTGACGACCTTGGGGCCATCGACCGTGGCCGCGTACTCCTTGATCCCGGCGGCGAGTGCGTTGACCTTGGCGTCGCGCGCGTCGAGCTCGGCGGGCGACGAGCCGGTGGTGATCTGCGCCACCTTGCCTTCGACATCGACGACGAACGACACCGGGCCGATGAGCCCCAGCGACTTGAACACCGAGGTCACATTCTTGCCGAACGCGAGCGTGCCGCGACCGACCCCCTCGCTCTCGCGGATCGGATCGAGCTTCTGGGCATCACGCTTGGTGCCGTTGATGTACGCGATCACGTAGACGCGATTCGAGTTCTCCTTGAGCGTGGTGATCCGCGCGAGATCGTCGGTGCAGGCGGCGATCTTGGGCGCGCAGAACCAGTGGATCACGATCTTGCCGGCGGCATCCGTCATGGCCGGCACGTCGTACAGCCATTCGAGCTTCGGCCAGTTCTCGCCTCCGTTCGGGGCCAGGACGTCGCCCACCGCTGGCACCTGCACGGCAGGAGGCGCCGGCTTGGGGGGCGCCGGCTTGGGGGGCGCTGGCTTGGTCGTGGGTTGCGCGATGGCGAACGTGGCGCTCGACATCAAGAGGGCAGCGGTCACGAGTCGATTCATGGGTGGACCATATCGCGAGGGCGCCTCGCTCGGTTGCGACGTTGGGGCCTGTCGTGGCTAGCTCGGACGGTGCAGCTTCGCGGACTATTCATGTTCCTGGCCCTCGGCTGCTCGGGGACGAGTGCGCCCGCGCCGAGCCCCCTGCCGCCCCGCCCGCTCCCAGCCCCCGATGCCCGGGTCTCGGCGGCCGCCGATGCCGCCGCCGATGCCGCCGTGGCGCCCGCGCTCGGTGCGGCCTGCTCGCGTGCTCGACCGGTCGCCGATCGACCATGTGGAGGCGATCGCATGTGCAGCCCGCTGCCGGGTGGCTATTGCACCTCGTTCTGTGGCCTGACCGGCGAGCCGTGCGACGACGGGACCTGCGTCGAGACCCCGCGCGCGGGCGAGCTCTGCATGGCGAAGTGCAGCTCGGACGCCGAATGCCGGGTCGCCGAGGGCTACGTCTGCGACCCGCAGTGGCAGGCTTGCATGATCCCCAACACCGCGACGATCGTGCCGCGGATCTGCCCCGCGCCTGTGGGCCTCGCGCGCGACCCGGCGTTCGCGCCGGCGACCGCGCTGTCGACCGCGAGCTCGCCAGGTCTCTACCAGCTCGAGCCGAGCGCCGTGGTCGCCGATGATGGCAGTCTCGTCGCGCTCTACCTCACCCGCGGACCGATCCAAGAAGGCAACGCGCTCGCCCTCGCGCGGATCGACGCCGCCAATCGCGTGTCCCAGCAGGCGTTCTCGACCGGCCGGCAGAGCGCGTTCGATCCGTGGCTCGCCCGCGACCGCGCCGGCAAGCTCTATGCGGTGTGGCTCGGCTTCGACGGCCGCTCGGACCACCAGGAGATCGCGATGGCGACCTCGACCGACCGCGGGGCAACCTGGTCAACGCCGGTGCCGGTGCACGAAGCGGGCGACTGCTCCGCCGACGAGCCGGACTGCCTCGACAAGCCGATGGTGGTCGTCGGTCGCGATCCGCAGCGCAGGTCCGAGGAGATCGTGTACGTGGCCTACGCGGCGAGCGGCCTGCGCGTCCGCGCGTCGCGCGATCACGGTGTGACCTTCGGTCCTGCGCAGACGCCGCTCATCGGAATCTACGGCGACCTCGCGGTCGGCTCGGACGGCACGCTCCACCTGGTGACGATCAACGGCGGCCCCGGCGGCGCGTATGGCTCCGCAGACCAGACGATCGAGTACGCGAGCTCGAGCGATGGCGGCACCACGTTCACCGCACCTCAGCGGATCAGCCGGACCGGCGAGTCCCTGCCGTTCTTCTTCGCCAACCCGAGCATCGCCCTCGATGACGCCCGCAAGTGGATCTACCTCGTCTACACGCGCGGCACCCGCGACGCGAAGTGGGACCTCGTCGTTGCCGCGTCGAAGGACCAGGGCAAGACCTGGAAGCGGACCCGGATCGGCGATGACCCGGCCTGCGCGATCCACATGGTGCCGAACCTCGCGCTCGATCCGAAGACCGGCCTGCTGCACGTCGCCTGGTACGACAGCCGCGGCCCGCGCTACGCTCACGCGGTGTGCACGCCCGGCGCCGCGACCTGCAAGCAGGTGGGCCGGATCAACGACGTCCCGTTCGCCGCCCTCTCGACCGTGCGCCATGGTGCCAAGTGGGTCGGCGAGTACGAGGCGCTCGTCGTCGACAACGCGCGCCGGATCTTGCACGCCACGTGGTCGCAGCCCGTCGATGAGAACGGCAAGACCGTCACCCGGGTCTTCCACGCCCGCGCCAAGCTGCCGTGATCCTGGAGGGGTCAGCTCTGCGTCACGCCGAAGTAGATCGCGGCGAACACCGCGACGATCGCCTCGCCGGCGATGAAGCCCGAGCCGAGCGGCACCATGTAGAGGTCGGCTTGCTTCTTGTTCAGCCGCTCCCAGGCCCAGCCGATCACCCCACCGATGAACATGGTCGAGACGACGGCGAACGGCACGAGGATGCCGATGCCGACGCCGGTCGGAGAAGGCACCCAGCGCTTGAGCTTCGGCCTGGCCTCGAGGACGGTGAAGATCACGCCGAGCACCGAGAAGATCGCGAGGGCGTAGAGCGCCGACGGTGATAGCGCGCTCGCGCCGTCCTTGAGGATCTGCGCGAAGCCGGCCCACTTGTTCGAGATCGGCGAGGTGAGCTGGGCCTCGTCGCCGACGATGCCATACTGGTTGACGAGGAACGGGTACATCAGCGACACGGCCGCGGCCCCGACCGGGATCGCCAGCAGCTGCATGATCGTGAGCAGGCGCGGCTTGGTGCCGACCATGTCGCCACACTTGTAGTCCTGCATGATCATCTCGGACGACGTGGCGACCGTGCCCGCCGTGCCGCTCGCGACCATGTTCGCGCCGATGTTGCCGGGTGCGACCGCGGCGAACAGCCCCTGCATCATGTTCGACAGCGCGCTGATCGGCCCCCAGTTGGTCTCGCCGAGCACGCGGAGGCCTACGAGCATCAGCGGGACGGACAGCAGGATCGCCGCGACGGTCATCCACACCGGCATGCCGAGCAGCTCGCGCTGGATGATGATGAGCGCGATCGCCGAGATCACGATGCCGGGGCCGACGATCGACAGCGGGAACTCCGAGCCCCCGATCTTGGCCTGGCGCAGGCTGCGGAACGTCTCGATGAGGATCCGCCAGCGCAGCGCGAGCGCGGTGAGCCCACCGGCGACGAGCATGCCGGTGGCCGGCCACATCACCCAGAACAGCACCTCGGTCCGCTTGGGGGCCTGGGTGAACAGCGCGGTCGCGACCTCGTGGCCCTTCTCGCCGGTGGTGACGTGCCGGAGCTCGACCCCGTACTTGATGAGGAAGTACGGCGCGACGACCCAGGCGAGCACGCCACCGATCATCATGCTGACATTGATCCGGAGCCCGACGAGCATGCCGGAGCCGATGCTGAGCAAGCTGTACGACGCACCGACGCCCAGGTTGGCGAGCACGGCCCCGCTGCCGGCCATCGCGACGAGAGCGCCCGGCTCGCCGCCGATCAGGTTCCACATCGAGGACCAGCCCGCGACGAGCGACTCGTTGTGCTCGCCGCCGATGATCTTCCAGTGCGGCTCCCAGCCCTCGGGGATGAGGTCGGTGAACTTGGCATCGGCGCGCAGCGCGAACAGCAGGCCCGACAGGAACACGCCCCCCATCACGGCCCAGAACGCGGCGAGCGCGTTGCGCTTGACCTCGGCCGAAGCGTTACGCGGCGGATCGAGCACGGTGATGGTCTCCGCGGTCGACAGCCCATCGACGTACGGCAGCTTCTCGTCGACGACGAAGTGCCGGCGCAGTGGCACCGCCATCAGCACGCCGAGCGTCGCCGCGGCGGTGAGCCACAAGAACGAGGTCAGCGGCGAGAGCCGCATCTGGAACGGCTGCCCGGTGTCCGCGGTGTTGTAGGTGAGGATGTCGAACGCCCCGAGCAACACGCACATGAACGCGGTCTGCGCTGCGCTCGTGCCGGCGGCCTCGACCAGGTTGTTCTGCCAGCGGTTGTAGCTGCGCCGGCGGAGGGCCAGGTCGATGAGCCGGAGGAACAGGAACCCGAAGAACGCCGCGACCACCGAGACGTTGGGGCCAAACCCGAGCTTCAGCACCATGTACGGGTACGAGGCGCCCATGATCACGGCGACGATCAGGCCCGCGACGATGGTCGACCACGTGATGTCGCCACGCAGCTCGCCGAGCGGAACGGTGTGAGTGCCCGCGGGGGGCGGGCCCTCGGCGCCGAGCGCCTTGAGCTCGTCCTTCACGAGCTTGGCCTCGGGAACCTCGATGTCCTGATCTTCGTGACTCATTTGTGCTCCGGGTAGGACGCCGGTTGCGCTCCGGGTAGGACGCCGGGTTGCGCTCCGGGCTCGAGGCATAACACGGGCGTGTTACCGTCGAGGGCATGACGGTCAATCTGCAGCTGGGGTCTGCGCAGTACAAGCTTGCCGGCCAGGGGACGCGCATCTTCGCGGGCCGCGACCCGTCGGCCTGCCAGCTTGCCCACGCGGATCCCACGCTGTCGCGCCGCCACGCCGAGATCTGGTTTGCCGACGGTCAGACGTACATCCGCGACCTGGGCTCGGCGAACGGCACGTGGGTCAATGGCCAGAGCCTCGGCCACGAAGCCTCGGTGCTCGCGCCCGGCCAGCAGGTCTGGCTCGGCCACGTCCAGCTCGGCGTCATGTGGGAGGTCGACGGCAGCAAGACGGCGATGGCGCAACACGTCCCGCCCGAGCTCGCGGCGCTGATCGCGGCTCGCAAGAACGACTACGCGCAGGCTTCGGCGGGGGGGCCGCCGATCGTGACGCAGCCGACGCCTGCCCCGAGCGCGTCGATGTCGATGTCGATGTCGGCGGGCGCCTCGAGCGGGGCGTCGACGCCGCTGCCGTCGGAGTTCGCGTACCGCAAGCAAGGCAGCAACGACAACGGCGTGCTGCTGCTCGCGCTGCGGCAGGACACGCACTGGAGCGGCGCCAACCTCGACGGCTTCGTCGAATTCACCGCGACCGACAGCGAGAATGTCGCGTCGATCACGGTCGAGCTCGTCGAGATCCACCGCCGCAAGTCGGCCCTCGGTCAGAGCTGGGAGAAGGAGCACGTGTGGGACCGCGTGCTCGTGCGCCAGGGCCCGTGGCGCGCCCAGCACGGTGACGTCCTGCCACTGCCGTTCTCGCTCCGGGTGCCGGCCGGCACCTCGATGACGAACAAGGAAGTGAGCTGGGAGATCCGCGGCCAGGTCGACATCAACTGGGCCGTCGACATCGACGCCATGATCTCGCTCACGATGCGCAACCCGGACATCGAGCGGCTGCGCGACGCGATGGGCGCGATGGACTACCGCGTGGAGGACATCGAGTCCTCACCTGCGGGCCAGCGGTTCGAGGGCAAGTTCGCCCCGCCCGCGCACATGGCCAAGGACTGGGGCATCAACAGCGTCACGCTCGAGATCGAGTACCTCGGCGCGAACCTCAAGGTCCGGATGAAGCTCGATCGCAAGGGGCTCCATCACGACCCGGCCCTGGACCAGGTGTTCGAGATCGGCCGCCTCCGTCAGGCCTCGCAGCCCGAGGTCAACGTGACGATCAAGGCGATGCTCGATCAGCTGCTGAAGTAGCGACTACTTCTTCTTGCCCTTGGCGTCGTCGTC
>JAGSPR010000257.1 GCA_018262455.1 Deltaproteobacteria bacterium | reverse complement strand
CCGCGGTTGATCGTGCTCGGCTGCCTGATCGCCGCCGGGCTCGTGTTCGCGGGCGACACGTTCACCCAGGCCTTCGACACGTCCCAGACCCGCTTCCTCGAGAGACGCGAGACCAAGCTCGGGTTCTTCGAGGGTCGCGGCTACGATCGTGTGTGGGAGAACAAGCAGTACCTGGTCCTGGGCGCCGGCGAGGGGAACGTGGGGCGCTTCGCCGAGACGACGGCGATCGGAAGCATGGAGATCCACTCGTCGGCGGGAACGATCCTGTTCAGCTACGGCCTCGTGGGATCGCTGTTGTTTCTGATCTTCTTGGCGCGTGTCATCCGCGGCGCGTCGTTCCGGGCGATCTTGATGTTGCTTCCGCCTCTGCTGTACACGGTCGCCCACCAAGGGATGCGCTTCACGTTGCTCTGGGTACTGCTGGCACTGTTTGCCATCCTCAAGACACCGGATCCGAAGCCAACACCATGACGAACGCCATCTCGCTCTCCGTCCTCATCCCGAACTTCAACTACGCTCGCTACATCGGCGAAACGATCACGAGCGTGTTGTCGCAGGCGCCGGCAGACGTCGAGGTCGTGGTGACTGACAACGCGAGCACCGATGCCTCGGTCGAAGTCGTGCAGGCATTCCGTGACGCGCGCCTGCGGCTCTCGGTGAACCCGTGCAACATCGGGTTCTCCGCCAACCTCGAGCGCGTCGCGAGCCTCGCCCAGGGGCGCCGGATGCTGCTCCTGTCGTCCGACGATCGGATGAGGCCGGGCGCGATCGAGGTGTATCAGCGGCTCGAGGCCGCCCTGGGCGCGGCCGCCGACCGCGCCGTGTGGGGCTCGGCGTCGACGATCATCGACGGTGAGGGCCGGGAGACCGGCCAGCTCGCGGCGGACGAGCGCTTGTGGCGCGACGCTTCGGACGAAGCCGCGTTGAGCCTGTCGGTTGGAGCGCCGGTGCGCTCGATGCCGGCGGGGAAGCTGCTGCGCCGCTCGCTGGAGCTGCTGCGGTCGCCGCTGCCGTTTGCGACGACGTGCTATCCGCGTGCCCTGCACGATGCCGTCGGTGGGTATGCGGGGGGGCGCTTGATGAACCCCGACAAGTGGTTCTTGTGGAAGGTGCTGGCCGTCGCCGACACCGTCTACTTCGTCGACAAGGCGCTGTTCGACTATCGCGTTCACGGCGGGGGGCAGAATGCGATCGAGGCCCGCTCCGGAGCACTCAAGCACCTCACCGATCAGTACGTCGCGACCTTCAACCTGCCGGACAATGTCCTCGAGAAGGCCGGCCTCGACCGCGAGCAGATCTCCCGAGCGTTCGTCGAGCAGGACGTGGCGCTCCGTGGCCTGGTCTCCCTCGCCGAGGGACGGCGGCTGACGGCGCGCCGAGCCGTCCACTTCGGGCTCGCGGCGTATCCCGACACCGTCCGCGGCAATCCGAAGATGTGGATGTTGCGGGCACTGCTCCGGCTCGGTCCGGTTGGATCGGCGCTGGCACGGGTCGCGCGTGCACGTGCACAAGCTCGCTGGACGGAGCGCGAGCGCCGAAGCGAGCGATGACCGCACCGCAGCCCATCAAGGTCCTGTTCGCGATCCCGGCGCTCGATCAGGCGGGGCCCGACCGTGTGATCTTCGAGCTGCTCCGCGGCGTCGACCGGCGACGCTTCGCTCCCAGCCTCCTGGTCAGTGATCCCGAAGGCCACTACCTCCAGCGGCTTCCGGCCGATGTCCCGGTCCACATCCTGGGAATCACGAGGACGACCTCCCTCCGCGATCGGTATCCACTGCTGCGTGCGCTGCGCTTCGTGCGCGGCGCGGCTCCGGACATCGTCCTCGCGACCCTGCGGATGTCGTTCACCATCGGCGCGATCCGGCCGGTGCTTCGCCGTCAAACGCGCGTTGTGCTCCGGCAGGCCAACGATCTGACCGCGGACTTCGCGCAGCTGGTCAAGCTGTCGCTGGTCAAGCACCGGGTTGCCCGTGCATTGACCATCGCGACCCTCCGCGGAGCCGACGCGGTGGTCTGCCAGAGTCGCGCGATGGGCACGGATCTGCGCGCGCTCCTCGGTCGACGCTCGCGCCTCGAGGTGATCTCGAATCCCATCGACGTCGACGCCGTGCAAGCTGCCGTGGCCGCGCGGACCGTCGCGCGTCTCCCGGGCACACCGGCGCTGGTCAGCGTCGGACGCCTCGCGCACCAGAAGGGCTTCGATCTCCTGCTCCGCGCCATCGCGCAGGTTCGTCGCCGCCACCCGGCCGTGCACCTCACGATCTACGGGGACGGTCCCGATCGCGAACCCTTGCAGGACCTGGCTCGCTCCCTCGGCATCTCGGATGCGGTGACGTTCGCCGGCTTCTCCAGGGATCCGCTCCCTCACATCGCGACGGCGGATCTGTTCGTGCTCGCGTCGCGCTACGAGGGGTTTCCCAATGCGGCGCTCGAGGCGCTCGCCTGTGGGACGCCGGCCGTGCTGACGGACTGTCCCGGCGCCAACTCCGAGATCATCGCGCCCGGCGTCAACGGCCAGCTCGCCTTGAGCCCCGCCGCCCCCGCGATGGCAGACGCGATCGAGTGTGCGATCGCAGAGCTCGGGACGTATGACCGCAGGGGGATCACCGAGGAGACTCGGCGACGATTTGGAGCGTCACGCATTGTCGGGGAGTACGAGCGGATGCTCACCTCGGTCCTCCGCGGCGAAGCATGATGTCGTATGATGCGCGGCGCCGGATGGAGCGCGAGCGGATCGAGCAGTTCGACGGTCTACGCGCGTTTGCATTCTTCGGCGTGTTCCTCCACCACGCGATCAAGCTGCCGCTCGGATGGGTCGGCGTCGATCTGTTCTTCGTCCTGAGCGGTTTCCTGATCACCCGGAACCTGTTCTCCCTCGGAGAGACGACCAGCCTCCGGCGCTCGTTCGCGGTGTTCTACTTCCGACGGGTCCTGCGGATCCTCCCGCCGTACTACGTCGCGCTCGCGGCGATGCTGATCGTCCAGCCGATCGCAGCGGGCGATGCCGCCTGGTACTTCGCGTTCATCTCCAACGTGCACGATGTGGCGTATGGCCAGATCAAGGGCGCGTACTCCACGATGTGGTCGATCGCGGTCGAGGAGCAGTTCTACATGCTGTGGCCATGCCTCGTGCTGCTGCTGCCGCGCCGGGCACTCGCCGTCTGCTTCGTCACCGTGATCCTCGCGGCTCCTCTGTTCCGCTACGTGTTCACGCCACTCGGCTTCGACGCGGTCTACGCCTTGATGCCGAGCCGGATGGATCTGCTGGCATCGGGAGCGTTGCTGGCATTGATCGAGCTCCATGCGCCAGATGCGTTGCGCGTGCGGAGCACGTCCGCCCTCCTCGTCGCGATCCTCGCCGTCGGTGTGTTCGCTGCCATCTCGATCTCGGTGCCGACCTTCCGCACGAACCTCAACCTCCCGCTGTTCAACGTCGTCGGCTTCGGACTCACCGCGGTGTTCGCGATCTCGACCTTCGTGTACGTGCGATCGCTCGAGCGCGGCCCATTGCTCGCACTCCTCAATCATCCGGTCCTGCAGTACATCGGGCGGATCAGTTACATGTGCTACCTGATCCACATGGTCGCGATCGCTGTCGCGAAGATGGCGGGCCTCGGCCGTTACCCGACGGCGGCGCTTGCCCTCGCCGGGACGCTCGGGTTTGCGACCGCGAGCTACTACCTGCTCGAGAAGCCGCTGCAACGGTTCCGCGGTCTGGTCCCGCCCCAGCGCGCGACCTGAGTCCGGAACGAACGAGGCCGCCTCGCGGGCGGCCTCGACGTAGAACAGAGAGCGCGGTCGCTACGGGGCCGCGACCGGCGTCGACGGCGCAGACTCCGCCGAGATGCCGCCTGGCGTGATCGCCTGGATCTTGTACGAGTACGTCGATCCGGTGGTCAGGCCCGCAGCCTCGAAGGCCGGCGTCGCATAGGTCGTGGTCAGGTAGCTGAAGGCGCCGCCGTTCACGGACACGAAGATGTAGTGGTAGGTCGCGCCGGCGACCGTGGTCCAGGTCACGTTGAGGCGCGTCGGACTGCCCGGCATCGCGACGACGTTGCTCGGCGCGGTCGGGGGAGCCGACGTCGTGACGACCTGCTCGTTCGAGAAGTTCGACCGGAGGTTGTTGCGGACCGAGCGGACCTGCCACGAATACTGCGTCCCGGGCTCCAGGTGGTTGTAGTCGAACGTCGGGTTGGTGCCCGGCCACGTGGTGAAGAACTGCGAGGTGCCGGGGCCGGTGCCGCGATAGATGATGTAGAGATCCGCGTTCGGGACCGGGTCCCACGCCAGATCCACCTGCGTCGACGACACCACCGTCGCGACGAGGTTCGTCGGCGCCGGCGGCGGCGTCCCGATGGTCGCGATCTCACCGGCCGACATCACCCGGCTCAGGATCGCGACGTCGTCGACCACGAAGGCGCCATTCTGCGTGCACCCGCCCGCATTGCCGATCTGCAGCGGGTTCGCGAGGTGCGGAGCCACCGCGAGCGCGCCACTCGCGACCGGCACGCCGCCGAGGTACAGCTGGAGCGTTCCGGACGTCGACGTGACCGCGATGTGCGTCCAGGTGTCTGCCGGCAGGCTCTGGCCAAAGCTGAGGACGTCGGTCGACGAGCCGCGGAAGTGGAGCTGGTTCGCGCCATCCTGGGCAATGTCCCAGCCCGCACCGCAGCCCGCATCCCGTACGCCGACGAAGTGGACGGCTGCACCCGCGCCGACCTTCGCCCACAGCGACACGGTGAAGTCGGTGTAGAGATCGAAGCCAGGCGCCGGCGGCACCGTGACGCTGCCACCGCTCGACGCGAGCGCCGACAGGCTGTCGTGGATGTAGAACTTGTCGTTCACGAAGCTGACCGCGCCGGTGAGCGTGCCGGTGCGGTTGAAGCCGGAGATGTCGTTCGCGATCGTCCCCATCTGCTCGTCAAAGTTCCAGTGGCCTTCGACCACACCGGCGGGGGTCCCGAAGGTCGTCGCCGAGACGATCGCCGAGGGCGCCGAGATGCCGTCGATGAACACGGACTGGAGGTAGAAGCTGTACGTCGTGGCGGAGGTCAGGCCTGCGATGCTGCGGCTCGAATCAGCCGGCGGCGCCGTGCCGATGTAGTTGAACGGTCCGCCAGCGTCGGACTGGTAGATGTAGTAACCGAGCGCGTTCATCACCGGCGTCCAGCTCAGCGTGATGCGCGACGACGAGGTCGCCGTCGCGACGACGTTGGCCGGAGGCTGCAACGTCTGGGCACCGAGCGTGGTGATCAGGACCTCGTTGGAGGGCGTCGACCAGTCGTTTCCGATCACGACGAGCACCTGGTACGAGTACGTCGATCCGGGCGTCAGGTGATCTTCCTGGAAGCTCGCGACCGGAGGCGCGGTCGTGTACGTGGTCTCGTTGCCCGGCGCCGTGCCGCGCAGGATGATGTAGAGGGTTGCGCCGGGAACCGCGTCCCATGTCAGCGTGGCCTGCGTCGTGGTCACGCCGCTTGCCTGGAGGTTGGTGACAGGTGGCAAAACGGCGGCCGCCTGCTCGAAGCTCCCCAGGCTTTCGGTCTCCCCAGCACACCCAATGAATCCGGCGACGGCGAGTGCCGTCACCAGAACTGAACGAACAATGTAGTTAGTCATGACGCTTGGACGCAGGATCCCTTGATGGGGTCGGCAAGTCAACCATGTTCAAGGTTGCCGGCGACAAGAAAGCCAGTCGTCACGCGTAGCTAACGCAGGCAGACTCCCGAGGACGTGACATTTGCGACGATCGACGAGCCGCGCGCCGGCCGGCTCCAAGATCAGCTGTCTGATAATCAGTCACGACAAGTCACTTTCTCGTGAACGCGGTGGCTCGTGACGGCATCGGGCTCGCCTGCAGCCGCCCCCCGCAGGTTGAAGTCGGCGCAAGTTGCGGCGTAGACTCACGCCCGTGCGTGCGGCCTGCCTCTGGATCGCGATCCTCTGTGGATGCGGCTTCCAGATCGGGGCGACGGTCGATGCGGCGGTGGATGTGGGCGACGGTCCCCCGGACGTTCCAGACGTCCCGATGCCGCCCATGCGCGCCACCACCGGGCTGCTCGCGCTCTGGACCTTCTCGGAGGGCGCCGGCACCGTCGCACGTGACACCTCGGGGACGGTTCCCGCCCTCGACTTGACGGTTCGACGCGGATCCGTGACCTGGGATGCGACCGCGGGGACGATGACGCTCGGTCCGATCACCGAGCTCGGTTCGACCCTCCCCGATTCCGGAGTCGCGACGGTCGTCAACGGCACGAGTGGCGTGACGTTCGAGGTCTGGACCCAGCCGACCTTTGCCAGTCCGACCCCCGTGATGATCGCGGGTGTCTCGCAGGACGTGATCTCGCGAAACGTCAGCATCTTCCAGATCGGCTCGACCTGGGTCGGCCGGATCCGGACGTCGTCCGACCCGGATGGCGGCCCCCCCCTGGTCGCAACGACGCCGGCCACCACCGCGATGACGCACCTCGTCCTCGTCGCCGATTCGACCCAGCGCACGTTCTATGTCAACGGCGTCGCCGAGGCCGTCAGCACCGCGGCCGCTCCGGTCGGGTGGGCCAACTTCCCGATGCAGCTCGGCAGCGAGCGCAACAACGCCGTGACCTGGCAAGGCACGTTTGCGCTGACCGCGATCTACCGCCGCGGACTGTCGGCGCAGGAAGTCCGCGACAACTTCCTGGCCGGATCCTCGGTCCCCTGAGAGCCACGAGATGAAGCACCTCGTACGTAATGCGTTGAAGGCTGCCGGGTACCGGATCGTGCGCGACAAGACTCCGCTGGATCAGTTGATCCCGGAGATCGACGGCTTCCAGCGCACGTTGATCGAGACGTCCTCGAAATACTCGATGACCGGTCCGTTGCGGCTGTGGGCCTTCATGCGCGCGATCGAGGATGTCGCCGCGCGCGGCATCCCGGGCGATCTCGTCGAGTGCGGCGTGTGGAAGGGCGGGAACCTGGTCCTCGCAGGGCTGATGCGACAGAAGCTCGAGCTGTCGACCAAGATCTGGGGCTTCGACACGTTCGAAGGGATGTCGACGCCGACGGAGCATGACCGCAAGAACAAGGACTCCCAGCTCGCGAAGGAGACGTTCGACAAGCTCGACCGAGGCGACCACAACGAGTGGTGCTACGCGGCGATCGACGAGGTCCGCGACAACTTCAAGCGCGAGGTCGGCGACGCGCAGCTCCAGCTCGTGAAGGGACGCGTCGAGGACACGCTCCGAGATCCGGCGAACCTCCCGGACAAGATCTCCGTCCTCCGACTCGACACGGACTGGTACGAGAGCACGAAGGTGGAGCTCGAGGTCCTGTATCCACGCCTCGTCGACGGCGGCGTGTTGATCATCGACGACTACGGCGAGTGGGCTGGTGCCAAGCAGGCGGTCGACGAGTACTTCAAGGGACGACCGATCTGGCTGCACTACGTCGATCCGTCGTGCCGTCTGATGCTCAAGCCGAGCGCCTAGCTCACCGGTAGCGCTCCAGCGTCGTCACGAGCCACGTCCGGTTCGGCGCCCTGTCCGCGACGGCGCGGAGCAGGCCCGCGGCGCCTGCCCGGTCGCCATTCGCGGCGAGCAAGGCTGCGCGCTCGCACAGCGCCCAGGTCGCGAAGAACGGCACGTGATACGCGGCGTAGAAGTCGAGCGGCGCGCCGTACGCGGCGGGCAGCGTGGGATCGGTGAGCACGCCCGGCTCGGGGGACGCCGGCGGCTGGAGACATGCGCCGCCGAAGAACCGGGTCCGCGCGCGCACGAGCTTGGCGAGCGCGGCCGGCGCGCCGTAGGCGGGGCGTGTAGGGGTCGCCGCGGCCGCGAGGGCGTCGAGCTGCTGCGCGGCCGGCTCCGCGAGCGCGGGATCGATCACGCCGGCGACGAACAAGCACGCGCCGCGCTCGCGGGCTCCGGCGTCGGAGCCGCCGTCGAGGCACGGGGCGATCGTCGCACGCGCGGCCGGATCTCCGTCGAGCCACTGCAGGAGCGCGAGCGCGGCGCGGCGGATCGGACGGCGCGTGGCGCCGGCGCGCTCGAGCGAGCGCTGGTAGAGCTCCTTCGCACGCTCGCGCTGTCCGGACAGCGCGAGGACCTTCGCGAGCCCGGCGAGCGTGTCCTCGCCCTCGGCGAGCCGCAGGGCTTCCTCGGCGGCCGCGATCGCCTCGGCGTGCTTGCCGGCCGCGGCGAGCGTGGTCGCGTAGACCGCCACGGCGTCCGCCTCGCCGGGAAATGCATCGCGGTAGAGCGTGCCGATCCTGAGCGCCTCGATCGGCTCGTCGACGTAGAGGAGGACCGACGAGTAGTGATCGTAGATCCGGCCGCGCAGCTGGTTGTCCGTCGAGGCCAGCAGCGCCTTGTACTCGGCACCGGCGACAGCGTAGTTGCCGGCCTGGTAGTCGAGCTCCGCGGCCCAGAACGCGAGCTCGCGATCGCGCGTCGTCGCCCCGAGGATCTCGCGCGCCGTGGCCGGGCCGTCCTCGGCGCGCGCGATCGCCACGTCGAGCAGGAGCCGGTCTCGGCTCCCCTCTGCGAGCGCGGGACGTGCACGCTTCGCAGCCTCGACCGCCTTGGTCCGATCGGCGTCGGACGCACCGCCAAACAGGATCACGTACGCGTTCGCGCGCGGATGCTCGGGCGCGACGGCGAGGGCGGCGCGAAGCGACGACAGCGCCTTGTCGTTGTAGAACACGTCGTACTCGTCGAGTGCACGCTCGACGTACTCGTCGCCAGGCCGCGTCGGCGCCGGCTGCTGTGCACGCCAGGTATAGAGGCCGACACCGGCGCCGGCGAGGATCACCACCGCGGCCACCGCGAGTGGCCAGCGGCGTGCGGGAGGAGCGAACCGACGCTTGCGCTCGGCGGCGATCGCGTCGCGAAACGCGGCCATCGTGGGCCACCGCGCGCCGGGCTCCTTCTCGAGCGCCCGCCCGACGATGTCCACGATCGACTCGGGGACCTTCGGCAGCTCCGGCGGTGGATCCGTCGTGATCTGCCGGAACAGCGCGTCCATCGTGGTGGCGCTGTACGGCGGCTTGCCGGCGAGGATCTCGTGCGCGAGAACTCCGACCGAGAACACCTCGCTGCGCTCGTCGGGCAGGTCTCCGGCGAGCTGCTCGGGCGCCATGTACAGCGGCGTGCCGAGCAGCGAGCCGACGTGCGTCTTGTAGCTCTCGATCTCGGCGTGCGAGCGCGGAACGGGCTCGCTGGGCATCGTCTCGTCGAGCGCGATCCGGGTGTTGCTGACCGCCGGGCGCATGCCCGACGACGACGCGCTCGCGGGGTCGGCCTCGCGCAGCTTCGCCAGCCCGAAGTCGAGGACCTTGATCCCGTCGGGCGAGACCATGATGTTCGCGGCCTTGATGTCGCGATGGAGGATCCCGCGGGCGTGCGCAGCGACCAGCGCATCGGTGACGCTCTCGATCCAGCGCAGCGCGACCTCGAGCGACGGTGGACCATCCTTGCGCAGCGTCTCCGACAGCGTGCGGCCTTCGACGAGCTCCATCACCAGGATGTCGTCGCCGTGGTGCGTGACGATGTCGAACAGCGTCACCACGTTCGGGTGGCGGATCGCCGCGGCCGCGCGGGCCTCGCGCAGCATGCGCGCGCGCCGCTCGACGTCGCCCGCCGCGTCCGCGGGCAGGACCTTGAGCGCGACGTAGCGATCGAGGCGCTCGTCGCGCGCGCGCCAGACCTCGCCCATCGCGCCCTTGCCGAGCTGCGAGACGAGCCGA
>JAGSPR010000568.1 GCA_018262455.1 Deltaproteobacteria bacterium | reverse complement strand
GGCACGGTGTCGCGCATGTTTGGCCGCAGCCTCACCGACTGCAAGATCCTGGGCTAGGCGTTCGGGACGAAGCGGACTGCATACGGGATCCCCGAGCGGGCAGACCCCGCCCGTGCGGTTCGCGGGAGTCGTCGGGCCAGACCGACGTGGGGATGCGGGCGGTGACCGCCTCGCGCTGTCGGCGCGCGCAATGGTGACCAGACGACTCGCCGGCGACCGCGATTGCCAGCACGTCCAAGTCCCCGACCTTTCCTGCCGCTAGGTGGCCCATCGCTTGCTGCGTACGCATGGATGCGGGCAATCATCACTTCACGACACCTCCTCGCCCTCGCCATGCTCAGTGCATGTACCAGCCCAGCCGCCGACGGCGATGGGGACGGTGGTGGTGGCAAGTCGGATGACCCGGGCGCCACGTTCAAGGATGTCGTCACGGAGTGGGAGTTTCCGGTCGGAAGCGGGGGAGATGCTTGGGTCGACGAAGTGACGATCGTCTCCGGCGGAGGTCTGCTGGCAACCTCGACCGCCCCAGACTGGCTCAGGAAGCTGACGCCGGACGGCAAACCAGACGAGACGTGGGGCCTTCCGGATCCCCAGTCGGGCATCCCGGGTTCGACGAGACGCAGCGGATTCCTCGACCTCCCCGCGCACGAAGTCTGGCAACTCGACGGCGATCGATTGGTCGCGTCGTCGGGCGACGGTGACCTGTTCGAGCTCCGTGGGTACCTCGCGAACGGAACTCTGGATCCCGCGTTCGGCGCGGCGGGCAGGATCGACTTGTTTGGAGAGGGACACCCACTCCGCGTCGCACAGGACGCCGACCGTCATCGCTTCCTCGTGGCCTTCGCCCGCGCCTGGGAGACCTTCGGCTTCTCCACCATCGGACCGTCGAAGATCGAGGTGCTCGCGTACGATCAAGAGACGGGCGAGCGCAGCTCCATCGGAACGTACGATCTGCCGCCGTGGGACAACGACGGCACCAACCCGGCCACGATCCACCAGCTGCTCCCACGCAATGATGACTCCCTCGTCCTGCTCGTGTCGGAGACCGTGCACATCCCGAACCCGGCGCGCGCCGACGTCGCGACCCAGTGGTCGACGATCCGACTCGCGCCGGGTCAGCCGCCACAGGTTACGCACATCGCGGTCACGAGTTTCGGCCCGCGCGTGGTCGCCTTCGAGAGCCCCGGCGGCGGAGGCTTCGATCTGTACCTGTGGGGCACCGTCGACGGCATCAGCATGGCGCCGCACGAGGAGAAGCTCGTCCGGGTCTCGGTCGACGACGCAGGTGCCGCGGAGCACGTGGTGCTCGAAGGTGCCGACCTCTCCAAGGGATGCGCGAGCGCCGTCGCGACGTCGACCCGGCTCGTGCTCGGTCAATCGATCGACCCAAGCCTCCCGATCCAGTTCGCGGCGTATCCGAAGTCGGGCGAGGCACCGATCACCTTTGCGAGCGATCTCCCCGAGCGCTGCCTCAGCGGGCTCACGCTCGCGCCGAACGGCCGCATGTATGGGGGCACCGTGGATACCTCGGGGACCGCGTGGGTCTATCAGGTCACGAGCTTCGCGCCGAGCGACGCTGGAGCGCAATGACGATCCGGTCTCCACGTCGACGCGACAAGGGGGAGGAGAGGAGAGGATGTAAACTGGCCCACGTTGGCTGAGCGCGGGCGCGCACCCGTCCGTGCCTGCCGCGCAAGCACCGGTCGATTTGGGCCGACCGACTCCTGGCACAGGACGCGGGGAGGTCGCACGGGTGCCTCAGCCGAGCTCACGCGCGGGCGGCCCGCACGGCGGCCTGGGTGCTCGTCAGATCGCGCGCCGCCTCGAACGCGACGATCGGCGGCAGCGGGTGAGCGGTCGACCAGCAATGGAGGTAGAAGCCTTCCGAGTCGTAGCCGGGTTCTATCCTGACCACGTGGGGCACGCCGCGCAGGACGTGCCGCTTGGCGACCCGAACCACCTCGCGAGCGCGCGGGTCGACGTCGCCACGGTAGCCGCGCTCGCGGAGGGCGTCGACGGCGACACGCCACGCCAGACGCGGAGCGCGGACCCTTCCGCTTCCCGCCCCAAGCGCCGCGAGCAGCCGCCGATCGATCCCTTCTCCCCGATCGACCTGCGCGAAGGGCGGTCGTCGTTCACGTTGCCACGCGCGCCAGCCGTCGAGCGCGCCGGCGGGTAGCTCGGCGACGTGCGCGAGCCCGACCGCCGCACCCGTCGCGAGCTCGATCGAGTCGCCCGTGACGCCGACTGCCCCGCGCGCGTCGAGCGCGAATAGCACGTGGCCGGCGCGCCATACCAGGCCGTGCGTCCAGACGTGCCGGGGGCTGCGCGCGAACAGCTCGACCGCGGTCGCGAACGCGGTGTTCCAGCCGGTCGCCATCAGCATCTCGACGATGAGCTCGTCGAGCGCACGGAACCGTGCGTGCACGCCGGGCGCGGAGGCGTCGCCCGGATCGCTCCCGGCGTGCGCGAGCAGCGTCGACGCGTCGCTCGACTGCTGCCGAGCGAGCGTGTCGAGTACCGCGTCGGCGTGCTCGGCGCGGCTGTCGCCGAGCCGCGTCGCCGCGAAGATCTCGACCGTCGCGAGCGGCGTGGCCATCCGCGCCAGACAGTCGATCGGCAGGGCGGCGCGCCTCGCCGACGCGCGCGGCAGCCTGCCGCCAATCGCGGCTGCCGCTTCGGGGCCGCCGAGCAGCGCGGCGGCGCTGTACACCCACTCGGTGCGCGCCTCTTCGGGCGTCCGCCCCGCGGCGGTCACCAGCCCCGCGACGTAGGCATCGAGCGCGGCCGGCGCACATGTCGCGCGCAGCCGAGTGACGAGGCCGATCGGCTTGCGCCTGCCCACTTCGGCGTGAAGACCGCGCGCGATCGCATCAGGAGTGATCGTGCACGCGCCGTCGACCGGCAGCGCGAGCGGGGCGACGTCCTCGGCCGCGAACCCGAGGCCCGCGCCGCGAACCCGGCCGATCGCCGCCGCGATGGCGTTCCACGCGGCGGGCTGCCCGGTGAGCCGTGGGAACGCGCCGAGCAGCTCGGGCGACAGCGCGTGCTTTCCCGGCTTGCCGAGCACGAGCGTGGTGAGCGTTGATGGACGTGCGAGCCCGAGCAGCCGTGCTTCGACGGCGACGTAGCTGGGGCGCTTGCCCAGGATCAGCAACTCGAGGTGGCGCACGAACCGGCACGACGGATGGTCCAGCACCTCATCGAGCAGCTGCACGGCGTGGCGATCATGATCGGCGACGATGCGTACGCGATCGACGAAGCCCAGCCGCCACGCTTCGATCCGGATCGACGCGCTGCGGGCAAGCTTGCCGAGCAAGCTCGCCTGGTTCGCGCGCAGCAGCTCGTCCGCGCGCTGGGCGTGCACGTCGTCGGAGGCGCCGGCGTGCATGAGCGCGATCAGCTCGCCGCGTGGATCGCCGCGACCCTGCAGGTGGTCGGCGTAGACCAGAAACGAGGAGACGTCATCGGGGTCGGCCTCGATCGATGCGATCAGGTCGGCTTCGGTCGTCGGGCTCGTGGTCACGTTCGCGAAGTTACCTCGTTGTGGCGATGTCGGCGACGGCGCGCTGGTGCGCGACATGTCCATGCGGGTCAGTGTGGCGGTCTGGGTGAACCACTCGCGCTGTCCGGACACGCGATCCGCACCGTCCCGCGCGGATCGAGCTGGTCGCGCGCCTCGCCGAGCGGCACCGGCTTGCCCTTGGGCTCGACGCCGTTGATGTAATCGCTGTTGTGCGCATAGGAACAGCGGATGGAGCAGGTAGTCCCCACGCCGCTCGACCACCGTGGCGTGCCGCTGCTGGACGCTCGGATCGGAGAGCTGGAGCTCGCAGCCCGGTTCGCGTCCGATCGTGATGGCCCGCGCAGGCAACCCGAGCTCGCGTGAGATCCCAGCTTCCTCGTATGTCAGCGTCGCGATCCGCTTGTCGCGATGCGATCTCTGGTCGGTCGAGCGAGGCGATCCCGATGCTGACGTTGCCATCGCGGGCGGGATCACGGTCCTGATCGGCGGCGTGATCGCCGTCGCCGCGTACATGCCCGCGGGACCCAGCGGGAGTCGAGCCCGCCGTCAGCTTCCGCGGCCCGCCGAGAAGTACTGGCTCTGCGGGTGCGCGAAGTACAGCCCGCTGACGCTGGCCGTCGGATACATCGCGTAGCTCTCGGTCAGCGTCACTCCGTGGTGCTCGGCGTTGTTCAGGAGCTTGAACAGCGTGCCCTTGGGCTCGTGGGCCGGGCACGCGGGGTAGCCGAACGCGGGGCGGATGCCGCGGTAGGTCTCGCTGAAGATCTGCTCGGGCGTCAGGTTCTCGGTCTTGCCGTAGCCCCACTCGATGCGGGCGCGGCGGTGGAGCCACTCGGCGGCGGCCTCGGCGAGCCGGTCGGCGAGGGCCTTGGCCATGATGGCGGTGTAGTCGTCGTGGTCCTGCTCGTACCTGGCGGCGAGGGCGTCGGTGCCGATGCCGGCGGTGACGATGAAGCC
>JAGSPR010000256.1 GCA_018262455.1 Deltaproteobacteria bacterium | reverse complement strand
AGGGTCTGCCCGGGGTCGACCGGAGGCTCACGTTGGACCCGCTGGGTCTGGTCGGTCGCCAGGAACTGCGTGACGTCGGTGGCGGCGTTCGGTCGATCGTCGCTTGCGTGGGCTGCCGGATAGGTCGTGCTTGGACGGCGGCTGCCAGCATCGGGCTCCATCAGCTTCGCCAGGCCGAAGTCGAGCAGCTTGACGGTGCCATCCTCGGACACCATGACGTTGGCGGGCTTGATATCGCGATGGAGCACGCCTCGTCGATGTGCGGCTGCGAGGCCTCGCGCCAGCCCGATCCCGAGCTCGAGCGCGCGTGACCAAGGCATCGGTCGCGGCAACTTGTCGAGGCTCTCGCCACGGACGAACTCGCAGACCAGGAACGGTCGCCCGTCTCGCTCGGCGACCCGGTAGACCCCGACGACGTTGGGGTGCTGGATCCTCGCGGCGGCGCGCGCCTCGACCAGGAAGCGCTCGCGCTGATCGGCGCTGGGGGAAACCCCCGCGATCATCTTGATCGCCACCATCCGATCCAGCAGCGTGTCCTGGGCCAGGAAGACCTCGCCCATGCCACCCCGGCCCAGCGTGCGCACCAGGCGGTACTCGTCGAAGTCGCCGTTCGACGGCGACAACGGGGGAGCGGCGGTCGTGCGCGTGCGTCTAACCATCCGGCTTCGACGGCTCCCGCAGGCCGTACTGCTTGGCCTTCGCCACGAAGGTGCGGAGAGGCATGCGGATCAGCTGCGCCGCACGGGTCTGGTTGCCGCTCGTCGCCAGCAAGGCCTCGGCCATCCGGCGTCGCTCGAGCTCGCGCAGCTCGTCCTCCACCGGCTGGAACCCCGCAACGCGCTCGGGCGGAGGCGTGGTTCCCTCGTCCACCGGTGGCTCGCGGTGATTCGCCGCGTTCGGTAGCCGATCCTCGAGGTGCTTCGGCTCGAGCACGGCGTCATTCGCGATCGCGGCGACGTACTCCATCGTGTTGCGAAGCTCGCGCACATTTCCAGGCCATGAATGCTGGCCGAGCACCATGAGGGCCTGTGGTGAGATCGCCATGGCGGGCCGGCCCGCGCGGACGCAGGCCTGGGCCAGGAAGCGCTGCGCGAGCAGCGGTAGCTCGCGTCGACGGTTGCGAAGGGGCGGCAACCAGACCGTGGCGCCACTCAGGCGGAAGTAGAGATCCTGCCGGAACGTCCCGCGTTGCACCTCGCCTTCGAGATCCCGGTTCGTCGCCGCCACGATGCGAAGGTCGACCGCGCGCTCGGCCACCGACCCGAGGCGGGTGAAGGTCCCGTTCTCGAGCACCCGGAGCAGCTTGGCCTGCGTCGAGGCCGAGAGCTCGCCGATCTCGTCGAGGAACAGCGTGCCTCCGCTCGATGCCTCGATGAGGCCTGGCTTGCTCGCGGTCGCGCCGGTGAACGCGCCCTTCTCGTAGCCGAACAGCTCGCCCTCGACCAGTGCCTCCTGGATGGTGGCGCAGTTGAGCGTGATCAGCGGGCCGGTCGAACGCTGCGAGAACACGTGCAGCGCGAGTGCCGCCAGCTCCTTGCCAGTTCCAGTCTCGCCGGAGATCAGGACGGGGAGCCTCGAAGCGGCCAGGCGTCGGATCAGCTCGTAGACGCGGATCATCGCCGGATCCTCGACGATGATCGTGTGCTGTCCGATCTCCAGCGTGGCGGCCGAAGCCGACGCGAGCTCGCCGACGCGGGCCCCGGAGGCGGCCGCCAGGGCCGCGGCCAGCAGTGCATTTGCATCGGCGCCGTCCGCCGGGTAGCAAGCGACGCCAAGCCGAGGCCCGCGCTCGCCGGATCGCAGGAGCTCGAGGATGCGGCGTGCGATCAGGGCTGCGGATGGAGCATCGGCCTCGGGCAAGATGATCGCGAGGCGCTCGGCCGCGAGCCAGCCAACCACGTCAAACAACCGCAGGGCTTCCACGATCTCGGCCAGCGCGGTGCGCGCGATCGCGTCGCCCCGAAGTCCCTGCACGACGATCACGCTGAGCGGACGGCGGTAGCGCAAGGCGCGCTCGATCTCCTCGCCAGTGCGCTGGCGGACAAGATCGGCCTCCAGCAGGCGTCGCCGGGGTGCGCTTCGCACGCTGGAGTGAAACACCAGCGTGAAGATGCCGATCGAGATCTCGTCGCCGTCGTCGATGCGGCGCAACCCGGTGAGCTGCTCGCCATTGACGAACGTGCCGTTCTGGCTGTCGAGATCGCTGATCACGAAGCCGTCCGTGGTCGAGGTGACGATCGCATGGCGACGCGACACCGATGGATCGTTGAGGCGGAGCGGGGCGACGTCGACCCGGCCGATCAGCACCTCGCGCTCGGGTGCGAGCTCGAACATGCGCGAGGTGTCGGATTGAAACACCACGAGGTAGTGGCGCTCGGGATGCACCGTTTCCACCGCCGGCGAGGTCTTGCTCCCGAAGACGGTCAGGTCTTCCCAGCTATGGGTCCGGATTTCTTCGCTTGCTCCCACGACACGATCCATCAACGAACGCGGCCAGGCTGTAGCATCCCCCCCCCGTCCATCCGCGAACAGCGACCAGGCTGTGGCGTCCCCCCGAAGTGAAATTTTCCCACGCCGGTCGACGCCACCGCAACCGCCGGTCTTCGCAACCGCCTCGTGGCGGCGAGATCGATCGTCAGGTGTGCGCCCTGCGGCGCTCATGTATCCCCTGTGTCACGCGACGAGCTCCGTGATGGCCTGGGACACCTCGCCGACCCCGATCGGCTTGACCAGGTGACGTTCGAAGCCCGCGCCGGCGGAGCGTCGCCGATCGGAATCCTGCCCGTACCCCGTCACCGCCACCAGGTGAGGGCGCTTGGTGGGTGGTTGTTGCTCTCGCAGCCGCTCGGCCAGCTCGAACCCGTCCATCACGGGGAGCCCGAGGTCGAGGAGCGCGACGTCGGGTGCGAACGCGGCGGCGATCCGCAGCGCCGATGGCCCGTCGTACGCCACCTCGACCTGGTAGCCGAGCCTCTCGAGCGCCTCGCCCAGCATCGTCGCGGCGTCCTCGTTGTCGTCGACCACCAGGATCTTCCTTCGTGGCGTGGGTGGGCGCTCGCCTGCGACCTCCGACGTGGAACGTGGCGAGGGAGTCGAGACGCGGGCGCTCGCGGGCAGCTCGATCGTGAACACGCTGCCCCGGCCGGCGCCCTCGCTTGTGGCGGATACCGTCCCGCCGTGCAGCTCCACGAGGCTCCGGACGATCGAGAGCCCGAGGCCGAGGCCGCCGCGGGCGCGATCGATCGTCTGCGCCTGCTGCACGAACGGATCGAACACACGGGCGAGCATCTCGGGTGCGATGCCGGCGCCGCGATCTCGGATCGACAACCGGACCTTGTCGCCGGCACGCGCGCCGCGGATCGTGATGCGCGACCCCGGGTCGCTGTACTTCGCTGCGTTCGTGATCAGATTTGCCACGGCCTGGACCATGCGTTCGCGGTCGGCGTGCACGCCGAGGCCCTGGCGCGGCACGTCGACCTCCACCAGCTGGCCGCGCTGTTCGAGCAGCGGGCTCGACACCTCGAGCGCCTCGGCCACGAGGTCGGCGAGCTCGAGATCACGGCGATGCAGCTCGATCTTGCCGCCGATCGTCCGCGACACGTCGAGCAGATCGTCGACGAGCCGCGTCAGGTGGCCGACCTGGCGCTCCAGCACGTCGATCTCGCGGCCGGCCATGCCGCGCAGGCGCATGACCTGGAGCGTGGTCGAGATCGGCGCCAGCGGGTTGCGGAGCTCGTGCCCGAGCATCGCGAGGAACTCGTCCTTCGCGCGGTTCGCGGCCTCGGCCTCGCCGCGGAGCCTGTGCATCTGGTCGCGGGCGCGGACCTCGTCGGTGATGTCGACCGCGATGACGAGCATGCCCTCGCGGTTGCCGCGCAGATCGCGGAGCGGTGCGAACAGGGCATTCGCGTAGCGACCGAGGGGCGTCCCATCTGCGGTCACCTCGGTCCGGTATCGCAGCTCCTTGAGGACCTTGGATTCGCCCGACGCGAGGATGCCAGCGAGCAGCGGCTCGAACAGCTCGCGGGCATAGGGCACCACCTCGAACAGCCGGCGCCCCAGCACGTCGCTCGGCTGGAGGCCGAACGCCGCGGTGATCGTCTCGTTCGCGAGCTCGACGACGTGCTGCGGCCCGCGCAGGATGGTGATCGCCGCGGGGGCATCCATGAACAGCGAGCGCAGGTGCTCGCGGTAGACCTCGAGGAAGCTGGCCGTCGCGGTCGTCTCGCGGGCGATCACGAGCACGCCCCCGACGCCGCCGCGGCCGTCGGGGGCCGGATTGACCGCGACCGACCAGGTCCGTCGATCGTGGAGCGCGAGATGGTCGAGCACGACCGCGCCGTGGCCGGCCCGCACGCTCATCGCGGCAGCCCCGAGCTCGGGCCAGGCGCGAGCCCAGACCTCGGCGGCGGGTGCACCGAGCGCACCAGGGTGCCGATCCGCGAGCAGGTCGCGGCGTGCCGCATCGTTGTAGATCTGGATCGATCCGTCGCCCCACCACAGCAGCATCGGCCAGGCGGCGGCGGTCAAGAGGTCCGTGATCGTCACCAGGCAGGCCGGCCACGTCGCGACCGCGCCGAGCTCGGTCGTCGCCCAGTCGAAGGCACGGATCCGCGCTGGCATCTCGTCATTCGCGGGTTCGTTGTCGAGCCGCATCGAGTCCTCCATCGCATTCCTCCACTACCGCTACCCGCAGTTTCCCCCGAATCGCTCGCGCGACCACACGACGACGCGATGCGCGTCGATGCCTCGGTGAATCCCCGTGCGGACACGACCGCGGGCGTGGGCGCCCACGCGCGGCGGAGGATCTCGCAGCCTGGAGTTGGCCTCTACCCTCGGCCGTCACGCCCGACGATGCGGTGATAGGCTCCCCCGATGAAGGTGGCGATCGGGGGGGAGGATGGGCTCCAGGTGCTGCGCGAGGTCCTTCGCACGCTACCGGTCGCGGCGGCGCTGTTCGACCGCGACATGCGGTACCTCGCCCACAATGAAGGGTGGCTCCCGGCCCATGGCGAACCGGCGGGTCGCGATCTCGTCGGGCTGATGCATTACGACGTGCTCCCGATCCGCGATGAGTGGCGTGAGGTTCATCGCCGGTGCCTCGCCGGCGGTACCGAAGATCGCGGCGAGGACTTCTTCGTCCGGGCGGACGGGCAGCGCGAGCACCTGCGGTGGAAGGTGGCGCCGTGGCGGAGGCCCGACGGCGAGATCGCCGGCGTCATCATCTACGTCGAGCGCATCACCGAGCAGGTCGAGACCCAGCACCGGCTCGCCGAGCGCGAGAGCATGATCAGTGATCTCTTCGATCAGTCGCCGGTCGGGCTCAACCTCTGCAGCATGGAGGGGTTGTGGATCAAGTCGAATCCGGCCTTCCTCGACATCATCGGCTACACGCAGGAGGAGGCCGACGGCGGGCTGTCCTACTGGCAGCTGACGCCGCGCAAGTACGACGCCGACGAGATGACCCAGCTCGAGCACCTGCGGACGCGCCGGCGCTACGGACCGTACGAGAAGGAGTTCATCCGCAAGGACGGTCGGCTGGTTCCGGTCCGGCTCAACGGCTTCCTCGTCGAGCGCGAAGGGAAGGCATACATCTGGTCGCTGATCGAGGACCTCACGACGCAGCGTGCGCTCGAGGGGCGGCTCGAGGAGGAGCGCATCAAGGCGATTCACGCGTCGAAGCTCGCGATGATGGGCCAGATGGCCGCGAGCTTCGCGCACGAGATCAATAACCCCCTCGGGATCATCGACGCGTTCGCGTTCACGCTCGAGAACGCGATCGCGGCCCACGATGCCGCGCACATCGACGCGGCGATCGCCGCGATCCGTGACGCCACCGCGCGAGCCGGCAAGATCGTCCACGGGCTCCGCAAGTTCGCGCGCGCGCGCGATGAGGTCGCTCAGGTCCAGATCGCGACGGTCGTGGACGATGCGATGGATCTGTGCCGGGCACGGATCCGGACGCACGGCGTCCAGCTGGAGGTGGCGGTCGAGACCTCCGCGAGCGTCCGCGGCCATGCGATCGAGCTGTCCCAGGTGGTCGTCAACCTGCTCAACAACGCGTTCGACGCGGTGGCCGACGCGCCATCCAAGTGGATCCGGCTGTCCGCGGTCGACCGGCCGGACGTCGTCGTGATCCTGGTCGAGGACTCCGGATCCGGCGTGGCCGCCGACCTGGACGCGGACGTGTTCCGGCCGTTCTTCACGACCAAGCCGGTCGGGGCAGGCACCGGGCTCGGCCTGAGCATCAGCCGCAGCATCGTCGAGAGCCACGGCGGTACCCTGAGGCTCGATCGCAGCGTGCCTCACACCCGGTTCTTGGTCGAGTTGCCGCGATGACGACCCCGCCGCCCGTGATCGTCTACATCGACGACGAGCCGCTGCTGTGCAGCGTGTTTCAGCGGATCCTCGAGGGCTCCGGCGCCTCGGTCGTGACCTTCACCGATCCCGAGCACGCGCTCGCCTACGTCGGCTCGCATCCGATCGCGGTGGTCGTGTGTGACTACCGGATGCCGATGATCAGCGGGCTCGACGTGCTCGCTCGCGTCGAGGCCAGCGTCCCGTTCATCCTGATCTCGGGCGACATCGCGATCGCGTCGCTCGTCGCCCGCAACCCGCGCGTCACGCACTTCCTGTACAAGCCATTTCAGCCCGAGACCCTGCTCGCGCTCCTCGGGCCGTACCTGCCGCCGTCGACCGCTGGCGGCTGATCACAACGCAGCATCCTGATCATGCGCTGCAATTTGCGCGCCTCCGGTTGGACAAAGCCGCGACATCGGCGACAATCAGTTGTGGTCGTGGGAGCTGTTGGCCGTGGTGCCACCCATATCGCGAGGGCCGCCGTGGTGCGGCCAGGCGCCGAGGTGATGATCACCTGTGACCTCGAGACGCAGGACCTGGCCTGCACCACGGCACTGGCGATCGCCGTGAAGGCGCAGGGCGGCAGGCCTGTCGTGCTCGCGATCGACGCACAGGACCCGGATCTGGCGAGCATGACGTCGCTCGTGGCGGCGCTGCGGCGCGCCGAGACCTGGATCGACCTCTCGAACGTCATCATCTACTCGCAGCTCCTCGCAGATCCCGAGCTCGCGAACACGCGCTACTTCGTGCTGCCGGGGCTGTATTCCGACCTGCTCGCCCGCGCGATCGGTCGGCCAGATCTGGACGAGCTGGAGCGCTTCAGCGCGAGCCTCGCGGCGCGTCTCGTGCCGGGCACGCCGGTGCACGCCAAGGATCGCCACGGTTCTGACTTCCGGTTCGTGGTCGCCGAGCACGCCGCCGAGCCGAACCTGTGGCTCATGCCAGGGCAGCTCAACCTCGGGGTTGCCGAAGGGAGCGCAGAAGGAACGGTCGTGGTGAACGGGGCGCTCTATCCGCCTGCCGAGCTGGGTCGGCTCGACGAACCACTCACGATGCAGTTCCGTGGCGGGCGGCTGTGCGAGGTCTCAGGGCCGGCGGCCGCGCGGTTCGGCGCATGGCTCGACCAACGCTCGCGGCCGGATCGGAGAGTGCTCATGCACTTCTCGTTCGGTTTCAACCCCGGGATCGGCGCCACGACAGGCGTCATCGTCGAAGACGAGCGCGTCTGGGGTGCGCTGGTGCTGGGGCTCGGCCACTACTCGGAAGGATTTCACAGCGACGCGGTCTGGGTGGGAGCCTCGCTCGACGCCGGCACCACCCCCATCCTCCAGGAGGGTGAGTACGTCCCGCCGCTCGCCGAGATCGTGAGCTGTCGGAGGATCGAGGACCAGTGACCACCGCCGACCTGGTCAGCTCGGGCTTCGAGATCGTGACTCGCGACGCCGCTGAATTCGACTGGTCAGCGTGGAATCACCTGGTCGATGGCAACGGCATCTACGCGCGAAGCGAGTGGGTCAGGCCCCATCTGCCGCCGGGTGCGCGGGTGCTCGAGGTCCGCGACGCGTCGGGCGCACTCGCCGGCGCGTTGGCTTACTGGCTCGCCGAGCAGCCGCCCACGGCGTGGGTCGATCCTTACGAGCAGTTCCTCCAGGTCGACCCGCGCTGGCGGCCGGCGATGGTCGGGGAGCTGACGCCCGAGCTCAACCCGGCGACCGCATGGATGCCATTCGATCAGCCGACCGGCGCCGTGGATCCGCACGCCTTCTTCCCGGCACTCCTCTGTGGGCAGGCCGGAACCGAAGAGAATCATCTGGTGATCCGAGCCGACATGCGTCGAGGCGAGGTCATCCGTGCACTCCTCGCCCAGCTCGAGGACGACGCGCGCCGATGCGGCGCTCGCTGCGTCCTGTTTCCCTACTATCCGGTGGCCGATGCGGCGGGGATCTCCGAAGCGGCGCCCGATTACCTGCCGCTGTTCATGTATCCGCGCCACCACATCACGGTTCCGCCCACGTTCGACGAATACCTCCAGTCGTTGCAGAGCCGCGCGCGGTCGGATGCTCGCCGGCGCCAGCGCGCTTATCTGGGCTCGGGCTGCCGGACGGTGGAGCTCGACTGTCACGCGCGCGGACCAGAGATCCGCGCGCTGTTCCAGCGCCATGCCGAGTAGCATGGCGAGATCGACGCTGATGTCGCCATGGGCGATCTCTCGATCCCGGGCCTGACGGCGCTCGTGCTCGGCACGCTGTTCGAAGATCGGCTCATCGGCGTCGCACATTTCTTCGCCCTCGACCGCGCGTGGCAATCGCATCATATCGGCTTTGCGGACGAGCTCGCGAAACAGGCGCGGGCGTACTTCAACCTGACCTACTACGACCCCATCCGGCTGGCCGCAGAGCGACAGATTCGAACGATCGACTACCGTTACTGGTTCTCGCACACCAAGATCTCGATCGGCGCCACCGCTTCGCCGCGGTTCTTCGTCGTTCGCTGCTTCGACCGCGCGCTTCATGACCACTTGCGGCCCACCGCCAGGCGCGCGATGCGCGCGCTCGAGATGCTCGAGACGCTGCTCGCCAGCCACCGGCGCGACAGCCCCGAAGTTGCCGAGGCGATCCAGCTCACCTCGCGCTGGGTCTGAGCCGGGAGCCGAGCGGGAGGCTACGGCGTCGGCGGCGTCGGCGGCGTCGGATCGGCCGGCGGAGTCGGTGGGGCCGGTGGGGGCACCGCCAGGTTCTGGAGCTTCTGCTCGGCGTCGAGCGCGCGCTTCTCGGCGGTGTCCGCGCGGTCCTGGGCAGCTTTGAGCGCGAGCTCCTCCTTGGTGGGCTCCTTGGGCTTCTCGGCCTTCTTCACCAGCGTGAACTGGAACGTCAGGAGCAAGTTGTTCTGGACCTGCGTCAGCTCGTTGTCCTTCGGGAACAACTGCGGGTCCCGGGTGATCGTCAGGCTGTAGACCAGCGACATCCACGAGTACATGTTGAACGTCACCGCGCCCTCGAACCCGACCCGCGTGAGCGAGGTCGCGCTGCGATCGAACGCGTCGTTGTTGACGAACGGCATCAGCACGCTGAGGCCGGCGTGGTAGTCGACCTTGCCGCCCTTCATCTTGCCCGCCGCGCCGGCGAACGCCTCGACGCCGAGCTGGTGGACGTTGGACAGGCGGAGCAGCTCGACCTCGGGCGTCGCCTTGTCGTCGTCGATGAGCAGCACCCCGTTCGCGAACGTGCTCCGGCCGCCGGCGCCCAGCCGCAGCGACAGCGTGAGGCACTCCTTGCGGATCGGCTCGGCGAACCCACCAGCGGCCTCGCTGATCGTGAACGGATGGAGGGCACTGGCGAGCCGCTGGCGGAACGAACCGGAGTTGAGCGGGAT
>JAGSPR010000255.1 GCA_018262455.1 Deltaproteobacteria bacterium | reverse complement strand
CCTGGCACCACGGCAGACCCGACGTTCGAACCCTGCGACGTCGCTGTCGGCTTCGCCTCAGGCCGCGGTGACTCCTTCTGTTTGCAAGCGACGAGCAACATCGCGACGAGCACCGACACCCGGACCATGTCCGTTCGTATCACGATCGTCCCGGACGCACCTCGCGGGCTTTTGCCATGCAACGTCGGGAAGGCAGTCACTACTTCGATGACGCGCCGACATGGGCCATGTTTGCATCGCGCTTCGTTCGGACCAGCCCGTTGAACGGCCTCGACCGAGAAACGGAGCGCGCGATCCTGGCGTTGTTCGACAGGCCGCCGTAGCTGTCTGTGGGCCTTCACGCGTGCACAATGAGGGGACCGTGCAGGCCCTTACTGCAGACACCCTTGCGCTGATCGACGAGCTCTATCGGCTCGCCAACGAGCACACATGGTTCTCGGGATCCCGGGCGCGTGCCGATGCGATCACTTCGCTGCTCCAGAGGATCGCGGACACGGGCGAGCCGCTCGCCATTCCGCGAATCATCTCGCTGACGCTCGACAGCCGACTCGAGATCGCGGAAGCGGCTGGACAGTCCGTCAGGAAGCTCCGCGAGCTCGTCAACGTGCGCGGCCTGAGCATGTTCGATCGCGCGTTTCGCGACCTGTCGCCGGGGACGCATCCCGAATCGGCGCGCTGGCGCGATATGCGACCGACCGACCTGCGCACCGTTGCGGCACTCGGTGCGGGGCCAACGCTGCTCCAGCTCGCGATGTGTCACCCCAGTGGCTATGTGCGCGAGGAAGCGATCCGGACATTCGCAACCTGCGCAGACGGTTCGGAGGTGGCGTTCCTGCTACTCCGCGCGAACGACTGGGTCACACCGGTTCGCGACCTCGCCCAAACCGCGCTGCGCGCACGACTTGGCGCCGAACACATCCCGGATCTCGTGGCAGCGTTGCCGATCCTCGATGCCATGCACCGATGGGCGCGGTTGGGATCGACCAAGCTGATCGACGAGATCGAACAAGCACTCCGCGACCCAAGCGCCGCGCCGGGACTGTTGGTCGCGCTGAGATCTCCAGATCGCTTCATTCGTCGAGGGGCGTACCGACGACTGCTCGAGCGTGATCAGTTACAGGTCTCGGACGAACGACCGCGTGCGGGCGACAGCCAGGCGCCTTTTCCTAGCCCCGCAGATACGCCACGCTCGAAGGAGGACATCTTCGTCTTTGCCATGCGTGACCCCGATCCGGCGATCCGCGCTTGGGCCGGGCGTTGGCTGATTGCAGCCGACGACGCTGTGTTTGCCCCGTTGGCCGCGCAGCTGTTGCGCAGCCGCTTGGGCGCGGTCCGATTCGGCGCAGCACAGCGATTGATCGCCGCTGGATCGCCGCTGCCATGGTCTGATCTGCTGCTGGATCCTCACGCCGGCGTTCGTGCACTGGCGCAACAGGCGGCGCTCGAAGCGGGAAAGGATCCCGATGTCGAATACCGCGCGAGACTCGCATCGAGCCAGGGAGCGCGGCTCGGGATGGTGCTCGTTGGCTTGAGCGAAACGGGCGGTCCTGGTGACGCGACACTTGTACGCGGCTATCTCCGAAACGACCGACCTGCTGTTCGGAAGAGCGCGCTCCACGCTCTTGCGAACTTCAAGGTCGATGACGTCGTCGAGCTGGCACTCGCCGCCTTGCTGGATGAGACCTCCAGCGTGACACGGGCTGCCCGCGATCTGCTTCTGGCGCGCATCACCAGCGTTCGGGGTGCCGACGTGTGGTCAATGTTCATCACAACCTCGAGCGGTCCGGGCAAGCGAGCGGCACTCGCGGTGATCTCGCACCGCGACTTCTGGGAAAGCCTGCCTTCCTTGCTTCGAGCATTCGACGCGAGCGACGAGACGCTTAGACCACGTATCCAGCTGTACGTGACAAGGTGGCTCGCGCGGCAAACACGGATCTTCGTTCCACCGCCAGCGTCGCTCGCGAATGAGCTGCCTGAGCTCATCCGCGACTCGAGGCTGCCCGATCACGTGCGTCGCGAGCTCGTGGGAGTACTAGAGGCCCGCGTACGATCGAACCGCGGTGGTCCTCCCGACGTGTGAAACGTCGACCTCGAACGGGTCAAGCGTGACAGCCACGGAGTCATGGGTCAGCCCCCACTTGCTCTTGCGCAGCCGCGAGCCACTGGCGCTCGATCGTCCCACCAGCGCAGTCGCTAGCGAATCTCGGCGGCCGCAGGCACCTGCGCGCGTTCGAGCTCCGAGCCATCGACATTGCGAACGACGACGCTGCCCTCTAGTGTCAGCCTCGACGCGCCGGCAATCGCGGGCAACGTCACGATGACATCGCCCCCGTTCAGCGTGCCTTGGAACCGTTCTCCCGTCGGCAGCACTCGTGAGCCGTTCGCGCGCACGACCAGGCCCACGGTCTCTACGCGCGAATACGTGATGTCGTCCATGCGAGCGCGAACATCGCGCCGAGTCCGAGGTCGACGTCCTCGCGATTCCCGCGCGCCACGTTCGCGAGCGTCAACGCCGTCGTGACCCGAACCGCAGCGAGATCGCAGCCGCCGCCCTCGCCCACGTGCAGAGCGAGAAGGATCCTCGTGACCGCGATCCCTGCTTCCTCGAGCAGTCCTTCGGCGACGAGCTCTTCGATCCGGTCGGCCTCGGCGGATCCCGGCTGACGCGACGGCCGGGCACCGCGAAGCTCCCCGAGCGATGCGTGCCTGGCCCAGCGTCCTGCCGTTGCTCCTCGTGGCCTGTCTGCTTCTCGGGCCGCGCAAGGCCGAGGCGAGCGGTGACCCGGTGGGGCTCATCGCAGCCTTGCTCGCGCACCTGATAGGGGAGGGTGTCGACCGTTACGGAGGGGACATCGCCAATGCCGCATCGAGCGCGGCGGATGCGCTGGTGCGCGCCGAGGCGGGGCTGCCGCCGATCGTGCGTGGCACGCTCCACCGGGCGCGTCGCGCCATCGCGTTCGGCCCGCGCGGAGGTCTGGCGGGGAGCTATTCTCCGGCGGCCAAGCGCGGGGAGCTGTCCGTCTCCTTGGGGCTCGCCATCGAGATCTTCAGGGGCCCGATCCTCCCCGGCCCCGGCGAGCTGCGGGCAATCCTCGTCGACGGGGTGCAGGCTCGGATCCTGGCAGTCGCGCGCGAGCTCGCGGCGCGCGGAGGGGCACCACCCCGAGAGGACGAGCTCCGGGCCTACGCCCACGAGATCCTCGCGGCCGTTCACGCCGACGCGAGCAACCGCGTGGCCGCTCCTCACCGGTGGTTTCCGCCTCCGTTCCTCGGTCTCGCGATCGAGGGGGCCGGGCGGACCGGCGCCGACGGGCTGGAGCTGCGCCTCACGGTCGGCGTCGGCGTGGGTCCGGTCAGCGTCGGGCCGACGGCTGCCTTCCACTCCGATCGGGACGATCCGGGGGTCCTTCTCGGAGTCGAGGTTGCCGGCCACCTGGTCCCGAGGAAGAAACTCCGCTCCCCGGTGCTCGACCTGTTCCTCCGCCTCGAGCTCGCGGCGAAGGAGAATCCGACGACGTCTCACCAGGGTTCGCTCGGGCTGCGCTTCCTGTTCGACCTGATCTGAGCTGCGAGGGAGCGTCCCCGGCGGATCGACCGCGAGCCCCCCCGCTGCGCGTCGCGCGCGACGTCAGGGCGCGATGGAGACACCGTCGCGGAAGATGCCGCCAGTGCCCGGCGCGGTGATGCCGTAGAGCACGCTCTGGGCGCCTTCCTCGACCGTGCGCGGCGCGCTGCGGCCGCCCATGTCGGTGCGTACCCAGCCCGGGCATGTCGCGTTGACGTGGATGTTTCGCGGCGAGAGCTCGCTCGCGAGGATCCGGGTCAGCGTGTTGAGCGCCGCCTTCGAGACGCCATAGGCGTCGGTGCCCCAGGTCGGACCGCCGGCGCGGACGAGGGCGCGCATCATCTCGACGAGCGCGTCGCGCGTGAGGGTCGGGTCGGAGAGCGCGCGACGGTGCTCGGCGTCGAGGTTCGCGAGCGACCCGAGGCCGCTCGTCACGTTGGTGATCGTCGCACCGTCTCGCAGCAGCGGAAGCATGCCGAGGGTCACCCGAAGAGGGCCAAAGAAGTTCGTCTCGAGGGTCAGAGCGACGCCGTCGCGTCCGCGCGCGACGCCGTAGACGCCCGCGTTGTTGACGAGCGCGTCGATCCGGATCGCGCCGTCGCGTAGCTTCTGCGAAGCCGTCGCGACCGATGCGTCGCTGGTGACGTCGAGCTCGACCGCCTTGAGCCGGCCGCCCGTCTCCTTGCGCAGGCGCGCGGCCGCGGCGTGGCCCTTGGCGAGATCGCGCGAGCCGACGAGCACATCCCACCCCGTGCTCGCGAGTACGCGCGCGAGCTGCTGGCCGATTCCGCGGTTCGCGCCCGAGATCAGGGCGGTCTTGCCCATGCGGAGGCCAGCCTACGACGCGCCAGAGAGATGGTCGAGGTGCCTGGCCAGGCCGCTAGCGGCGGGCGCTCTTCCGCTTCAGATCGAAGCGGTCGAGGTTCATCACCTTGGTCCACGCGGCGACGAAGTCGCGAACGAACTTCTCCTTCGAGTCCGAGAAGGCGTAGACCTCGGCGATCGCGCGCAGCTCGGCGTTCGAGCCGAACACCAGGTCGACCTCGGTGGCCGTCCACTTCGGCTTACCGGACGTGCGATCCACGCCTTCGAACTCGTACTTCTTGCCGGCGGGCTTCCACTGCGTGGACATGTCGAGGAGGTTGATGAAGAAGTCGTTGCTCAACGTGCCTGGCTTGTCGGTGAACACGCCGTGCTTCGAGCCTGCCGTGTTCGCTCCGAGGGTCCGCATCCCGCCGACGAGCACCGTCATCTCGGGGACGGTGAGCGTCAGCATGTCGGCCTTGTCGACGAGCAGCGCGGCGGGCGACCGCTCGTAGCCGGCCGCCATCACGGCGTCGTCCCCGAGGTAGTTGCGGAAGCCGTCCGCGCGCGGCTCGAGCGCGGCGAACGACGCAGGATCGGTCTGCGTCTCCACGGCGTCCGTGCGCCCCGGGCTGAACGGGACCACCACGGTGACCCCGCCGTCGCTGGCCGCCTTCTCGACCGCGGCGATGCCACCGAGGACGTAGAGGTCGGCGAGCGAGATCCGCTTGCCGCCCGTGGCGGACTTGTTGAACGCCGCCTGGATCTCGCCGAGCTTGGCGAGCACCTTCGACAGCTCCGCGGGGTCGTTGGCCGACCAGTCCTTCTGCGGCGCGAGGCGAAGCCGCGCGCCGTTGGCTCCACCGCGCATGTCGGTTCCGCGGAAACTCGAGGCGGCCGCCCACCCCGCCCGCACCAGCTCGGGCACCGTCAGGCCCGACGCCAGGATGTCCTTCTTCAGCCGCGCCACGTCGCCCGCGTCCACCAGCTTGTGGTCGACCGCCGGGACCGGGTCTTGCCAGATCAGCTCCTCCGAGGGGACGTCGGCGCCGAGGTAGCGCGCGCGTGGCCCGAGGTCACGGTGCGTGAGCTTGAACCACGCCTTGGCGAACGCGAGCTCGAACGCCTTCGGATCGTCGAGGAACCGCTTCGAGATCTTCGCGTACTCCGGGTCGAACTTCAGCGCGAGGTCGGTCGTGAACATGATGGGCGCGTGCCGCTTCGTCTTGTCGTGCGCGTCGGGCGTCAGCTGTGCGGCGTTGGGATCCGTCGGGATCCACTGGATCGCTCCGCCCGGGCTCTTCGTCTGCTTCCACTCGAAGGTGTAGAGGTTGCGCAGGTACTCGTGTGTCCACGCCGCGGGCGAGGACGTCCACGCACCTTCGAGGCCACTAGTGACGGTGTCCGCGCCCTTGCCGGTCCCGCACTTGTTCTTCCAGCCGAAGCCCTGCTCCTCCGTGCCGGCGGCTCCCGGCTCGACGTCGACACACTTGGACGGAGCGTGCGCACCGTGCGCCTTGCCGAAGGTGTGACCACCCGCGATCAGCGCCACCGTCTCCTCGTCGTTCATCGCCATCTGCCCGAACGTCAGGCGGATGTCCTTGGCTGCCTTGAGTGGGTCGGGGTCGCCGTTGGGGCCTTCGGGGTTCACGTAGATGAGCCCCATCTGCACCGCCGCGAGAGGCTGCTGCAGCTTGCGATCGCCGTGGAAGCGGGCGTCGGCGAGCATCTTGTCCTCCGGCCCCCAGTACACGAGGTCCGCCTCCCAGTCGTCCTCGCGGCCGCCGGCGAAGCCGAACGTCTTGAAGCCCATCCCCTCCATCGCGACGGTACCGGTCAGCACCATCAGGTCGGCCCACGAGATCTTGCCGCCGTACTTCTGCTTGATCGGCCAGACCAGCCGCCGCGCCTTGTCGAGGTTGGCGTTATCCGGCCAGCTGTTGAGCGGCTCGAACCGTTGCTGCCCGCCTCCGGCACCGCCGCGGCCGTCGCTCACGCGATACGTCCCCGCGCTGTGCCACGCCATGCGAATGAAGAACGGACCGTAGTTTCCGTAGTCCGCTGGCCACCAGTCCTGCGAAGTGGTCAGCAGCTGGGTGATCTCCTTCTTCACCTGCGCGAGATCGAGGGTCGCGAACTCGGCCGCGTAGTCGGCCTCCGATCCCATCGGGCTCGACAGCGCCGCGTGATCGCGGAGCGGCTGCAGGTTCAGCGTCTGGGGCCACCAGAAGCTGTTCGGCTTCGCCCCCTTCGTCACGGCCGCAGGCTCGGCGGCGGGGGCCCCCTTCGTCGCCTCCGCCGGCGTCGGCTCGGGCGTCTTCGCGCGGTCATCCTGGTTGCTGGACTTCTTCTGGCCACAGCCTGCCCCGACGAGCAGCAGGCCCGTCATGGTCGAGAGCAGCACGGTTCGTCGACGATTCTTCATCTTGGCTCCTAACCCCACATTCGATGGTGCTGGCACTGATTGGTTACAACGGATTCTTCCGGACGTCTGATAACTCATGGCTATCGGTCTGTATGCACCCGCTTATCACCGTGAGCTGTGTGGCTGACGCCTGCGCGGACCAGCAGCAGGCGATCACGAAAGCGTTCACGATCCGCTAGCTGAAGCGCGCAGGCGTCGAGGTCCGCCCTCGCTCCTCGGTTCACTGCTCCGCGTAGAACACCGGCCCGGGCGCCTCGAGCATCGCTACTCGCGCACGCATCGATTGCTACAGCCGTCGCCCGGGGACACGTTGCCGTCATCGCAGGTCTCGGGCAATACCAGCGTGCCGTCGCCACAGAGCACGGTCGAGATCGCGCTACAGCGCAGGCCGAGGGAGTCGACAAGGCCACCAGCGCTGCCGAAGATGGAGCTCACGACCTCGCCTGGCGGACATCGTTCCTCGGACTGGGTCGTGCCTGCGAGAGGTCCGAACGCACGAAACTCGGACGGACCGAAACGTAGCGCGCCCCCGGTGTGCGAGAGCCGCTGGCAGGTCCACTGAAATCCCGAGATCGCCATGGTGCCGATGTTGGGGACGAAGCCGATCGCGACCGCGTCCTCCGCGCAGATCGCAGTGAGGGCCGGGGCGTTTGATTCAAAGCCGAAGTCGAGGCTCTGGCTCGTGCGCGTGATGGCCGCGTCGCCGCTCGGGGTAGTTCCGAGTGAACCGCACAGGGCGCGGAGGGTCCCCACGTTGGTGCCGCTGTTGGATGTCGCGCCTTCGAAGCCGACCACGACATCCCCCTGCTCGCAGAGATGGGCGTACGGGGTTCCTCCCCCGCTGTTGCCCGCTGCCGGCAAGGTGGTGCGCTCGGTCCCCCGGCGCAATCCGACGACCGGAAGACAGAACGCGCCTGGTGTCGGGCATTCGAAGCCGGGTTCGATCAAGCATGTGAGCCCGCATCCGTCGCCCGCTCCGGTCGGCCCGTCGTCACACTCCTCGCCCAGATCGAGCTCGGCGTTGCCGCAGTCGTCGCGAGCGAGCCCGAACACCTGATCGCACCCGGCCAGAAGTCCGATCAACAGCGTGAGTTTTCGTGGTCCTCGCCACACTGGAGGGATCGCAGCTCGCTCCATCTCTCCATGGTGGCACAGAAGCGATCACGTCCTCGGCGCAGCGGGCGGAAGCAGCACGCGGCAGCGATCACACCCCCACGCATTCGACTCGCGCAGCCAGCGACCGGGCCCCTGGCAGGTGGCGCAGGCGAGCGGGCGCAGGACCGGCAGGTTGCATCGCTCGCAGTGCCAGTGGTTGTCCGGCAACATCCACTTCGTCACCGTGCCGCATGCGCACGACGGAGCGCCGGGTCGTACGACCATCCCCTTCGGCGAACCACGGATCGCTCGCGTCACGAGGGCCACCACGACCGCGAGCACGAGCACGACGAGCGCCCCGAGCAGCCGCTCGGGGATGTCGATGTGAGCGAGCAGGACCTGACCCAGTGGCATCATCGACAGGGTACTTGCTCAGCGTCGCGTGAAGTCGTGGAGCAGCTTCGTCTTCTGCCGGGGCGAGATGGTCACCGAGAGCGTCTTCCGGAGCTGGAGCTTCGCGTTGGTCAGGGTGACCTTGTGCACGCCGGCTGCTAGCGAGATCTCGCGCTGCGGTGTGACGAGCCGGGTCGGCTTGCCATCGATCGCGATCTCGCACGGAGGTTTGGACGACACCATCAGGGTGCCGGCGGTCGGGACGGCGGCAACCACCTTCGCCGGGGGCCGCGCCCCGTGCGGCGCGCGCTGCTTGGTGGTCACCGCGGCAGGGCGCCGTCGAACGGGAGGCGCAGGCGACGGAGCCTCGGGCGGTGGCGCGTCCTCGACCACGAGCTCGAGCGCGTGCGTCGTGCCCGGATCGATGTGGTGGATCTTGGTCGGGTGACCGCGCAGCGCGACGATCACGTCGTACGCGCGTGTCGGATCGAGCGTCGCGATCACCGGCGTCCGACCGACCACCGTTGCGTCGCCGTCGTGGATCAGCGTGACGACCGCGCCCGCCGGCACCGAGCTGATCGGCAGCTGGAGCGACTCGACCGGAGGGTCCGCTGCGATCGCCGGCGCGACCGCGGCGACCACGGGCGGCGGCTCGACGAGCACCGGCTCGATTCGCGCGGATGCCGGAGCGACGGCGTGCGGCGGCGCGGGCGCGACCGCCGAGGTCTCGTTCACCGCCGGGGCTCCGCTGAACCCGATCCCGATCCCGAGGAGCACGGCGACCACGGCGCTGCCGACCGCGATCCCCGCGATCGCCGCGGTGTTGCGCGGATGCGCCGGTGCTCCGCCCGCGATCTCGAGCTCGGCGTCCTCGGAGTCGATGCCGACGTCGAACGACGGGAGGGCTGGCGAGGGCGCGGGCAGCCAGCCGATCGCCGACGGAGGACTCGCGGCGAGGACGGTCGGCGCAGGTGGGCTGGCCGGCGTCGGTGGGGGGACGGTCGGCACGCGACGCGCAGCAGGAATCGGTGGAGGCGCCGCGGTGACGCGCTTCGCGCGATCCGGGATCGGCGGAGGTAACGCGGCGATCCCGGTGTGCGTCCCGTGCGCCGCGCGGCGCCGCGACAGCGGCACGATCTCCGCGGCGAGCTTCGGGATCGGAAGGGTGATCGGTTGCCGCGGCGCTTCGGTCGTCGGCTCCGCCGGATCGAAATCGCGCGGCATCTTCTCGGTGAGATCGAGGAGGTCGTCCATGCTGCTCCCGTGGATGGTGCACGCACGCTCGGACTCCGGCGCCGCGATGTAAAGCGCGTTCCGATCGGACGTGGTGACGCGAGGCGAGGCGTACGGGCATCGCCTCGACATGACGCGGATGGCCAGATGGCCCGCACCGGGGTTGGGGTCGCAGATTCGCCCGCCGCCGAGGCGAATGTTGGCCGATCGCGACGCCGCCCTTCGGCCGCGAGGCCGTGCGGGATGTTCGCCACCTCCGCAATCTGGTCGCGGCGACGGCACCCGGAACGACGCTCAAGCTCGAGATCCTCCGTGACAAGCGACCGACGACGGTGACCGCCACGATCGATGCGCAAGCCGAAGAACCTGCCGCGGAGGCGGCACCGGCAGCGACGACCGGGAGCCGGCTCGACAAGCTCGGGATCGTCGTCCAGCGCTTGACCCCCGAGCTCGCGAAGCAGCTCCGCGTGGATGCGATCAAAGGGCTAGCCATCACCGAGGTCAGCGACGACGGCCTCGCCGCGTTTGCCGGCCTCAAGCAGGGCGACGTCATCGTCGAGGCCAACCGGATCCCGGTGGCGACCTCGGATGACCTCGCGCGAGCGCTGACCAAGTCAAAGGACAGCGTCCTCCTCCTGATCAAGCGTCAGGAGGCGAGCATGTTCATCGTGCTCCGCTGGTAGCGGTGTAGACGCCACGATCACCGGCGGCCCCGCGCGGCACGAGAGACGTCAGCTCGCCAGGGGATGAGGTCGGCCGCCAGGAATGGCCCGCTCCCTCTGGGATCGCTATCCCGTCACGCGCACGATGAACAACCCGGCGAGTTGCTCCGCGCCGCACCCTGAAGCAATTCGAACGCAGCTAAGACGTGCTCGGCAACACGGGCGGTAACCAGATCGGAACCTGGTGCGCGCGACCGAGGAGCTGCCGATCGGGCTGCGGTTCAACGGTGGCGCGGCTCACGCGGCGCGGCCGGGCTCGACCAGTCGCACGAGATCGGTGTGGCGCATCGCGCCCGCTTGCTGGCGCTTCACGGCACGGTCGTGGATCACCACGAAGTTCGGGATGCCCTGCACCTGGTAGCGGGCCGCCAGCGCCGGCAAGCGCTCGGTATCGACCTTGAGCACCAGCGCGCGTCCGGCCAGCGTCGAGGCCGCCTTGGCGACCTCGGGCGCGACCATCCGGCACGGGCCGCACCACGCGGCCCAGAAGTCGATCAGGATCGGCACCTCGGCGTTCGCGACGAGGTCATCAAACATCGCGACGTCCGTGACGTCGATCGGGGCCGCACTCGGCTCGAGGCGGTGCTTGCAGCGCCCACAGCGCCCGGCGTCGGCGAGCCGTACCGCCGGGATGCGGTTGGTCGCGCCGCACGAGGTGCATGTTCGAAACATGCGGCCAACGTGAGCACGCCCGGCCCGCTGTCAATCCACCCGATCGGAGGGCCGGGACACTCGGCGGCGAGCGGATCGACGCGAGATGGATGGCGAGGTGTTCCTAGCCAGCAGTTGACCCTCACGCTCGTCCTGGCCCGCAGCATGCGGCTCGAGCGGGACGCGCGCCACGACGCCCGCCCCGTCCGAGGCCACTGCGCCCCGCGTTCGTTGATCCCGCGCAACCAGTCGAGCGCTAGTCGGGCACACGAAGGAGCTCGCGCCGCCAGCTGTTGTTCGTCCCCAGCTCTCCGTTGGAGTTGTCGCCCCAGCACCACAGCGCACCGCCGCTGGCGAGCGCGCAGGTGTGGAACGAGCCCGCGACGACCCGCTGCCAGTCGGTGCGCGGATCGATCTGCACGGGCGTCAGGCGATCGAGGAACGTCCCGTCGCCGACCGAACCGCGATCGTTGCTGCCCCAGCACCACAGCGTGCCGTCGAGCGCGATGCCGCACGTGTGCTGTTCGCCGCCCGAGAGCTGGCGCCACGAGCCGCCGAGAGGCACCGGATAGTCCTCGGCAATGAGCCCGCCGGTCCCGAGCTGGCCCTCGTAACCCCGGCCCCAGCAGCGCGCGACACCGTTCGCGTCGATCGCGCATGTGTGGCGATCGCCGAGCGCCAGATCGACGGCGGCGATGCCGATCGGCGTCGGGACCAGCACCGGATTCGTGGATCCGTTTCCGATCTGACCGGAGTCGCCCTGTCCCCAGCACAGCACTGCGCCCGCGGCGAGCCCACAGCTATGCGCGCCTCCCACGACGACCGTGTCGAGGGGCGGGTTCGTGGTCAGGGAGGTAGGAGTGGCTTGCGGCGACATCGTGTTTCCGACACCGACCGCGCCGGTGAAGTTCTCGCCCCAGCAGCCCGCGCGACGATCGCCATCGAAGCCGCAGGCGTGCGTGGTCATCGACGCCGGGAACCAGGTGTCCGGGATCTTGCGCGGTACCTGCGCCGCTGCGTTGGGCGGATCGCTGCTCGGATCACCGACCTCGGCGAACTGGTTCAGCCCCCAGCAGTACCGCAGATCCTTGGCTTCACCACGCGCGCACGACGTCTGCGTTCCGACGACGAGCTGGGTCACCGCACTCGCGATCCGCGGGACGACGTTCGGCGCTTGCTGCGCAGCGTTGGTGCCGTCGCCGAGCTGGAAGTGATCGTTGCGCCCCCAGCACGAGACGGCCCCCTGGTCGTCAAGCGCGCAGCTGAAGGCATCACCGAGGCCGACCTGTGTCCAGGTCCCCTCGACGCGGGCCGGTGCGCCGCGCGGCCGGGCCGAGCCCTGGCCGAGCTCGTCCAGACCGTTGGTGCCGCGTGGGTCCGGCCCGCTGCGATCGCGGACCAGTTGCTCGCACCGCCGCCGAGCGCGCTGCCGATCTTGCTGTTACGCGTGGTGCCGTTGCCAAGCTGGCCCTCGTCGTTGACGCCCCAGCACATGACCTGGCCGTCGCGCCGCGCACAGGTGAACCCATCGCCCGCGGCAACCTCGTCCCACGTCCCCTCGACGAGGTTCGGGAGCATACGATCACCGACCGTCGGATCGGCGAGCTGCCCCTGGAAGTTCGAGCCGAAGCACCACAGCTTGTCCCCCTGCAGTCCACACGTGTGATCGAAGCCGAGGCTGATCGTCGTCCACGCCTCGCCAGCGGCCCGCGTTGGCATGGACCGGCGCAGATCGCTCCCGTCGCCGAGCTGGCCGTAGACGCCCTCGCCCCAGCACCACAGCGAACCGTCGGTCCGGATCGCACAGGAGTGCTCGAAGCCGGTCGCGACCGCGGACCACGAGCCGGCGTCGACGAGCGTCGGCACGAACAGCCGCCCCTCGTTCTGCTCGTAGTGCGTGCCGCACTGGGCCTGCCCGTTGAGCCCCCAGCACCACAGCGTGCCGTCGGTCTGGATCCCGCAGGTGTGATCGTCTTGCGAGGCGACGTCGATCCACGTCGCCTCGCCGATCTGCGTCGGCACCTCGAGGAAGGGCACCATCTGACCGCCGCCGGTCTGGCCGTAGCCGTTGTCGCCCCAGCACCACAGAGTGCCATCGACCTTCAGCCCGCACGTGTGATGGCGCCCGGCGGTCACGCGCTCCCACGCCCCCGGCGCAGGTTTCGGCCGCTCGAGCCCGAACACGACGTCGCATCCCGCCACGACGACAAGTGCTCCCACGGCCCATGCGTTCGGCGCCCACATTCGGCGCCATTGTATCGCGCCACGAAGTTGGTGGCGGAGGATCGGCTTGCCGTCGAGGTCCTTGCCGCGGCCTTGATCGGCGCGCGCGCCGGCCCGGGTCAGCTCGGCCGCGCGCGTCGGGGCGAACCGACCGCATCGTGAAGATCGCGCGCTAGATCGGGCGCTCCCACGTCCCTACATGAATCCGGTGTTCGGCCGAAGCACGAGCTGATGCGTCGGTGTGGGCTCCTGATGGTGCTGGTTGCGTGCGGGACGTCCCCGCTCGACGTGCCGACGGCCGGGCCTCCGGATGCCGCGCTCGGTGCACCCGACGCGCCGAGCGCGGACGCCGACGTGACCACGATCCCGCGGTTCTCGACCACGACGCACGTGGACCTCGCGTTCGTCGAACGGATCTCGCGGTTCCGCTCCGGCGTTGGCCACGACTTCGCGGACTCGTACGAGACCTGCCGGAGCATGAAGCACTACCTGTGCCTGCAGCACTGTCTCGTTCCGAACGCGCCGCCGCCTGGGGGCCACGATCCGTCGTGGACGACGATCGCGGTGAGAGCACCCACGTCGGGCACCATCACGCGCGTCGAGTCCGAGCAGTCGTTCGGCACGCAGCTCCACATCCAGCCCGCTGGACACCCGGATTTCCGGATCCGGATCTTTCACGTCACGCCGACGGCAGGCGTGTTCGAGGGGGCCGCGGTCACGGCGGGACAGCCACTCGGGATGCACGCAAGTGACAACACGATGTCGGACGTCGCGGTGGAGCAGTTCCTCGCCGATGGCTTCCGGCGCATCTCGTTCTTCGACACGCTGACCGACGCGGCCTTCGCGGCGGTTCAGGCGCGGGGCGTGCCCTCGCGCGAGGCGCTGCGAATCGAAGCCATCGAGCGGGACGCCGATCCGCTCAGCTGTCTGGACGAGGCCTTCACGTGGGCGGGATCGCTCGACCACTGGGTGACGCTCGCGGAGTGATCGGCGCAGCGGGCGGAAGCGGCACGATGTGAGCGAGCAGCACCTGACCGGGTCGCATCATCGTCAGGCCCAGACCTGGCGGATCACTTGCGCTCGCGAAGCTGCGCGAGCCGGTTATCGATCTTGGCGGCGAGCGCCGGCGCAGGGTCGAGGCTCTTCGCGTGCGTACACGCCGCGATCGCGTCGTCCCACTTCTCGAGCTGGTTCAGCACGATGCACGCGTTGAACGCGAAGCGCGCGTCGGGCGCGAGCTGGTTCGCACGCTGGAACGCGGCGAGCGCACCCTGCAGATCGGCGGCGTACAGCTTCTCCCTGCCCTGATCGTTGAGGGCCTCGGCCTGCGCGACGCGGGTGCCGTCGGGCGGCGGCGGCGGCGCGCTGCCCGATCCCGATCCGCTCCCCGCCCCGTTGTCGATCGGAGGCGGCGGCTCCGGCGCACGCGCGATGCGGGGACCGCTGCATCCCGACTTCGCGAGGAGGTCCGCGACGGACTTCGCGATCGCCTCGATCGCCTCGTTCTCCGGGCTCGCGTTGTTGACGACGATTCCGCCCGACTTGCCGCGGATCGTCGCGGTGCCGAGGAGCTGCCCGTCCTGCGAGTCGGTGACGACGAGCAGCGTCTCGACCGTGGCAACGTTCGTATTCGACAAGAAGCCACCACCGCGCGCTGTCTTCGTGATGTTGAGATCGATGATGACGTCGGCGGGTTGTCCGCTCGCGCGATCGACCTGCTCGAAGCCGCACGTCTGGCGGAGCTTCTGGAGCACTTGCTGCTCGAGCGCGATGGTCTGGCCCTGCGACGCGAACGTGCTGTTGCGGACACGCAGCGCGACGGTGCGGAACGACTGGAGGTTCGCGACCGGCATCGTGCGCTCGACCGTGGCCGACGCGCCGCAGCCTGCGGCGATGACCACGAATACCGCGGCGGCACGAGCAGAGCGACCGAGAGCCACGACCATGCCCCTAGTCTACCCTCCCCGCGTGGCGGGCAGCAGGAATCGGGGCGCGAGGTGGGGCCGTGCGGTCGGCCGGGGATCCGCGGGCGCGCCGGATTGTGATGTCGGCATGATGTCGCGGGTGCCGTGAATTCGATCCATGATGAGCCGTCCAAGCTCGCCAAGGAGGATCGCCATGAAGCTGTTCATTAGCCTGCTGTTCGCCCTCGCCCCGACCGTCGCGCTCGCCGACGTGTCCTACAACTCCGAGACCAACGTCACCCACGACTGCGCCAAGGACCCGGACGTCTCGGTCAACTCGAGCAACGGCACGTTCGTGTTCACCGGCACGTGCGACAAGATCTCGATCAATGGCAGCACGATCAAGGCGACGATCGAGTCGATCAGCAAGCTGTCGATCAACGGCGCGGGCAACACCATCGACATCACCGCGGTCGACAAGCTCTCGGTCAATGGCTCGAGCAACACCGTGACCTACAAGAAGGCGCTCACCGGCAAGAAGCCGAAGATCTCGAAGCTCGGCACCGGGAACAAGATCACCAAGGTCAAGTGAGCCGAGGCCGCGTCCCCCGGGAGGCGGCCCACGCGCGGCCGAAGAAGAACTGAAACGGCACGTGCAGGCGGTCCGCCCACGACGTCTCGTGGTGCGTGCCCTCGGGGAAGCTGAACGCGAGCAGGTCGTCGCCCAGCGTGAACCCGCGCGCCACGAGGAGGTCGCGCATCGCGTTGGTCTCGTCGTAGTTGTCGCGCGGCCATCCACTGTCGAGGTAGACACGGATCGGCGGCCGCGGCTCGGTCTCGAGGCGCGCGAACAGGTCGTCCTGGAAGCCGAACGTGCTCGACAGGCACATCGCGCCCCCGAACACCTCGGGGTGCCGCCACGCGAGGTGGAGTGACACCACGCCGCCGAGCGACGAGCCCGAGACCACCGTGCTGTCCGGACCGGGGCGGGTCCGCCAGCCGGCATCGATCGCGGGCTTGAGCGTCCGGGTCAGGAAGGCGCCGTACGCCTCGTAGCCCGGCGCGGTGTAGTCCCGCATCCGATCGTGCGGCGCGACGCCGACCACGATCACCTTGCGCACCGAGTTCATCTGGTCGAGCCGATCCATCGTCTCGTCGACGCGCCACTCGCGCCCGCCGAACGCCTCGTCGGGGAAGAACAGGTTGCGGCCGTCCTGCATGTAGAGCACCGGGAACGT
>JAGSPR010000567.1 GCA_018262455.1 Deltaproteobacteria bacterium | reverse complement strand
ACCGACGGGGTGATCGCCGGGGTCACGATCCCGGCGGACGTGGATCAGGAGGTCGCGTTGATCGCGAGCGTGCCGCTGACCACCGAGCCGTGGAGCGCGTTGGCCGAGGGCGAGGTCGTCGTGCTGCGCGACGGGCGCCTGATCCAGCGCGTGGCACCGTCGAGCTGAACCACCACTTGCGCGCGCGGACGCGCTTCGCTATGCCGTGTTCGGTGGGATGTCTTCACGACACGCAGGCGCGAGCGTTCGTCGAAGGTGAGCTGAACGCGGCCGGCCGCGGCGAGGTGGAGCGGCACCTCGCCGACTGCGCGACGTGCCGCGCGACGGTGGCGGCGCTCGGCCCCGCGCACGACCCGACGCTCGCGACCGTACCGCCGAGCGTCGGCACCGACGAGACCCTCGCGGCCACGCCCGGCACCGATCCGACCGTGCTCGCCGGCGCGAGGCGGCCACCGCCGTCCACGGACACCGACTGGCCGCCGGGCACCCACATCGGGCGCTACGTCGTGCTCGCACGGATCGGCCGCGGCGGCATGGGGACGGTGTTCCGCGCCGAGGACGTCGAGCTCGGCAGGCCGGTCGCGCTCAAGCGGCTGCACGCGGATGCCGATGCCGAGGCGCGCGCGCGGCTGGTGCGCGAGGCGCGGTCCGCCGCGCAGCTCCAGCACCCCAACGTGGTGACGGTGCACGAGGTCGGCGAGCACGCGGGCACGCCGTTCCTCGCGATGGAGCTCGTCGAGGGCGTGACGCTCACGAACTGGCTCCAGGAGAAGCGGCGGACGTGGCGCGAGATCGTCGCGATGATCGCGCAGGCCGGACGCGGGCTCGCCGCGGCGCACGAGCGCGGACTCGTCCATCGCGACTTCAAGCCCGACAACATCCTCGTCGACCGCAGCGGCCGCGCGCGGGTCGCCGACTTCGGCCTCGCCCGCGCCGGGGACGCGACACCGTCGGAGCCGCTCGCGCCGACGGCCGACGACCGCCTCGGCCGGATGACCGAGACCGGCTCGATCGCCGGCACTCCGGCGTACATGGCCCCCGAGCTCGTCGACGGCGCCCCCCCCGATCCACGCAGCGATCAGTACGCGCTCGCGGTCACGCTGTTCGAGGCGCTCCACGGCCAGCACCCGTTCGCGGGCGCGACCGTGGCGGCGCTGTGGGTCGCGATGGCCGACGGGAAGATTCGCGACGGCGGCCACCGGATCCCGGGCTGGCTCGATCGTCAGGTGCGACGCGGCCTCGCCGTCGCGCCGGCCGCGCGGTGGCCCGATGTCGCGAGCTTCGTCGCCGCGATCGAGCGCCCTCCCCGTCGACCGTGGAGGTGGGCGACCGCCGCGCTCGGGGTCGCCGGTGCCGCGACGCTCGCGAGCGTCCTCGTGCTGCGCGCGGGCTCGACCACGCCGAGCTGCGATGACCTCGCCAAGGACTACCGTCCGCCCGCGACCCGCGCCGAGCTCGCGCGGGCGATCAACGATCCCCGCCAGCTCGACCTCGCGGTCGCGAAGATCGACCGGTTCACCGCCGACTACCGCAAGGGCCTGCGCGACAGCTGCCGAGCGACCCGCGGAGGAGCGCAGTCCGCGACGATCGGGGACAAGCGCACCGCATGCCTCGAGCTCGCGAAGCGCCGCGCGTGGTTCGTGACCAGCGGCCTGGTCCAGGGTGTCGATCCGCGCCCGGGCCTCGCCACGCTGCTCGACGAGCTGCCCGACGTCTACGCGTGCAGCGACGCCGAGTGGCTCGATCGCGCGAGCCCGCTCCCGGTGGCGCAGGCCGATCGCGACGCGCTGTACGCCGCGGAGAAGGACCTGCTCGAGGCCGCCCGGGTCCGCGACGACGGTAAGCTCGCCGAGGCGTCCAGGCTGCTCGAGCGCGTGATCGCCACGGCCAAGCGGCTCGGCGATCGCACGCTCGATGCGCGCGCGAACCTGCTCGCCGGCGAGATCGCCCAGGACCGAGGCGACCAGGAGCAGGCGTCCGTCGACGCGCTCGAGGCGTGGTCGGCCGCCAGCGCCCACGGCGACGTCGACCTCACGCTGCGTGCACAGCTCGCGATGCTCGGCGCGTCGGCCAAGCGGGATCGCCGCGCGATGGACGGGTTCGCGGGGCTCGGCAACGATGTGCCCGAGTCCGCGAACGGCGCGCGGCTCGTGATCTCGTACGGCGACGCGCTGATGGCCTCGGGCAAGTTCGCCGAGGGCGAGGCCGCGTACCGTCGCGCGCAGGCGATCCGCGAGAAGGTGTTGCCGCCCGAGCACGTCGAGCGCTCGCTCGGGCTGATGCGGATCGGCGCGGCGCTCGCGATCCAGAAGAAGAGCGCGGACGCCCTGCCGGTGCTCCGGCAGGCGCACGCCGTCGTCGAGAAGGCGTTCCCGCCGCTCCGCCGCGAAGCGATCGATGGCCTGCGCTACCTCGCGATGACCGAGGAAGATCTCGGGCACCACGACGTCGCCCTCGAGCTGCGCCGCGAGATCTACGAGCGTCGCGTCCAGATCCACGGCGACGGCTCGGGGATGGCCCTCGATGCGCGTGGTGACCTCGCGCGCACGCTCGGCGACCTCGGCTACGACCAGGAAGCCGCGACCGAGCTCGCCGCGGTGGCGAACGGCTTCATCACCGCGATGGGCGACAAGAGCGTGAACGCCGCCGATGCCCGGGTCAGCCTCGCGAACAAGCTGATCTCGCTCGGCCGGTTCGACGAGGCGGACGCGGCGCTCGCCAAGGGCCTCCCGATCCTGGTCGCCGCGTACGGCGCGGACAGCCCGTACACGATGGTCGGCGAGTACGCGCAGGCGCGCTCGTACGTCGAGCGTCCGCGACCGATCAAGCTGCGCGAGGCAGGCACGCTCCTCGATCACGTCGAGCCCACGTTCGCGAGGCTGTTCGGCGCGACCTCGCACCCGGTTGCCGCCGTCGTGTACTCGCGCGCGCGGATCGTGCTCGCGACCGGTGACGCGGCAGGCGCCGAGGCGCTCGCCGGGCGTGCGATCGCGATGCTCGGTGACGACAAGCGCGCCGATCGCGCCGAGATCCTGCTATTCCGCGCGCGGATCCTGTTCCGGCTCGGCAAGCGCGACGCGGCCAAGGCGAGCGCCGAAGCGTCCGCGGTCGACTACGCCGCCGCCGGCGCCGGGTTCGCGACCAAGGCCGAGGCGTCGCGCGCGTGGGCCGCCAAGCCGGCCGCGTAGCAGCGGCTCTCCGGCCTCAGGGCGCGAGGACGATCGACGGTGGCTCGGTCACCGCGTTGTGGTCCTCGATCCGCACGCCGCTGATCGCGCCTGCGCGATCTCCCGCCCGCAGCGAGATCGTGTACACGCCGGCAGGCAACGGCCGTGACACCACCGTGCCCGCGTCGCACTCGAGCGACTGCGTGAGCGGGTCACCGCCCCCCTCGGGCGTGAAGGTCGCGGCGACGCTGTCGATCGCAGCGATGCCGGTGCCGCAGCCGACGTCGGAGCCGCCGGCGTCGCGGAGCTCCCAGTGCAGCCGCGCGTACCCTGCGTCGGCGTAGAGGACGGCCGACGCGCGGGGCGACACGGCGCTGACGACGCGGATCGGCAGTGACTCGCCGAACACCCGCTCCGTCACGGCGTACTTGATCTGCACCGAGACGTGGTAGAGCGACGCGCTCACCGGCCCGAGCTCGACCCCACCCGCGGTGCACGGCGCCACATGCGCCATGATGGGACCGGTGGCGGCGTCGGGACACGGCGCCACCGCACAGCGGCCCTCC
>JAGSPR010000254.1 GCA_018262455.1 Deltaproteobacteria bacterium | reverse complement strand
CCGGCAGGGCGGTGTGGCCCATCACGTGATCCCAGTGGCCGTGCGTGAACACCACCGCCTCGGCGCGGCCGAGCTCGGCGACGCGCGCGGCGATCGCGTCGAGCTCGCGCGGGAAGTACGCCGGATCGACGACCGCGCAGGCGCCGCGGTGCGAGACGATCGTGGTCGTGGTCTGCCAGATCCCGCTCGTGAGGACGTCGACGTTCACGCCGCGAGTATCGCCGGGCGGGTGCTATGACGCCATGGCACCCCGGAGGCCCCGGAGGAGACCCGAGACGACACCCTATGCCCGCCGAAGCCATCCACCTGACCGCGCTGCGCGAGGCAACCGCCGCGCCGCGCCTCGACGCGCCGGTCCGGCGGCGGCTCGTCCGCCGCGACGACGCCGCGCGGCTCGGCGCGATCGCGCCGGATCTGCCGTACTTCCACCGCTACGCGATCGAGGTCGTCCGCTACGTCGCGGGGCTGCCGGCGCAGCCGTCGCGGTGGGGCGCGGCGATCCACGCCGGCGGCGCGGTGGCGCTGCTCGGCCGCCTGCTCGCGATCGCGCGGCGCGAGCGCGACGACGTGCTCGGCGCGATCGCGCTCGGCGTGGCGTCGCACTGCGCGATCGATCGCGCGCTGCACCCGCTGATCAACGCGCTCGCGCGCCGACACCGCGGTGGACCGACGCACGATGCTTCTCACCGCGAGGTCGAGAAGTTCCAGTCGATCTGCTTTCACGAGCAGTATCTCGGGCGCGACACCATGGGGACGCCGGAGATCACCGGCTTCCTCATGATCCGGATCGTGAGTCATCTCGATGATCGGTTGTCGTCGCTGGTTCGCGAGGCGTGGCGCACCGCTCTCGGGGGCGCGCCGAGCGCGGATCAGCTCGGCGGGTTTCGCCGTGGCTATCGCGCGCATACGCGTCTGCTCGGCACCCCGCTCGGCAAGCGAGTCGCGCCTGCTGCGGCGAAGGAAGCCGCGAGGCCGCGCTACCTCGAGGGAGGTTGGGGCACCTTCCCGTCGCTGCTCGAGGACGCGATCGCCGCGTCGGTGGTGGTGCTCGAGGCTGCGAACGCGGTGCTCGACGCCACGAGCTCCGACATCCACGCCGCCCGCGCGCACCTCGCTTCGCGGCTACCGCGGGGCACGATCGATCCCGGTGGCGAGCTCGTCGATCTCGACGTGCCGTTTCGGGTCAGCCTGCGGCTGCACTGAGCCGCGCGCTTTGCGGGTCGAATCAGAACACGAACGGGTATGTGAACGTGCCGCCGCTCTCGGTGCGCGCGAACGTCACCTTCTTGAGCGCGCTGGCGATGCACGCGCCGAGCGCGGGATCGGGCGAGCTCGCGACCTCGGCGCTGTCGACCCGACCGTCGGCGCTGACCTTGACGGCGATCCGCACCGTTCCCTTGGCAGGCGAGGTCTCTCCACACCGGAGGATCACGGGGCGCATCTGGTCGACCCCGGCGCGGATCATCCGCTTGTCGATGCCCGCGGGCAGCCCCGACGATGTCGGCTTCGGTCCCGGATCTGCCGGCTTGAACCGTGCGCAGCACGGCCGCGCGTACTTCTCGAGGATGCACGACACCTCGTCGCACACCTCGTCGCTGGGCCGTGGGTTGCTCGGCGCCTCGGTCAGGGCGTCGCCGATCGGCACCGGCGCCGGCTCCCCCACCGTGGTCGGCTTGGTGGGCGTGGCCGGCTTGGTGGGGGTGGTCGGCCTGGTGGGCGCGGCCTGGCGCGGCCTGGTTTGCGTGGCGGGCTCGACCTCTGCAACGGCCGGCTCGGCGGCATCGCCAGGATCCGCCGCATCGGCGGGGCCCGGCAGCTCGGTCGCATCGACCGACACCATCGCCACTGCTGCCGGCGCGGCATCCGGCTCCGCGAGGCGAGCATCGATCGGCGATGAGCGCGTGGCGGCGGCCCGGCGCGGGGCGTCGCGGTCGATCACCATGACGATCACGTAGAGGGTCGCCACCGCCACGACGAGTGCGAGCGCGATCCACGGTCGCTGGCTGTGCTTGCGGCGCGGAGCTCGCCCGAGCTCGCGATCCCCGAACACGCGGACCTCGTCTCGCGCGGGGCGGGGGATCGGCAGCCTTGGCTCGATCGCGGTGTGTTGGCCTGTGTCGCTGAGGGTGGCGAGGTCGGTGACGTCCTCGATCGGCAGCGAGTCATCGATGATCACCTTGGCGGAGGGCACCCCTGACTTCGGTGTGCGCCGAGGAGGAACCGGCGGAGGTTCGGTGAGCGGGCGCTTGCGCGCGGCCACGGGCACCGGAGCTGCGCCCGCGCCCGGAGATGCGCCCGATGCCACGGCGACTGGCTCCAACGCAGGCGGCGGCGGCAGCGGCGGCAGCGGTGGCAGCGGCGCCAACGCGGGCAGCGTGGTGGGCGGCAACGGCTCCGACGAGGGGAGGCCAGACGAGGCGACCGTTGAGCGGACGGTCCGTGGCGTGTCCTCGAACAGGGGGGACTCGACGAGCTTCGGCACCGCCTGCGGAGCCTGCGGAGCCTGCGGAGCCTGCGGAGCCTGCGGAGCCGCCGGAGTCGCGGCAACGGCCGCTGTGACGTCGGGGGTCGCCGGCCCGATCGCGGGGATCACGACAACGGCCGGCGTGCCGTGCGTGCCGTCCGTGCCGTCCGTGCCCTTCGGGGGGGGCGGCGTGCCGATCCTCGTTGGCGTACCCGGTCGTTGAGGTGCCCCCACGCCGAGGGCGGTCTTCTCGGTCTTGATCGGGACGGGCACGCCCGGCAGGGGGCGAGCGGGGAGCGCCCGGCGGAGCCGCGGCATCCGGGTGACCAGGTTGCGCGGCCTGGTCCGGCTATCGAGCTGAGGGAGCAGGATCTTGTCGAGCGTGTTCTGCACGACCCCGCCCGAGGCCGGCAGCACGAACACATACGTCGAGCTGCATTGCGCGGCGATGACATCGACCAGCATCGCGCCGGTCCCGATCTCGTCGAACGCGATCATGCGCACGAGCTCGCGGAAGCCATCGAGCGCCTTCGTGATCAGCGGCTCGAGCGCGGGCTTGGTGGCTTCGGTCTCGATGCCGGCGATCGCGATCACCACATCGATCTCGGGATCGGCAATCCATTGCAGCAACAGCGCGCGCAGGAGCTGCGGGGAGTCCTTGAGGACCTGGGACGCCACCACCCGGTGCCCAGCCGCGGTCAGCCGCTCGCTGGTCGTGTTGACCGTGGCTTCCTCCTCCGAGGTGGGCTCGTCGGTCACGAGGAGCACGGCCACCTGTACCTGCATCAGGTCCATCGAGCCAGAGCTTAGTACGTGCCGGGAACATCTGGCACGCTTCGGTCAGTCCGAAGCCGCGACGGGAGCTACGCCAGGCCTTCGACGCGGATCCACGGGCCGGCGGTGTACGGAAACGACTGGTCGAAGTGGACGTGCGCGACGTACCACAGGGTCAGATCGTCGCCGTCGAGCGGCTCGTCTCCTACATAAGCGGCGGGGAAGGTGGCCGAGCCGGCCGCGTTGCGCGGTGAGAACGGAGCCCACTCGCCGTCGTGGTAGCGGATCGCGAACACCTCGGCGTCGTCCCACGAGTGCGGGCGGATGTTGATCGCGGCGCCGGAGCCGAAGTCGACCTGGCGCCAGACGTTGCCGCCCTCGTCCGCCTCGCCGCCGTACGGGAACCAGCCCTCGGTCTCGACGCGCTGCCAGCGCGAGTCCTCGAACCGCTCGAACGCATCGCCGCGTGCGCCGTCGAGATCGAAGTCGAACCGCCAGTGCGGATGGTAGGTGTGCTGATCGTGCACGCCCGGGCCGTAGATCGTGAGCCACGGGCAGATCCGACCGTCGTCGTGAAACCGCCACAGCTGGGTGTAGTGGTACGGGCCCGCCTCGAACGAGGCCGAGAGCTCGACGCCACCACGAAACGACTGGACGCGAACGGGCCCCTGGAGCGAGCGCGTCCCGAGCGGGACCCACCACGGGCCGTGCGTCTCGGCGCCGTCCTGCTCGACGTCGAGCGTCTCGTGCTGGTGGTCGATCGTGACGTACGGCATCGAGCCCTCCCAGAGGACGCGGTGGCCGCGGAAGTCGGCGAGGTAGATCATGATCCCGGCCGACTCGGTGAGCCGCCAGTGGAACTTCCAGTTCGCTTCTTCGATCAGGTTCGACATGGGATCACCACAGCTCCGCGGGGACCACCTGGGTCACCAGGTTGTCGAGCAGGTCGACGACCGCGACCAGCGTCGAGTGATTGGCGTCGCGGCCGAACACCACGGCCGCCGAGCGGCGTGCGAACGCGATGTCCTGTGGGTTGCGTCCCCAGTAGTGCATCGTCATCTGCGGCATGTCGCCAAGCGCGAGCTTGTCGCGCACGCGGTCGTCCGCCATCGCGACCTGGATCGCGAGCTCTTCCTCGTCGCGCGACAGCATCGGCTGTCCCCTCGAGAGCTCCAGGTGGGCGACGACGCCGGCGTCGAGATCGATGCACGCATCGACCGCGCGATCCGTCGAGTAGTCGTAAGCGACCACGCGCGCCAGCCGATGCCCGGCCATCCAGTGTGGCGGTTTGACGACCAGCGGCTCCGCGCAGATGATCCGGTAGCGGCCGACCTTGGCCATCGATCCGAGCCGGCGATCCTCGGTCAGCGTGCGCAACGCATCCGCGACCTCGCCCGGCGTCAGTGGGTCAAACAGCGTCGGATCCGCCTCGGTGACGTCCGGTTCGCGCCCACGCCGCGCGGGCCTGGAAGCCTTGGTCGCAGCCACGCGAGCCACCGGGCGTTGCTTCGGGCTTCGCCCTCGGTTTGCCATCCCGGTCCTCGCGGCTTCGCCGCTCGATTTCGGCTTGGCTTTCGCCTGCTTGGAAGCCTTGGAAAGCTTCTTAGGTGACGCCATGACGCGGACTATACACGCGTTTAGATCGGCGACCGGGGTCGTCCGTCTCAATCGGCCACCATGGTTCGCATGCTCTTCGCTTCCCTCCTGTTCGCGGCCGCATGCTCGACGGCCCGCGCCGACCAGCCGATGGGACCGATGCCTCCGCCCGGGACGGCGATCGCGATCGGGATCGCCCCGGCCAAGCTCCGCGCGCCCTATGACGTGCAAGTGATCCGCGAGGACGGCGACACGCTGCCCACCTACGCGCTCAAGGATCGGTTCTACGTCCAGGGCAATGCGGGCGACCGCTACATCATCCGGGTCACCAACCCGACCGCGAACCGGGTCGAGGCCGTGGTCACGGTCGATGGCCTCGACGTCATCGATGGCGACTCCGGCGATCTCCGCAAGCGTGGCTATGTCGTCCCGCCGTACGGCGACGTCCGCATCGAAGGCTTCCGGACCTCGCAGGCCGACGTGGCCACGTTCCGGTTCGGCTCGGTCAACGATTCGTACGCCGGCAAGCAGGGCAAGGCGCGCAACGTGGGCGTCATCGCGGTGGCGATCTTCGAAGAGCAGGCGCCGCAACCCGAGCAGCAGATCATCGTCACCGAGAACCGGCCGACCCATCGCGCGCCTTATGACTACCGCGACGATGTCGACGCGCGCGCCCCCACCACCCCGGCGGGCGGCAGCGTCGCCAAGGTTGACCGTTCAGGGGCGAAGAAGTCTTCGGAGTCGGTTGCCGGAGGCGGCCGCGCTGAGTCCAAGCACCGGATCGGACCGGCGAGGACTTCCCCGCTGCCGCCGGCTGAGCCGGCCGGTCGCCCCCAGAACTACGACGAGAGCGACGACTGGGGAGGCGATGGGGAGATGGCACCGCCGCCGGTCGCGCAGCGCAACAATCGGCCTGGCCTCGGAACCGAGTACGGCGAGCAGCGCACGTCGGCGGCGAGCTTCACGCGGTTCGTGCGTGGCGCGGCGCGCCCGATCGCGATCGCCGAGCTTCGCTACAACAACGCGGCTGGCCTCGTCGCGCTGGGGATCAACGCCGAACCGCTCCCCGATGCCGGCGAGATCATGACCCGCGAGACCGCGGATCCGTTCCCCGGCGATCACCGCTACGCGCAGCCCCCGCGCTGACTGGATCACGGCATCGGCGCGTTCGGATCGAGCTCGCAGTCGTCGAACGGGTTCTTGATGTTGTTGATGCAGATCTTGATGCGCTCGAGCACGCACATCGCGTACTCGGTCTTGCCGTCGAATACGAGGTGCACGGTTCCCGGCTTGTAGCCGGTCATCCGGCACGTCAGATCGATCTTGGCACCGAATGGCTGCTCGACGTTGGCGCCGCCGGGTCCCCGATACGATTGGCCCTCGTAGAGCGTGGCGCCCTCGGGCTTGGTGATCACCTGGATGCTGATGGTCCCGCGGCCATTCGGCGTCGTGTGGACGGGCACCACGGTCGAGGCGTGCCCCGCATCCCGCAGCCGCACGGCGACTCGCACACTCGCATCGGGTTCGAGCATCACGATGTCGGCGGCATCGGCCGGTCCGGCACCTGCATCGGCCTCGGCGATCACCACGGCATCGGGGCTCACGGCCAGCGGTTCCGCGGCGTCACGGTTCGCGATCGCAACCGCGGCGCGGCGGCTCTGTGCGACGACGGCGATCGCCCCGACCGCGCCTCCGGCGATCAACATGCCGAGCACGAACAACGGCCAGCGACGGCGGTGCGGCAGGAGCTGGGTCGTGGGCGGCGAGTCGTACAGGTGGTCGAACGTGGGGAGCTTGCGGCGGGCCACGAACGCAGGCTCGTGCCGATCGCGCTGGTTCGTCGGCGTCTTCGAGCGCGGGGGCACGACGGGGGACGAGGCGATGTCGGGGGACGAGGCGATGTCGGGGGACGAGGCGATGCCCGGGTCGGCACCGGGCGGCAGCGCCGAGAGCGCCGACAGCGCGTAGATGGGACTGCCGGTGACGCTGACGCCGATCGGTTGCTGCAGCTGCTCGAGGCCGGCGAGCAGCTCGCCCATCGTCTGGAACCGGTTCTCGCGCTTCTTGGCGAGTGCCTTGAGGACGAGGCTCTCGACCTCGGGAGAGATGTTCAGATCGGGGCGGACCTTGGTCGGCGGCTCCACCGGATCGAGCATCTGCATGGCCACCGTGCGCACCGCGGTGTCGCCCCGGTGCGGCACACGTCCGGTGAGCATCTCGTAGAGGATCACGCCGAGCGCGTAGATGTCGACGCGACCGTCGGTGTCGCTGCGGCCGGCCGCCTGCTCCGGCGCCATGTACTCCGGCGTGCCGAACACCGAGCCGGCGCGGGTCAGCCGGGGCTCGTTCGGGTTCGCGCCCGCGACCGGCGTGACCTTCGCGATCCCGAAGTCGACGATCTTGACGAAGTCCGTGCGGCCCTCGCGCTCGACGAGGAAGACGTTCTCCGGCTTGAGATCGCGGTGGACGATGCCCTTGTCGTGCGCCGCGCCGAGCGCCCGCGCGATCTGGACCGCGATCCGGATCATCCGCGACAACGGAAACGGTCCGCTGTTGCGAAGCGCGCCGCCGAGCGTCGGTCCGTGGATGAACTCCATCACCGAGTACGTCATCCCGTCGGGGGTCGTGCCGAAGTCGGTGACATCGACGATGTTCGGGTGTCCGATTCGCGAGGCGGCCTGGGCCTCCTGGATGAACCGGCGGATCGTCGCGGGGTCGCGCATGACCTCGCGCTTGAGCACCTTGATCGCGAGCGGGCGCTCGATGACCACATGGCGGGCCGAGAACACGACGCCCATGCCTCCTTCGCCGATCTTGTGCTCGACGAGGTACCGGCCATCGAGCGTCTGGCCGACCAGCCGGTCGTAATCGTGCTCGTGCGTGGCGCCCGCGTACGAGGCGAGCGCCTGGGCCGGATTGTCGGCGGCCGAGACCGCGCGCAGCGGGCCGGCAGCGGGGAGCAGTGGCGAAACTGCGGGCTTCGGCGTGAGCGGGAACGTGCGTCGCGGCTCGACGTCGGTCCTGTGCGAGGGGTCGGCTTGCGCCGGGAGCACACCCGAGAGCTGGGTCTGCTGGTCGAGACCCGCGGGGGCTACGAGCCGCGAGCGATCGAACGGGCAGAACCCAGGCTCATCGAACGAACGCTGGCACGCCGGGCACCGATGCAGCACTCACCGTCCCTGGCGCGTGTCGGCGTACGAGTTGAGGCGGAAGTACGCGAACGCCTCGTTGTCCGCCGCCACGGCGATCACCGGCTTGCCGTTGAACTGGAACACGGTCACCGCCCGACCGAACGTCTGCGAGTCGTCAGGCTGCGCGTCGTGCAGGGTCTCGATCGGGCTCGCGCTGATCCCGCTGGCCGTGTCGAGCTTGAACACGAGCACCTGGCCCGAGGTCACCCCATCGACCACCGCGAGCGGATACCCCGCGACGACGTGCGGGACGCCACCGAGCTCGAACATGGTCGCGGTCTTGAGGCCGTCCTCGGTGTGCGGCGGGCCGACGAGCGTCATCGTCGCCAGATCGACGAGCGCGAGGAAGCCGCCTGTCGAGTCGTTGTGGCCCTGGAGGATCGCGAAGTGGCCACCGAACACGTGGATCTGCGAGCCCACCGACGGGGTGAACCCGACCGCGAACGGCCCGGCGAGCAAAGCGCCCGGCGCCGCCGTGCCGGTGTTGTCGGTGTCGGCCGGGGAGAGATCGGGGCAGACCGTCGGCGCGCGTGCGCCATCGAACACGCCGCCGGCGTAGATGTAGAGGTTGCCGGTCGAGCTCCACACGACGACGTCATCGGTCGGATTGGCGGGCGCGAGCCGGACCGTGCCGAGCGCGCGGACCTGCACCGGCGTCGCGCCGTCGACGAGCTGACACTTCGGCTGCTGGAACGGCTGCTCCGGCGGCGAGTAGAACGTGCCGTACACCTTGTCCTGGCTCGCGACGAGCGGCTGGGCTGGTTGCGGCGTCGCACCGCCGTCGACCGCCGGGGCGATCATGTACGTGGCGGCATCGGCGCTATCGGGCCCGAACACCTGGTGCGGGTTCAAGTCGCCCGAGGTGCCGCGAAGCACCACGACTTGCTGGGTGCCCGACTTGGTGACGAGCGCGATGTCGTCGGTGGTCGGATCGGCGAGCAGGATCGGCTGCGGCTCGAGGTTGCCGATCCCGAACTGGTTATTGAGCTCTTGCTGGTTACCCGCGATCTTGGAGCCGCCGGTCGCCGTGTACTCGATCTCGTTGTAGATCGACTCGGCCGTGCCGATGACCGCGAGCTTGCCGCCGTCGTTCGGACCGGTGGTGCGCTTGCCGGGCGCGATCGCGACGGCCCAGTTGGTCGAGCCGTTGTCGGGCTTGGGGGTGGCCGTGACCCACGCCTCGTCCTTCAGGTCATCGAAGTCGGTCCACTTGCATGCGCCGAGCGAGGAGCCGAGCGTGGCCGCACCGGCGAGGATCAGGAGGGCCTGCAAGGCCCGATCGAGGTTCTTCATCACCACGCAACCTCCATACCGAGGCCGGCATAGCCGGGGCTGATCTCCGGCCGCAGCGCGATGGCCCGGACGTCGATGAGCCCGGTCGAGGGCGGGCCCTTGTCGCGGAACGTGTAGTAGATGCCGGTCAACGCGGTGATGCCGGCGATCGCGAACGTCGCATCGGCCGCGATCGCGAACGCCTTGCCCTTCGTGTAGCGCGGGTCGCGCGAGTCGGGCGGCGGGTTACCGGCGTCGATCTCCTTGCGGAGCTCGTCCTTGTACTTCGAGGCCTGGAGGCCGAGGAACACGCCGCCGCCGGTGAACGCGCCGGCGAGGATGTACGCGATCACGGCGTCCGAGCGGCTCGGTGCGGGCGCGAGCCCGACCTTGATGGCCGTCTCGGTCTTCGCCTGGACCTTGATCCGGCGCGAATACGGCTTCATCCCCGGCCGCGTGACCAGGATCGTGTGCTCGCCCTCGGG
>JAGSPR010000253.1 GCA_018262455.1 Deltaproteobacteria bacterium | reverse complement strand
CAGCCCCTGCCCCCACGGCCCAAGCGCGATCGCAAGCCGATCGGACCGGACGCCAACGGCATGGGACCGGACGGAAAGCCGTGGGATCCCGCCCGTCGGGCGCAGCGGGTGGCCGAGCGTGAAGCCCAGCAGCCGCATTTGAATGCCGCCCAGGGTGCCCCCGTCGAAGCGCCCGTCGGCTCGTCTGAGTCTGCCGACGCCCCCGCCAAGGAATAGAACCACATATATACGTCACGAGGCTCACCGGCCCAGCCCCACGCGGGCTGGCCTGGTCAATCTCGGAAGCGACGGGAAACTTGTGAGCCTCTGGGGGTGTCGACGAGATATGTTTGGAAGGAAACCGGAGGCCCCCATGTCCACACACCGCTTGACGTCCACGGCAGCGCTTGTCGTGACCCTGTTGTTCGCAGGTGGCATCGCCTCTGCGGACCTCTCGAAGGGCGTGATCGGCGCCTTTCATGGCCAGCTCGTGGTCAGCAAGGCCGAGCTCTCGGAGGGCAAGACCGACAAGGACACGATCGCCAAGATCAAGTCCGAGAAGCTCTCGGAGCTCGTCGGCACGGCCAACGAGGACGTGACGTCGTGGACGTTCCACTACACGGCCTTCCTCACGAAGCCCGGCGCGAGCACCTTGAAGATGGAGTTCTACCGGGACGGCAAGCAGTACGCCGCGGACAAGCGGCTCGACGGTATCGACCCGAAGAGCGCCGTGCTGAGCGGTGACATCTCGATCAGCGAAGACGAGGGGCTCGCGAAGGGCAAGACCTACGTCATCAAGCTCACGTCCGACAAGAACGTGGTCGTCGCTCAGACGACCATCGTCATGAAGTAGCCGCTACGACGCGGCGAGCACACGCGTCGCTGCCGCGACGACCGCGGCCGGCGTGATCCCGAGCTTCTCGAGCACGAGCTCGCCCGGCGCCGACGCGCCGTACCGATCGATGCCGATGGTCTCGCCGCGATCGCCGACGTGTTCGCGCCAGCCCATCGTGACGCCGGCCTCGATCGAGACGCGGCGACGATTTCCCGGCGGCAACACGGCGTCGCGGTAGGCAGGCGGCTGCTCCGCGAACAGCTCCCAGCACGGCATCGACACCACCCGTGCCGACACGTGCTGCTTGGCGAGCTCGTCACGCGCAGCGAGCGCCACCGCGACCTCGGAGCCGGTCGCGATCAAGATGACGTCCTTGCCATCCGCGAGCACGTACGCGCCCTGCTCGGCAAGCGCGGTGTCCACCGGCGACACGTTCGGCAGATCCTGGCGCGAGAGCACGAGCCCGATCGGCCCGGTCTTGCGGGTCATCGCGACGCGCCAGCCCGCCACGGTCTCGTTGCCGTCGCACGGCCGGAAGACCGCGAGATCTGGCATCGCGCGCAGCGCCATCAGGTGCTCGACCGGTTGATGAGTCGGGCCATCTTCGCCGAGCCCCACCGAGTCGTGCGTCCACACGAAGATCGCCGGTTGCTTGTTGAGCGCGGCGATCCGCACGGCCGGGCGCATGTAGTCGGAGAACACGAAGAACGTCGCGACGAACGACCGAACGCCGCCGTGACAGAGCATGCCATTGCCGATCGAACCCATCGCGTGCTCGCGGATCCCGAACCGGAGGTTGCGGCCGGCTCCGGCGCGATCGTAGTTACCACCCGGGACGATCGTCTTCGTCGAGCCGCCGAGGTCCGCATCGCCGCCGAGCAGCCAGGGTACGCGCTCGGCGATCGCGGCGAGGATCTTGCCAGAGCTGCTGCGGGTCGCGACGGCCGCCGAGCCCACCGGGAAGGTCGGCAGCTTGCTGTCCCAGTCGGCCGGCAGCTCGCCGCGCAGCGCGAGGTCGAGCTCGAGCGCGAGCTGAGGATGCACCCGCTTGTAGGCGGCGAGCTTCTCGTTCCATGCCGCATGGGCAGCGGCGCCCGCGTGCACGGCCCGGCCCATGTGCTCGGCGACCTCCGGCGGGACCAGGAACTTGGCCGCCGGATCCCAACCGAGCGCGGCCTTGGTGGCGGAGACCTCGGCGTCGCCGAGCGGCGAGCCGTGCGCCGAGCTCGTCCCGGCCTTCTTCGGCGAGCCGTAGCCGATCGTGGTGCGGATGATGATGATCGAGGGTCGCTTGGTCTCGGCCTTGGCCGTCGTGATCGCCGCATCGAGGGATGCGCGGTCGGTATCGCCGTTCTCGACATGCTGGACGTGCCAGCCGAGCGCGGCGTAGCGCGCGCCGACGTCCTCGCTCATCACGAGCGAGAGCGGCCCATCGAGCGTGATGTGGTTGGCGTCGTAGAGATAGATCAGCTTGCCCAGCCCGAGATGGCCGGCGATGCTCGATGCCTCGAACACGACGCCTTCCATCACGTCACCGTCGGAGACGAGCGCGAAGGTGTGGTGATCGATGATCTCGTGGCCCGGGCGATTGAAGTAGGTCGCCAGGTAGCGCTCGGCGATCGCCATGCCGACCGCGTTCGCGGCACCCTGGCCGAGTGGACCGGTCGTGGCCTCGACGCCCGGGGTGTGGTGCCACTCGGGGTGGCCGGGGGTCTTGCTGTTCCACTGTCGGAACTGCTTCAGATCGTCGAGCGAGACATCGTAGCCGGTCAGGTGGAGCAGCGAGTACAGCAGCATCGAGCCATGGCCCGCGCTGAGCACGAAGCGATCGCGGTCGGGCCACTGCGGCGCACGCGGATCGTGCTTGAGGTGGTTGTGCCAGAGCACGTAGGCCATCGGGGCGCAGCCGAGCGGCAAGCCCGGGTGGCCAGAGTCGGCCTTCTGGATGGCGTCGATCGAAAGTGTACGCAGCGTGTTGATCGCGAGCGTGGGAAGGTCGGTAACAGACACTAGGATTCCCCTCGGTGAAAACGGTCGCACCCTATCATGGTGGTAGGATGCCCGACGCATGTGGGACGCTAGACAGCTGGTTCATGGCTCGGTTTTGATCGCGGCGCTCGGATCGTGCGGTGGAGGCAAGAAATTGCCGCAGCCGCCCGCACCGGTCGCGAAGCCGGATTCGACCGATCCGACCGCTCCGGCGAAGCCGGATCGGCACGAGGCTCCGGCCGTCGCGGCGGATCATCCGCCGGAGCTGTTCGCGCCGGCCTGGAAGCGGGTCGGGGTCGGCCAGACGATCCACTTCAGCGTCGCCGCGATCGATCAGGATCTCGACGAGACGCGGGTCGAGGTCACGAACCTGCCGAAGTCGGCGTCGTTCGATGCGATCACCCAGACCGTGACGTGGACGCCGAGCAAGGCCGACGTCCCGCGAGCGCAGTTCCAGCTCCAGATCACGCAGGACGGCCGTGGCAAGCCCGAGACGAAGACCTGGGCGATCGACGTCGATCCGAAGCCGCAGCCCGAGCCGGTCGCCGAGCCCCTGACCCCGATCATCGAAACGGTCCTGATGATCCGGCAACCCAGGCGCCTCGAGCAGGTCAACAAGGACTGGCCGCTCGACAAGATGCTGCTCGTCGGCGCGCAGGGCTTCAAGTACCAGTTCCCCGAGGACAAGCGAACGACGCTTGCGGGCGCACTCGACAAGAAGGTCCTGTTCGAGGGCTTCCTCACCGGGCTCGCGCAGACCCACGGCAACCCGCGGCTCGATCCGAAGTCACCGAAGTTCGACAAGGCCGTGTTCGGTGACCCGGCCTCCTGGAAGATCGTCGCCGTCCGCCCGCGCATCGATCGTGCGTGGACCGAGATGCGCATCGTCTACCAGGCGGTGAAGGCCGCCGAGCCGACGTTCGCGATGTTCCGGCTGCGGCCGACCGTCGAGTACGTCCCCGCCCTGCCCCGGCCGCCGCAGGAGCGGCTCGACAACAACAAGGTGTTCCTCGGCATGGTCACCAAGCACCTGCTGCCGAACGGTGCACCGAGCGACAAGCTCATGAAGGACCAGGTCGCACACGGCAAGGCCGTGGCGGCGCTCGTCACCGAGCTGATGACCTATGACGGATCGAAGACGCAGCCGTACCTGCGCGCGTTCGCGATCGGCATCGCCACCGAGGCACGCATGGGCGGCGGCTCGGCGCGCAACCCCGATGGCAGCTACAAGAGCGGCGACGGCTGGGCATGGAGCGCGATGAAGCCGTTCCAGACCGCCGACGGCAAGTCGCAGCAGTACGTCAACGTGATCATCCCCGGGTTCTGGACCAAGACGCAGCCGACGGAGGACGGCAAATCGTGGGGCCCGGTATGCGCGCCGAAGTTCACCGCGGGTGCCCCCGGCCACGTACCCGGCTACGAGGTGCTGTGCCGCAAGACCCTCGGCTTTGTCGATCTACCCGACACGACCGAGGGCAAGGTGAAGGGCTCGCGGATCGATGCGAATCAGCTGTTCCGCGACCACAAGCGCAAGGACATGGTCGTCGACTTCCCGCTCGAGGACGGCCGGCGCGACCTCGGGGAGGAGAACGGGATGACCTGCTCGCAGTGCCACATCCGCAACTTCGGGATGCACGACTACAGCGACCCGGCGAACGTCGATCCGAGCAAGGGCGTGCCGAAGACCAGGAACAAGCCGCTCGCGACGCTCAACTTCCAGATCATCCCGGGCACGCACTGGGAGGAGTTCACGATCGAGTTCCTGCATCACCAGGAGTGCCGCGGCAAGCAGCGCATCGAGGAGACCCTCGGGGCCGACGCCGCGAAGGGCCTCACCTGCCCGCTCGCGAAGTAGATGGCCGCGCCCACGCCGAAGCCGAAGCAGAAGCTGCCGCTCGCGGGCAAGGCCGTGCAGGCCAAGGCCGGCGGATGGACGGCTTTCACCGACGGGGGGACCGCGCCCGGCTGGGTGATCGGCGCGCGCGTCGCCATGCTGGTCGCGTTCGCGGCCACCGTCCCCGCGATCCTCGGCGTCCGTCACGGCAACCGGCTGGTGTGGACGGTCTGCATCGCTGCCCTGCCGTTCTTCTGGATGACGTTTGGCTATCACCTGTGGCGCCGGATCTGCCCGCTCGCGGTGATGGGCCAGCTCGGCCGGCTGCTCGGCAAGCCCGGCACGCGCAAGATGGGCGACTGGATGGCGCGCAACTACCTGCTCGTCCAGCTGGCGCTGATGATCGTCGGACTGTCGCTGCGGCTCTCGGCCACCAACGGTAGCCCGCTGTGGCTCGCGGCGTTCCTCGGCGTCGTGATCGTGGCGGCGATCACGACGAGCTTCGTGTACGGCGGCAAGACCTGGTGCAACTTCGTCTGCCCCGTCGGGCTCGTCGAGAAGCTCCACACCGAGCCGGTTCGAGCTGCAGCGGGCGGCGACCTGACCTCGCAGTGCGCGCCGTGCGTCGCATGCAAGAAGCACTGCCCCGACATCGACCTCGAGCAGGGGTACTGGAAGGAGGCGACCGAGCGGCCACGGCGGATCGCGTACTTCGCGTGGCCCGGCGTCGTGGTGGGGTTCTACGTCTACTACTACCTGTGTACCGGTGACTGGGACTACTACTTCAGCGGGCGGTGGGCCTACGACGGTGCGCATGCGCTCGAGCCCGGGTTCTCGTTCGCGCCGGGGATCCCGGTCGCCATGGCCGCGCCGCTGACGCTCGTCGTGTTCGGGATCGCGAGTTTCGGCGTGTTCTCGGCGATCGAATGGACCGCGCTGCGGCTGCGCACGGCCAAGCTGCCCGCAAGCGCGAGCGCCGAGGACCGGGCGGCGGTCGGCGGGCGAGCGCGTCACGGCACGCTGGCATTCGCGGGGCTCGTCGCGTTCAACGCGTTCTACCTGTTCGCGGGCCGGCCCTCGCTCGAGCGGCTGCCATCGTGGGTCGTCACGGGCTGGAGCCTGATCGTCGTGTTCGCGTCGACCGCGATGTTCGTGCGCAGGTTCGCGCGCAGCGAGGACAAGTACGTCCACGAGAAGTTCGCGCAGAAGATCCTCAAGAAGTGGGAGTGGGGCGATGCGCCGCCGTCCGAGGACCTCAAGGACATCTACCTGCTCCACACAGAGCGCACGAAGCAGCGCGAGGCGCGGCTGCGCGCCTACAAGGAGACCGTGCGGGAGATGGTCGCAGACGGCACGGTGACCCGGGCCGAGCTCGTGATCCTCGATAGCCTTCGGGCGCAGCTCGGCATCTCGGACAAGGATCATCAGAAGATCGTCGGCGAGCTCTCGGCGGAGGAGCGTCAGCTGTTCGATCCGGCCTACCGCGGCTCGGTCGAGGTGCGGCTCGCCCGCGAGCAGTACCGCAAGGACCTCGAGCGTGTCGTGGTCGAAGCTGCCCGACTCGGCATGCAGCCGGTGGCGGCGACGCTACTGGAGCTCCGTGCAGAGCGCGGCGTTTCCGAGCACGAGGAAGCACAACACCTCGCGCAGATCGTCGCGCCTGGCGGCCCGATCGCCGCACTCTACGAGGGCGAGCTGACGGCGATGACCCGGCTCGTCGCGGCAGCCGAGGCCGCGAACCAGCCGGCCCTCGGGACCAGCGACTCGGCCAGCCTCGCCCTGCTCCGTCACCTCGCTCGACGCCGCGCACACGAGCACGCGATCACCGCGCTCGGCGTGCTCGCCGTGATCACAAACCGGCCCGAGGTCGAGCATGTCCGCGTGCAGTCCGCGACCCGCGGCGTGGTGCGGCTGGCGTTGTTCGAGATGCTGGACGGCGTCGAGCCCGGGCTGAGCCTGCCGCTCGTCGAGATCCTGCAGCGGCTCGATCGCAACATGGCCGCCGCGCTCCAGGCCGCGCCGATCCTCGCGGTCGCGCACGATCACTCGCGCCACCTGCGCGCCGCGGTCGCGATGCTGCTCTCGCGATTCGACGACGAGATCTCGCGCACGGCGCTGATCGCGATGATCGACGATCCCGAGCCGATCGTCCGCGAGTCCGCGGTACGCGCGATGGGCGCGAAGAGCCGGCTGACCCGCGACGTGCTCTCCAAGGTGCTCGCGGATCCCGAGGCGATCGTTCGCCACGCGGCCGTCCGCGCGGTGTCGGGCGGTAGGTCCTCCGAGCTGCCGGCGATCGATCCCGCGTCGCCAGCGTTCGCTGGCGCCTCTCCATACTCGGCCGCGTCGCCAGCGTTCGCTGGCGCCTCTGCCGTCCTCGCGCAGACCACGAAGGGCGTCGGCAAGCAGGGCGTGTACGCGACGCTCGACGCCAACGCGGCGATGGCCTCGCTCACCACGATCGAGAAGATGATGCTGATCCGGCAGGTGCCGATCTTCAGCGAGCTCGCCGCCGATGATCTCGAGGAGCTCGCGACCGTCGTCGAGGAGCGTCGGATCGAGCCGGGCAAGGATGTGTTCCGCGAGGGTGATCCTGGCGACGCCGTGTATCTGATCGTGAAGGGCTCGGTGTGCGTGTTCACGGGCGGACCAGGCAGCGAGGGCAACCGGCCCGAGCGGGTGCTGTCCGAGCTCGGCGCCGGTGCCTGCATCGGCGAGATGGCGGTGCTCGATGCGTCGCCGCGGTCGGCCACGGTGCGCGCGCTCGAGGCCACGAGGACGCTGCGCGTGCCCGGCGAAGGCTTCAAGCACGTCATGTCGGAGCGCCCGGAGATGTCTCAGGCGATCGTCGCCGAGCTGGTGAAGCGAATGCGGGGAATGATGGCGCAGGGGCCCGTCCCCACGATGTCGAACCCCGCGATTCCGATTCCGCCGATCGCCAATCCGGCCGACGACTGACTTGCAGGGCCCCAGACCGTGCGTCTACGCTCGAGGCCTCATGAAACGAGACCCAGCTTCGACCATCTTCCGGACCGTGGTGTTCGCGGGCGCCATGCTCGGATCGTCGGCATGCGGCAAGAAGCCGGCTCCAACCACGCCGAACAACACGGCCACCGACACCAAGAGCGGTGACCCGGCCATGATCGAGGGCGATCCCTCGGCCAAGCCCGCGACGAACCAGGATGGCGCCGACCCATGCGCGGCCGCCGATCCGTGCGCGGGCCGGCCGCGCGGAACTGATGACGACGGCGGCGGCGGTACGGGACGCGGCTTCATCCTGTCGTAGCGGCCACCTTGCCCTGGCCGGCTTGAGGCTGGCTTTCGGCCGGGCGCGATGTCATCGTCCCGGACCATGGCGAAACATCGCGAGCTGGCGAGCATCGTGTCGGACAAGATCTGGCGAACGGTCGTGGTCGCGGGCGCGATGCTCGGCGTCCCCGCCGTTGCCGCGTGTGGCGGCGGTTCGAAGCACCCCGCGGTGATCGCGCCGGCTGCCGACAACGCCGCTGAGCCGGCTGCCGCAGGGCCGGAGGCCGCCGACAAGCAGGCCGACGACGAGGCGGCGGCGAAGGCGACGTCCGACAAGGCCGCCGCGGACGCGCAGGCGGTCGCCGACAAGGAGGCTGCCGACAAGGCCGCTGCCGAGCAGGCCGCGAAGCCGAAGCGCCCGCGTGGCGGTGGCGATCGCCCGACCGGTCGTGGCTTCATCCTGTCGTAGCCATGGACGTTCTCGGATCGATCGACCCGCAAGGGCGCGATGACGACTACGAGCCCACGAGCCCGTGGTGGCTCTCCGGCACACCGCTCGAGGCCGAGCACCACCGGCTGATGCGCCGGAGGGCGCTGCCGATTCCGTGGGCGCAGACCACCGCGGGGCAGCTTGCGCCCGCCGAACGAGCCAGGCTCGCGGCGACCTGGATGCGTCGTTCGGAGGCCGAGTACCTCGCGGTCTCGACGTTCTCGGTGCTCGCGATCGATCTGGTCGCGGCGATGGCTCCCGCGGACGTCCTGTCGCTATGTCTGCGTGCGGGCATCGACGAGGTCCGTCATGCCGAGATGTGCCTGCGCATGGCGGAGATCTACTCGGGCGAGCGCCATCTGCCGGAGCCGGCGATGAGCTCGCTCCCCGACGATCCCGAGCGCCCCAAGCTCCATCAGGCGCTCGCGAACACGATGCTGGTGTCCTGTGTCTCGGAGACCTACGCGACGACCGTGCTGTCGGCGACGCGCGATCTGACGACGGACCCCGTGGCCCAGGCGGTGCTGACCTCGATCTACTCCGACGAGGTCATGCACGCACGGCTCGGCTGGTCGTATCTACGCCACGCGATCGAGGTCGGCGGCGCAGGCGTGATCGAGGCGGCAGCCCAGATGCTGCCTCGCGCCCTCCGTGGCGTGGCGAACGTGGTCGAGCGCGAGCGTCCGATCGGCGTGGTCACGCCGGCGGTCCGCGCGCACGGCCTCATGACTCCCGCCGAGGAGCGGGTGATCTACTCGACCTGCGTCCGCGAGGTGCTCGTGCCGGGCTTCGCGGCGCTCGGAGTCCCGGTCGGCACCGCACTCGAAGACTACGGAGATGCATGGTCCAACGCAGCCTGATCCTCGTGATGCTCGTCGCCTGTGGCGGATCCTCTGCCGCGCCGAAGGCCCCGCAAGCGCCCAAGGCGTTGCCGGATCGTGTGGCCTCCGATTTCGAGGCCGCGGTGAAGACGAGCAAGGACGCCTATGTCGGGCTGTTCGACTTCGTCGCGGTCGGCGAGCTCGAGATCCTGCTCCATCGCTACGATCTCAACGGCCGGCTCGTGAACCTCGACGACGCGCAGAAGGCCCAGTTCGCGGCGGAGGATGGCACGCCCTACCCCGCGGCCCGCGAGCGCCGCAACGTCGGCAACTTCTACAAGATCCTCGCCCAGCGGACGGTCGGGACCGGCGGCTGCACCGCGACCGAGCCCCGCACGCACTACGGCAAGCTACTCGGCGAGCACTATGCCGCGCTGCCCGAAGGCACCCCACCTGGCTACGAGGTCCTGCGGACCCACGCGAACGCCTCGCTCGACAAGGGTGGCGTGGTGGGGATCCGGTGCTCCGGCGGCAAGGGCGGACTCGCCATCGTGTACACCGCGAGTGCCAACGCCCGTGGCTATGAGCTGA
>JAGSPR010000004.1 GCA_018262455.1 Deltaproteobacteria bacterium | reverse complement strand
CCTGCGCTCTCCACGTCGCCGTCGAAGTCAACGTGACACGTCGCCGTCGCCGTCGCCGATCACCTCCACGATCACGCCGACGACAACGATGATGTCAAGGACCACGACGGCGGCCCGAATCTCCGGGCAAGCTCTGACTTAGCTCGACCTCGAAACGCTTCGCGTTTCTCAGCAACCGGCTAGAGCTGCGCGATCGTCTCGGCGTAGAACTGCTCGAACCGGGTGTGGTTGGCCTTGCCGCGCAGCGCGAGGACCTGGGTCGCCCGCCGCGACTTCTGCTTGAACCGGACCTGCCGCATGAACCGCGACCACACCGTGAGGCTCGCGAGCGCATCGAGTGCCACCACATACTCGCCCCTGGGCAGATACGACAGCAGCTCGGCTTCGACCGCCTCGACCGTGAGCCCGGGCGTCGCGAGGTAGCGGGCCATGGCCTCGGCGATGTCGAGCTTGGCGTCGCCTTGCTGGACCCAGTGCCGGGTCGCGGTGATGCCGATCCCCCAGAACGAGGTCTCGGTCACGGGCAGCAGGAACAGGTAGCGGCGCGTCGCGATCACGGCCACCTCGGCGCTCTTGAGTCCGGTGACCGCGCCGCCGGAATGGTAGGCCTTGCGGAAGAACAGGTAATCGACGCCTTCGGTGAGCATGGGAGCGCTGGAAGCAAGCACGATGCCCGTGCAAGTCCGCACAACTACATGGTCGATCGCTCGCTGCACCAGGTGCAGGGCAGCTGCGCAACCCGTGCTCGGGCTCACATGAACGAGCGTCTGATCTCGCCCGAGCGATACCATCGGGCCGCGTGCCCCGCGTCGATCACCTGCTCGCGAGCGATGAAGCCCTGATCGGACAGTGCGAGGTCGACCGTTACCGCGCTTCCGGGCCGGGCGGTCAGCACCGCAACAAGACCGAGAGCGCGGTCCGGCTGCGGCACAAGCTGACCGGCGCGATGGCGATCGGCGAGGACAGCCGGTCGCAGTCGGAGAACAAGCTCCACGCGGTGCGGCGGCTGCGCGCGACGATCGCGCTCGATCTGCGCGAGCCGGTGCGACTCGACGGGTTCGCGCCGTCTCCGCGACTGGCCGCGTTCGTGGCGGCCGGCACCGCACCGCTCGGCGCGAAGACCAAGCTGACCGGCGCATACTGGGCGGCGATCGCGGAGCTGCTCGATCTGCTCGTCGCCGGGGAGCTCGAGATCGCGACCACCGCCGGCCGGCTCGGCATCACCACCGGCGCGCTCTCGAAGCTGCTGCTCCACGACGATGCCGTCGCGCGCGTCGTCAACGATCTGCGTCGTGCCAGGGGCATGCGGGCCCTACGCTAGCGCGCGCAGGACCTTCGGCGGCAGCAGCGCGCGCACCGTCATGCCGTGCGGCACGACCTTGCCCTCGAGCCACACGACGCCCGACTTCTGGATCACGAGCGCCTCGCCGTGGCGGGTGTCGCCGAACGCGAGCCAGGAGGCGAGCTCGCCAAGCCACGGCTGGTGCCCGACGATCGCGGTGTCCTCGGCGAGCTCGGTGATCTGCGACAGCAGCTCGGCACGTGGTGGCTGGCAGAGCAGGTCGGTCATGATCGGCGGCGTGGCGCAGATCGAGTGCAACAGCTCCGCGGTCCGAGCGGCGCGCTGCCATGGACTCGTCAGCACGCGGTGAAACGAGATCCCCAGCTCGCGCATGCCGCGCACGGCCTGCTTGAGCTTCTTCTCGCCGTCCTCGGTGAGCTCGCGACGCGCATCCTCCTGTCCCGAGATGGCCTCCTCGGCGATCGCGTGTCGAATCAGGAACAGCTGCATGGCGGCAAATTGCCACGTTTCGAGGCGCTCCCGTGGCGGACAGCAAGAATTGGCCCGTGAGGGCCGGCCACAATTGACAGCGCCCGAAGCCCGTGCGACAGCCGCACCATGAAGACCACCCTGATCTCCTCCCTGATCGTCGTCCTCGCCGCCGCGTGCGGTGGCAACAAGCCCGCGCCCACCAAGCCCGTCGAGGCCAAGATGGAGAAGCAAGAGATGGCTCCGGAGCTGACGAAGTTCCACGACATCCTCGCGCCGCGCTGGCACGCCGACAAGGGTGACAAGCGGATGGCGGACACCTGCGGCGCGATGGCCGAGTTCCAGACCAAGGCCGACGAGCTCACCAAGGCGACGCCCCCGGCGACCGCCGATGCGTCGAAGTGGACCACGGGCACGAAGGAGCTGCTCGACGCGGTGACCGCGCTCGATGCCTCGTGCAAGGCGAAGGACGCCACCGCGTTCGAGCCCGCCTTCGAGCACGTCCACAACTCCTTCCATGGCCTGCTGGAGAGCACCGGCGGCGAGCACAACGAGGCTGGCGAGCACAAAGAGGGCGGCGAGACCGAACACAAGATGTGATACGCGCCCCCGCTGCCTGAGGGGCGGCACTCGCTCCCGGGCGTGATAGACAGACACATGCCGAACAAGCTGCTGTGGCGCCTGGGCGAGCAGTACGAAGGACGGCCGCTCGATCCTGCGGACTGCGATCCGGATCCGCTGGTCGAGTTTCGCCGGTGGTTCCAGGTCGCGGTCGATGCCGGGCTGCCCGCCGCCAACGCGATGACGCTCGCGACGGTCGATGGGCGTGGCCGGCCGGCGGCGCGGATCGTGCTCCTCAAGGAGCTCGACGACCGCGGGTTCGTGTTCTTCACGAACTACGAGAGCCGCAAGGCCGACGACCTGTACGCGCATCCGTTCGCGGCACTCGTGGTGTTCTGGGAGCCGATGCATCGCCAGATCCGGATCGAGGGCCAGGTCGAGATCCTCGAGCCCGAGGAAAGCGATGCCTACTTCGCGTCGCGCCCGCGCGGCAGCCAGGTCGGCGCGATCGCCTCACCGCAGTCGCGGCCGATCGAGTCGCGCGACGCGCTCGAGGCTCTCGTCGCGACGACAAGCGCGCGGATCGGCGAGGTCGCGCCGGCACGGCCGGTGTTCTGGGGCGGCTATCGCGTCGTCCCCGACATGATCGAGCTCTGGCAGGGCCAGCCGTCGCGGCTCCACGATCGGGTGCGTTACCGCCGCGTCGGCGAGGCGTGGGTGCGCGATCGGCTCGCGCCGTAGCCGATCCAGCGGACTAGGTGTGCAGGCGGGCCTCCGGCTCGCTCGGGCCAGCGTGCGCCTCCGGTGCGAGCGGAAGCGTGAAGAAGAACTCGGTGCCCTGGCCCACGACGCTCGCGACCCAGAGCTGGCCTCCATGCGCCTCGATGATGCCCTTGCAGATGTACAGGCCGAGGCCGGTCCCGGGCTTCGCACCGGGGCGCCTCGCGGTCCAGTAGGGCTCGAACAGATGCTTCATGTCGTCGGGCGGGATTCCCGGACCGCTATCCGCGACGCTGAACTGGACGTGGCCATCGACCACCCCCCCGTGCACCAAGATGACGTCACCACGGTGGCAGTACTTGATCGCGTTCCCGATCAGGTTGCCGAACACCCGCTCGATCCGGTCGCGATCGCAGAGCAACCGGACGCCTGCTAGCTCGTACTGCGAGACGAGCTCGACGCCGCTCGCAGCGGCGCTGGGTTGGTTGACGTCCACCACCCCCGCGATGATGCGCTCGGCTTCCTCCTGGGTGTGGTTCAGCTTCAGACCCTCGGCCTGGATCGTGGCCATCTCGAGCAGATCAGCGATCATGTGCTCCATCCGATCGGCGGACCGCTCGATCAGCTCGAGGCGCTTCGAGGTCCGCAAGGCTGGATATTCCTCCCTGAGGGCACCTGCGCTCATCCCGATCACGCTCAGCGGATTACGAAGATCGTGCGAGACCACGGCCAGCACCTCCTCGCGTAGTCGCAACGCCCCCTCCCGCTCGCAGAGCGATTGCTGCGATTCCTTGTAGAGCCGCGCGTTGTCGACCGCCATCCCGGCGCGGTGCCCGAGCTCGCTGACCAGCGCGAGATCCTCGGGGGCATAGCGGCGGTCCGATTCGGCGGTGAGGAGCGTGATCGCGCCGAGCGTGCGACCGCGCGCGATCAGGGGCGCGATGATGGCCGATCTGAAACCGAGTGCGCGCAGCGCTTCCAGGTGCGCGTCATCGCGTGCCATCCCCGCGAGCACGTCGTCGGTGACCTCCGCCATGAGCAGGGGATCGCCGGTGCGGATCACCTGCGGCACGCCTTCCACCGCGCTCCAGTCGGTCGGGAACTTGCGATCCCATTCTCGCCCGTATTCGATCTTGGCCGGATCCTGGTGGGCGATCACGAGGCGCTGGATGGCGCCGTGGTCGTCGGCGAGATCGACCACGCACCAGTCCGCGAGGTCGGGCACCGCGAGAGAGGCGATCTCGTGCAGGGTCTCGTAGTAGTCGAGCGACGAGTTGAGCAGCTTCGTGGCCTCGTCCAGGAAGCGCTGTTCGGTGATGTCCGTGTTGGTGCCGAACCACCGGACGACCGCGCCGTGCTCGTCCCGGATCGGGATGGCGCGCGACAGAAACCAGCGATCCCGCCGGTTGCTGGCACGCAGCGGCACCGTCTCCTCCCAGGGCTTGCCACTCGCGATCGACTCCTCGAACGTCGCGCAGACGTGAGCGCGGTGGTCGCGATGGATGAAGGCGGCGGCCCCCCGCGCGCGCATCTCTTCGAGCGTGGTGCCCGTGTAGTCGAGCCAGCGCTGGTTGTACCAGTAGATCTTGCCCTCGCGGTCGGCCATCCACGCGAGCTGCGGGATGTTGTCGGCGAGCGCGCGGAGCTCCTGCTCGCGGTCGCGCAGCTGCCTGGACGCGCGTTCCGAGGTCTCTCGCAGCAGGTGCTCGCAGATCATCGCCGCTGCACGGCTCGCGACGGCGCGGAACAGCCGCTTGTCATCGATCGCGAGCTCGCTCGCGGTGAGCGATCCCACGTGAATGACCGCGACGACCTTGTCATCCGCCAGGAGCGGGATGCCATAGAGCCCGCGCACTCCCGCGTTGCGAATGGCAGGGCGTTCGATCAGCGGATCGGTCGCGGCATTCGGGAGCTCGAGCGGTTGACGCGACGTCGCGATCACCCCGACGAAGCCCTCATCCATGCCCACCGACACCTGCTGGGCGACCTCCTCTTCGAGCCCCACGGAGGCTCGCACGTACAACCGATCGCCTTCGCGCACGAGGATGGTCGCGTTGTGGATCGTGGTCGCGGCGCGGACGAGGACCACCAGCAAGCGCTCGAGCAGATCCTCCAGATCCCGGCTCTCGAGCGCTGCGTTCGCGATTCGATCGAGCGCGTCCATCGTGCGCTCGCGGGCCCTCGCGCGGTGTTCGATCGCGTCCGCGACGATCCGGTCCACGACTTGCTCGAGCGCGCGTGCCTCTGGGACGGGCACCGGAGGCCCCTCGGCCTCGAAGCACTGGGTGATGCAGCTCCGCAACATCCCGAGCTCGATCACGATCTCGGTGAGATCGTAGTCTTCGCCGAGCCGCTCGATCGCGTGCGCGTGGGTGACTTCGCCAGCCGAGGCGTCCGCGATCTCGCCGGGGAGCCCGTCTGCCACCTCGCCGATCGCCGCGAGCAGCTCGGGACCACGCTCCGGAAGCCGCTGTCGATCGAGCTGCCGTGCACCCGGCCACGTACGCACCAGGCGCTCCCAGCACGCCACGATCTCGTGCTCGTGCTCCCGGAGGAACACGCGACAGGCGCCAGTTTCACCGAATCGGGTCGCCTGCTCCCCTTCCCTCCCCATCATGTCCCTCCGCAGGTGTCGAGTGGTGGCGCTCGACAACCCTGCATTCCACGATCCCGAGGACTGGAGAATTCTTGTGGGCCAGCAACGTGCCCGGCGTGGCGCGAGCTGATCTCCGTGCACGCACCGGCGCTCACCGGGTGCCCAGCGCACGCTGACGGCAGCCTCGCGAACGGACGGACCTGGCAGCCGGTTGATCGCGCCCGCTTGACATCGTGTGGAACGGACACTATAAAGGTGTAAGATGAACACGATCGCGACAGCAGCTGCGGCCGTGACCGGCGCGAGGCACCTGCGGATCGCGCGTAACGGCCAGGACGCCGCGGCGATGTGGGTGGGCGAGGGCGCCGGGGCCATCGTCGTGTGCGATGGCTGCGGTGCGGGTGCGAGCTCGGAGGTCGGCGCGCGGCTCGGCGTGCAGCTCGTGATCGCCGCGCTGCGCGAGGCGCTGGTCGCGCAGCTCCGGCCGTCGCAGCTGTGGCCCGGGGTGCGCGAGCGGCTGGTGGCGTCGCTCGCGCGGTTGCTCGAGGCGATGCCCGGCGACCGCGCGCAGCTCGTCCACGACCACTTTCTGTTCACGATCGTTGCCGCGGCATGGCGTCACGAAGCCGACGAGGTCGCGGTGTGGGCGCTCGGTGATGGCGGGTATGCGCTCGGCGACCGGACCTGTGCGCTTGGCCCGTTTGCCGACAACCAGCCGCCCTACGCTGGCTACGATCTGCTGGGCTCGCCGCAGCCGGCGCACCTCGAGGTGGCGGATGCCACGTGCGGTGGCGTGATCGTCGCGACGGATGGCGCCACCGAGCTCGGGCTGGATCGCTTCGCCTCGCCGAGATTCCTCGCCCATCCGGATGCGTTGCGGCGCGAGCTCGCGGTGCTCGCGCGCAGCTCCGAGCGGGTCGACTGGGCCGAGCGTCGGATCGACCGCCAGCCCGCGGCGCTCCAGGACGATGGCGCGGTCGCGATCCTGCGGTGGCAGCCATGACGCGGGCCATGACGCGAGCGGTCTGGATCGACGGCACGCGGGTGGCGCTCGCGCCGGCCGCGCTGCTCGGCCAGGGCGGCGAGGCGGAGGTCTACGACCTCGGTGATGGCCGGGTCCTCAAATGGTGGAAGCCCGCCGACCATCCCGACTTCGAAGGCCTGCCCGAGGCGCAGGCCGCGGCCACGCTCCGGATCGCCGAGCGACCGGGCAAGCTGCGTGCGCTCCCCGGAGGGCTGCCGTCGTCGGTGGTCACCCCGTGCGGTGTCGCGCTCGCGGGCAAGCGATCGAGCGACGTCGTCGGTTACCTGATGCCCAAGGTCACGGGCTGTGCGCTGCACGCCTACGGTGAGCCGCGGTGGCGGCGCGACCATGCGAGCGAGGGCGCCGACCTCGTGGCCGCGTTGCTGGCGCTTCACGACGCGATCTCCGGGCTGCACCGCGCCGGGGTCATCATCGGCGACTGCAACGATCTCAACGTGCTCGTGGACGGCCGACGCGTCCACCTGATCGACGTCGATAGCTACCAGTACGGCGGCTTCGCGTGCCCGATGTTCAGCGAGCGGTTCGTCGATCCGCGGCTGTGCGACGAGCCCGGCGTGCCGGTGCGCCCGCACGACGAGGCGAGCGACTGGTTCGCGTTCGCGGTCATGGCGTTCCGCTCGTTGCTCGGGGTCGGGCCCTGGGGTGGCGTCTACCAGCCGGGAAGCCCGGCGCTGCGCTGTGCCCCGGGATCGCGCGCGCTGCGCCGGATCAGCGTGTACGCGTCCGAGATCGTCTATCCGCGCGCGGCCCGTCCGCTCGGGATCCTCCCCGATGAGCTCGCCACCGCGTTTCGCGCGATCTTCGACACCGATCGCCGTGGCGCGTTCCCGCGCGGGCTGCTCGAAGGGCTGCGGCTGCGCCGCTGCTCGGCGTGCGGGGAGGAGCACGCGCGGGTGCGTTGCCCGCGGTGCCTCGCCCAGGCGCCCCTCCCACCGGCGGTCGTTCATGGCCGGCTGCGCTGGCATCCGATCGCGGCGAGCGAGCTCGCGCTGGCGCTGACGTACGAGGTCGGCCGCGCGACGCCGGTCTGGCTCGATGCGGGTGCGCTGTGGCGGCGAGTCGGCCGCGGCCTCACCGAGCGGATCGGCGGCGTGCTCGCCGGTCCCACGACGCGGGCGTGGGCGAACGGCGAGTTCGGGGTCGGCTTCTATCGCGCCGCGGGCTACGCGGTGGGGTTCGTGTTTCGTCCCGATCGCGGGATGCTCGACGATAGCGTCGCGCTGCCGAAGATCCGCGGCGAGCTCGTCGGCGCACACGCGACGATCGCTGCCGGCGGCGGCGCCTGGCTGTGGCTCACCACCAGCCTGGCGGGGCGGCTCGTCACGACCGGCGTGGTCATCGGCGCCGATGGGCGAGTGATCGCGACCGACACGCTCGCCGACACGTCCTGGCTCGCCGGCATCACCGGCGCATGCGCCGCGGGGCCACATCTGTTCGTGCCGACCGACGACGGCATCGTTCGCGTCGAGGTCGTCCAGGACGCGATCGTCCAGACGAAGACCTTCGCCGAGACCGCTCCGCTCGTCACCAGCGGCGATCGGCTCGCACTGTCACCCGGCTGCATCGACGCGATCCGTCCTGATGACGCGATCCGCATGCAGCTCACCTGAAAGGAGCCCTGACCATGTCCCGATCACAAGCCACGCCTCTCCCTCTCCCCCCGGTGTTCGATGGCAAGCGCGCCGCGGACTACGCCTACCGCCCCGCGGCTGCCACGCTCGCCACCGCCGCTGCCGATTGGCGCAGGCAGCACGCGATCCGGCCGAGCGCGGCCGACGAGACCCGCGTCCATTTGCTGCTGATCGACGTCCAGAAGGACTTCTGCTTCCCGGAGGGCACGCTGTACGTCGCCGGCCGCAGCGGCACCGGCGCGGTCGATGACTCGCGGCGGATCGCCGAGCTCATCTACCGAAACCTCGGTGTGCTGACCGACATCACGACGACGATGGACACGCACCTCGCATATCAGATCTTCTTCCCGAGCTTCTGGCTCGATCAGGACGACAACCAGCTGTCCGCGCACCGGACGATCAGCTCGGCCGAGATCGCAGCCGGGGAGGTTCGCCCCAACCCGGCGATCGCGAAGTGGTTGTGCAACGGCAACTACGCCTGGCTGTGCAAGCAGGTGCTGCACTACACGAAGGAGCTCGAGCGCTCGGGCAAGTACCAGCTCTACCTGTGGCCGCCGCACTGCCTGCTCGGCTCCGATGGCCACGCGCTCGCCGGCCTCATCCACGAGGCGCGCTTGTTCCACTCGTTCGCACGGACCTCGCAGTCCAGCGTCGAGGTCAAGGGTGGCAACCCGCTGACCGAGAACTACTCGGTGCTGCGCCCCGAGGTGCTGTCGCGGTTCGATGGTGCGGCGCTCGGGCAGCGCAACACACAGTTCGTCCAGACGCTGCTCGCCGCCGATGCGGTGGTCATCGCGGGTCAGGCAGCGAGCCACTGCGTCAAGAGCACGATCGACGACCTGCTCGGCGAGATCGCCGCGCAGGACAGCTCGCTCGCGAACAAGGTCTACCTCGTGACCGACTGCATGTCGGCGGTCACCGTGCCCGACGGCAAGGGCGGCTTTCTGGCCGACTTCACGGCTCAGGCCGAGGCCGCGCTCGCCAAGTTCGCGGACGCCGGGATGCACCTCGTCCGCTCCACCGACCCCATCACCAGCTGGCCGGGCCTCCGGCTCTGAGGAGAATCACATGAGCAATCATCAGGACGACGACAAGAAGGTCAAGAAGCTGCTCGAGGACGCGCACGGCACCGGGACGCTGTCGGCGAAGTCGCTGGCCACCCTCGATCTGGTCGATGTGGGCGCGCAGATCCAGGCGGGCCTCGGCTGCACGATCGATGATGTCGGCTCGAGCGAGGTGGTGCTCGTCACGATGATGCCCGACGACTCGCAGTCGATCGCGGGCGCTGGCAACACCGATGCGGTGCGCGATGGCCACAACTTCGTGCTCGAGGCACTCGGCGGCTCCAGGCAAGCCGGCGAGGTGCTCGCCCACACGCGCTACCTCAACGGCTTCGTGCTGACGCCGTACACCGCGCTCGAGCACGCCGTGAGGATGACCGCCGCGAACTACGCGCCCAGCCTCGGCACGCCGCTCTACGATCAGGCGGCCGTCGTGCTCGGCACGGTCATCGCGAAGTCGCAGGAGCTCGCGCAGGCCGGCATCGCGGTCCGCACGGTCACGCTGATCATCACCGATGGCGGCGACTACGGCTCGACCCGCTGCAAGCCCGCCGACATCAAGGCGATCGTCGACGACATGCTCGCGCACGAGAACCACATCGTCGCTGCGATGGGCATCAGCGACGGCACGACCGACTTCAAGGCCGTGTTTCGAGCCATGGGCATCCCGGATCGCTGGGTCCTGACGCCGGGCAACAGCGCGAGCGAGATCCGGCGTGCGTTCGCGGTGTTCTCGCAGTCCGCGGTCCGCGCGTCGCAGGGCGCGCAGCTCGGGGGCTTCAGCAACTAGGGGTCAGGCTCGTGACCCCAGGCCGCAGGCGGCCGCGACCTCGTCGCGGTAGGCGAGCCAGGCGGTCAGCGTCGTGGTCATCGCGTCGACGACGCCGGGGCGGTCGGCTGCTGGGATGTGATCGAGCACGATCCGCCACGCCGCCGCGCGGTGACTGCCTTCGACCCGACGGTGCGCCTTCGTGAGCGCGAGCGACTCGAGCGGCAGGTCATAGTGGACGACGAGCGGATGCGCCTCGAGCGGGGGAGCGGGCCGGCGCGGGGCCGAGGCGTCGAGCTCGCCGCGCTCGTGATCGGTGCCCTCGACGAAGATCGTGGTGACCGCGCAGGCCTGCGACCAGCCGCGACGCTGGGTGTGGTCGTCGAGCACTTCGCGGTAGCGGCGCGCCGCGGGTAACAGCTCGACCGCCTCGAACCGCGCGAGGTCCATGCCGAGCCCGCGCGGGTACTCGAGGAACAGCTCGGGATGCGGCCGCCCGGCGACCACGCCGCCGGTCTCCTCCTCGTAGAGGTTCTCGGCGAGGTCGCGACGGACCAGGGCGATCGGGCACTGGACATAGGCCCACCCGACCATGACGGGGAAGTCGCGGACGTAGGTCGCGTACTCCTGCTCGAAGTGGAGATGGAGTCGCGCACGGGAGACCCGTCCGGACGTGAAGTGGGGCCAGGCCCAGTGGACCTTGCGCTCCATGATGCCGAGCAACGCCTCGCGGAATTCGTCGCGGTCCACGATCCCATTGTAGGCCGCCCTGGCGCCGTGGCCAGTTCCAGTGCGGGGCTGGCTGTGGCCGGCGAACCTGGTGGGGCGGTTAGTGGGGCGGCTAGTGGGGCGATGTCAGCGCGGCATCGAGCTCGAGGTGCAGCGAGCCGTTGCCGTTCGCGACCTTCACGCTCGGCGATGCTGCGCGGATCACGAGATCCGCGGAGAGTCCTGAGGCGCCGACGCGGCGATCGACGAAGATGTCTCCGAGGAGCTCGCCGAACGTGGTCGTCAGCGCGCCGTGGAATTCGCCGCCGCGATCGCGGAGCGCGGCCACGAGATCCGCATAGCAGGGGACGAGCAGCGTCGGGGACCGCTCGCAGGACAGCTCGAGGGCGCCGAGGTCGACACCGACCGGCTGGAGCTTCCCCGTGTTCGCGGCCGCCACCGGGGTCGAGAACTGGAAGTCGAGTCCGCCCCAGATCCGGCCCGTGGTCCGGGTGTCACCGTCGAGGATCGAGATCCGGGCGTCGGCGAACAGCTGCAGGCGATCGTGACCGGAGGTGCCGAGCACGGGCGGCAGCGCGAGCACCGGTGGCGAGATCCTCAGCGACAGGTACTCGGTCACGATCGGATCGGTGTTGAACCGCCGATCGAGGCCTGCCTCGGCGAGCCTGCGATCGAGCAGGCCGGTGCGCCAGAGCTCGAACAGCAACGCATTGGCGGCGTCGAGATCGAGATCGATCGCGAGCACGCCGCCGGGGGCGAGCGAGGCGTGGGGGGCGGGCCCTAGCCGTGGTGGCAGGATCCGAGGATCGCGATCCACGGTCCCGATCGAGACCGCGAACGGCAACGCGCCGGAGACGCCATCGACGATCTCCGGAGGCCCGTCGCAGTACCCGAACGTCAGCTTGCCGCCGCCGGGGAGCTCGAACGGGGGCGGGGGCGCGAGCGCGGTGAGTAGCGAGCCCTCGATCTGGCGGCGCGCGAGCCGCGTCGCCAGCTTGTCGCCGCCGAGCTTGTCGCTGACCCACTGCGCCACGCGGTTGTCGAACGCGAGCTCCGCGCGGCTCGCGATCCGGAACCTCAGCTCGCGCGCGCTCGGCTCGGGGACGAGCGCGACCACGATCGGGATCGCGACGCGACCGAACACGAGCGTCGTGGTCGCGCGGACGTAGCCGTGGGGAGCACCTCCGATCATGTCGGCGTCGTCGGGGTGCGCCGCGAGCTCGGCCCAGCGCAGCGAGGTCGCCTGGACTCGCTCGTAGGAGCCGACCCCGAAGTAGCTCTCGCCCGCGAGCTCAGCTTGCAGGTTCGTCGCCAGCTCGCGCGCGATCGTGCCCGGGCCGGCGTGGCCATCGTCGAGCAGGCGCTGACCGACGACGACGCGGCCGCTGCACGCCGGACGCTCCGGATCCTGGAATGGCCCGACGAGGCCGGAGACGCCAACCTCGCGCGTGAACCCGCCGCGGTAATCGACGACATAGCGGGTGTGGCGCAACCCGGTTCCGTTCGACGTGCCGGCGGACTCGCGGTGCACGCGATCGTCGAGGCCGGGCGGCAACCGCCCCGCGGGCTGCGCGCTCCCGGCGGCGAGCTGGGGCTCGACCTCGAGCACGAGCTCGGGACGCCGACACTGCGGGACATAGACCACGAACGCCACCGCGTGGGCCACGACGATCGCGAGCCCGACGAGCGCCCTCAAGACCCGAACACCACGACGACGGTGACGAGCTCCCAGCCGACGACCCACAGCGTGCATGCGACGACGCTCGCGGTCATGCCGCGCGTCACGGCATCGGCCTCCGGCTTGGGACCTCCACCCTTGGCGACGACATCGCTCGCGATCCCCCACGCGTAGATCCAGACGAGGAACAGCGCGCGCACGGTGTAGCGCAGCCGTTCGGGTCGCGGATCGAGCAGGTCACCGGTGAGCAGGTCCCAGGCGTTCGGGACGTCGTACGCGCGGCACACGAGCATGCCGCCGACGATCATCCCGAGCGCGAACAGCGCGGCGACCGCGAGGTAGCATACCGCCGTCACCAGCCACGCCGGGGCCCACAGGTAGGCCCGGCGATCGACCCCGAGCGCGTCGAGCGCGAGCGTCTGCTTGGTGAGTCCCATCGAGCCGAGCCACGCGTTGGTGGCGCTCCCCGACGCTGCGACGAACAGCAGCGCCGACAGCGCGGGCGCGAGCGCGACGATGTGGCTGCCACCGATCTGGCGCAGCAGCGCATCGGGGCGAACGCCCGCACCGCCGACCTTGCTGACGACGAACAGCACCGTGTAGCCGATCAGCGTCGACACGATCGCGTAGAACACCAGGGGCCTGAGCAGCGTCTGGGCCACGACCCGTCTCGCGATGATCGCGAAGTCGCGAGGGTGCTTGACGAGCTGCACGGGAGCGCGCGTCGCCGCGATCATCGCGACCCGGAACGGCGCGATCACGGGCTCGCAGGCCCGCGCGAGCTTCGTGAAGGCGCGGCGCACCGGTGGGGGCCCGTGCGGCGGGGCGCGATCGCCGTGCTCGGCCAGGTGCGACACGAGCGTGGCCTCGAGCTCGACGATCCAGCGGCCCCGCGCCTCGGGCTCGTGGCCTGGATCCTCGAGCGCGCCTGGCCAGCGGTCGGCGAACAGCTGCTCGAGCTTGCGGTTCTCGAGCGACAGCAGGAACAGCCGATCGGCGACGCCCGCCGCGAGTGCCACGTCATGGGTGACGACGATCGCCGAGATCCCGAGCGACTTGACCTGCTCGCGGATCAGCCGCGCGAGCACGCGGACGCGATGCGGATCGAGCCCGACCGACGGCTCGTCGAGGAACAGCAGCTTGCGGCGGCTCGCGAGCACGCGCGCGACGGCGACGCGCTGGGCCTGTCCACCCGACAGCTTCGTCACCGACGTGCCCGGCTCCGCGAGCGCGCGATCGAGCCCGACGCGGGCCAGCCAGTCCGGGACCTCGTCAGTGCTGCGGCCCGCGTGGCGCAGCGCGAGCTCGAGGTTGCCGCGGACATCGAGGTGATCGAACAGCGCCCCGCGCTGCGGCACGAGCCCGAGCTGCCCGCGATCGAGATCGAGCTGCGCCGCCACGACCTCGAAGCCCGCCGCGTCGAGCTCTTCGCGCTCGAACAGCACGCGCGCGAACGTCGACTTGCCGGCGCCCGAGCCACCGAGCAGCACGACCACCTCGCCCGCGCCGATCTCCAGATCGACCTCGTCGATGAGCACGCGGCCATCGGGGAGCGCGACGCGCAGGCCGCGTACGGCGAGGCTGGACATGCCCTGCCCACCAGCATCGGCTGGCCGACCCTGGTCTCGGCGCTCGGCCGGCTCGGCCACCATCACGGGCACCGTACCACCTGCGCGTCAACGTGCGGGTCGTGGCAGCGCGAAGCGGCATCCGTTCGAGTCGGAACCGGCTGTCGTCAATCGTATTCGCCCGAGTAGATCAGCGTGCCCTTCGGCAAGATGTCCTGCAGGCGACGCAGGCACGTTTGCTCGAGCGCGGTGAGCTGTGGGTTCGGGTAGATGATCGACAGCACGACGCGGAGGCTCGATCCGTTGTTGCCGGCGGAGTGCACGAAGGCGTCGCTGAAGGCCAGCGTCTTGCCCGCTTGAAGAGGAATCCGCTCGCCGAGGATCTCGACGTAGGATCCTGCCGGCGCGATGATCGGACAATACGATTGGTAGAACAGCGATCCCCCGTCGGTGTGCGATCGCAGCTGGGAGCCCGGCTCCATGAGCAGATAGGCCATGTGCACCATGCTGTGCCGACTTGACAGCTCGTCCACGATCCGACTCGTCACGGGGAGCTTGGCAAACACCGCCTCGGGTCTCTTGCGATAGAGGCTCAGGAGCCAGTAGCTCCTCCAGCCCTTGGGCGCGTTGTAGAACAGCGGCTCCGAGTCGCCATCAGCGCGATGCCCGTACGTGGGCGCGTGCACCTCGCCAGTCGCGAACTGACGGGCTTCGGCCTGCAACGCGGGAAGGTTTTCGGCGACGAGGCTACTGATCTCCTGGGAAACTGCGTATTCGCTCCACGGCGTGAGCTTCGCGTCGGGGAACGGGATCAGCTGCGAGTGGTCCGGCAGCAGCTCATCGAGGTCGTGGTCGCGCCACATCACGAGCATCCGGCGGAGCCGGGCGAGTGCTGCATCGTCGTTCGTCAACTCCTTGAACATCGCGTCGGCGCGCTGCAGCGCGAGCGCCTTCGCGCGGGTACTCGGATGTCTCGCGCGGTCGATCGTGACGAGCTGGCGGCCCTTGTCGTCGAGAAACGCGGACAGAAACGCCGACCAATCCGTGTAGTAGCCACTCATCTGGAGCGCTCGCCGATCCACCAGGTCATCGCAGGTCACGGTCCCGTCCACCAGGTTCGCGAGCGCTTCGTGGTCGAGCACCAGGCGACATGTCGGCGGACGCGTTGCTCCCTCGGTCATGCCTTCGGTGGGATGCCACGTCCACGTCCCGCCGCCGCCACCCACGGGGGCTGTCACGACGAGCTGATACGTCGGAACCTCTGCCTCTGGAAACCAGACTGCAGCCAGCTTCTCATCGAGGATCTGGAGTGACGAGGAGATCGAGCGTGCCGTCGTGGAACTGTCACCTTTGGTCGCGAGCGGAGCCATGGGTTCTCCTTTCGCTAGATGGAAAACGCATATCGGATGCGGTGGGAGGTTGCGCGAAAGATCCTCTGCTGGAGCGCTCGATCGGTGGGGTCCTGGAGGCATGGAAATGTCGGGCGCACGAAGACCTCGTCGCTGACGAAAATCCTCAGAGGAATCATGTCACCGAACTGCTCGTTCTCGAAAGCCTCGATCCCGTGGTGGATGGCGCCACGCAGGTCGGCATCCGGGACCACGGTTGCGCTGATCGCCTTCTTTCCAGTGCCCGCGATCTCGACCGAGACCCACCCATGTGGCGGAGAGTAGAACTCCGCCCAGGAGTGAAACACCGGGGCATCCCCGTTCGACATGGTCTCGGCTTCGACCGTTCGCTGGGCCGGTCCAAACACCCTCTTGAAATGGTCGCCGACGCAACCGCGCGCAGGTATGCCCAGCAAACGGCACAAGCCAACGAACAACCCTGACTGCGTTCCACACTCGCCCAACCCGCTGCGCAGGATGTCGCAGGCAAAACCAGCGGGCGGAAGTGCAAAGAGAATGTTGCTCTGGATCCAGCGGTAGATCGAGCGAGCGTTTTCAAACGGCTCGCGCTCTGGGTTTGCCCCGATGAGCGCGAGTAACTGCTTCGCGTGGCCGCGCGTGGCTTCAGACATGTCGACGTGGAGAAAGTTAGCGAGATCGGGAGGGGCTTCCGCGGGTGCCTCTCGTCTGATTGCAGCCTCTTCATGCAAGACATACTCAAACTCATACCCAAATACGATGTCCGGTTCGCCGTTGGGCCGCACGGGGATATTCGTGATCATGCCAAGCTTCCAGTCGATGAGCGAGGTCAAGCTTGCTGGGTATGTGGAGGTGATCTTCACGTCTCGCTGGAGACGGTGTTCGATCGGAAGTGGCATGCAAAGGGTGGCTGCATTGCCCTGGAGTGCCGCACTCGGAATGCTGACCTTGTAGTCGCCCTTGCAGTGAATGCGAAACAGGTCGCGGGGATCACGGCTGCGCTGAAACACCGTGCGAGTGTCGAAGTCGGCCGGCTGCGCCAGATGGGCGTAGTTCAACAGTGGCCAGCGAAACGGGGCGCGCGATTCGGGGGAGAACTTGACTCGGCTGTCCATCCAGTTGTGAGTATGCGTGAAATCAAGATAAGTCCTGCCTTGGCGGCGGACTCTGATGATTCCCTCCTTGATGGCCTGTTCGACATACCCGGCAATGACGTGCTCTGGAATCTTACGGGACGCGCTGAGCGAGCTGATGAAGTCTTGCTGATCGACGTCGATCTCGAGATAGGGTGTCTTGCCAAGGATCGCGTTGTACTCGGTAGCTAGCTCGAGCCGGCCATCGACGATCGTCCGGGCAAGTCCGCGCAGCGATCGCAGCCCCTCGTCAGGGGGCTCGATCCCTTGAGTGACGTAGTGAGCCCAGAGCTCCATGAGCAATACGATCGAATAGGGATGTCTCAATAGTAGATGAATGACGTCTTCGTGCGTCGACCATTGTGGCTCTGGTCCATTGAGAGGCATGTGAATCGTCCGAGATCCGCCGCCCGCAAAGACGAACGAGCCGCCTGCTTGCCACAGTCGGAAGGCCAGCTCCCGATCGAATTGTGTATGCATGCAGGTGTTGAAACCGCCGACGTCCAGCACTCGCTGTCGAGCGACTGCGGAATTTGACAGCGTGAACCCGTATGCACCGAAGCAGCTGGTGGGCTCTCCCTGACATAGCTCGCGCAGCTCCTTGTCGAGGCGTGCTCGGATTCGAAGTGGCGGCTCACCGACGACAGCACTCGCCGCCACCTGGTTGAAGTCTCGCTCGGCGTCATCCCGGAACAGCGCGTCAGCACCTCGTCCAGCGAGCCGGGCGAGCCTGTCGGCGTGGTCGCTGACGGTGCTGTCGCCCGGCAAGGACATGCGCGACCCCAGCACGACGGCCGCGTCGCCGGACGCTGTCAGCGTGGTCGACAGCGACTCCAGCCACCGCGGTTCGGGGAGATTGTGAGAGCCGAGGAACGCGAGATTCGCTCCTCCGCTGAGTGCCAGCGCACGGTCATAGAGCGCACCTGGCGCGAGCCCGTCATGGACGTCATGAATCACATGAAACGTCGACTCGAACTTCCGACTCAGCCGCGATCTCGCTCGCCCAGGAGGATCGACCACGATGCACTCGAACTGCGCTGTGCCTAGCCCTTGCTCCGAAAGGCAGCGCAGTTGCAGATCGACCATCTCGTCCGAGATCGTATTGACCACGATCACAGAGAACAGCGGAGGAGTGGCCATTTATGAAAGGATATCAAGGAGTAATGTGCCAGTCAAGAATGGGACTGGCTGGATCATGCTCAGGCCGCGAGGGCCAGCCGCATCCCACGTTGTAGGCCAGTGACGGTCGTGGTGCGCATGACCCCCGGCGATGAGCTCAGGCTCGCAGCATCTCGATGTGTGGGATGCCGTCATCGTACGGTTCGCCCGCGCGGACGAAGCCGAACTCGCCGTAGAACCGTTCGAGGTGGGCCTGTGCGATGGATTGCGCCTCCGGCCTCTGCCCACAGGTGACGCGAAAGTGGATCGAGCCCGTCGGCATCTTGATACGGCCACTTCTGCTCGACCACGAAGACGCGCTCGCGGAGCACCGTGATCGCGTAGAGCTCGGGCGTCGTTAGCTCGGCAAACTCGCGAACGTGCCAGTGTAACTCCACGACTGACGCTAGCACGCGTGACGTGGCCACGTAACTATCTCCTCGACACCTGACTGGCAGTAGGTCGATGTGTGGAGTTGCGACTCGACCGGCTGGGCTGTCCACGGCGGGATTTCGCGGCCTCACGCTGCACATCGCTGGGCGGTTTCGGCTATCGTGAGGAGCTTCGTGATCGACCTCGGCCTTGGCCATCCTGCTGGTGACCTGCTGCCGCAGGAGATCATGCGACGCGCGGCCGCCCTGCACCTGGGCCAAGGCGAGGCATCCCTGCTGCAGTATGGCGAGCAGCAGGGTGATGCCCGCTTCAGGTTGGCGTTGGCCAGCTTCCTCACCAGACGCCATGCGCTTCCAGTCGGCCTGGACGACCTGTTCGTCACCTGTGGTGCATCCATGGGACTCGACTTGATCTGCACGCTCTACACGAGGCCAGGCGACCTGGTCTTCGTCGAAGAACCCTCCTACTTCCTGGCGCTCGACATTCTTGCCGATCACGGCCTCGAGGTCGTGAGCGTGCCGACCGATGTGGACGGGCTGGTCGTCGACGCGCTGGAAGGCGAGCTCCGACGCCGGCGCCCGGCGCTCCTCTACACGATCCCTACCCACCAGAACCCCTCGAGCGCCACGCTGCCGCTCGCACGGAGGCAGCGGCTCATCCAGCTCAGCCAGGAACACGGCTTCCTGATCGTGGCCGATGAGGCGTACGACCTGCTGAGTTATGAGGGCGCCACGCCTCCAAGCCTTGCGAGCCTTGCAGCCGGCGGCACCGTGCTCTCGGTCGGCTCGTTTTCGAAGATCCTGGCGCCGGGGCTGCGGCTGGGCTGGGTGCAGGCCGCACCCCAGCACATCAAGCGCCTGGCGCGCTGCGGGCTGGTCACCAGCGGCGGCGGCCTGAATCCCTTGATCTCCGGCCTGGTCGGCGTGGCGCTCGAGCAAGGGTGGCAAGATGAACAGCTGGATCACCTGAAGGCCGTCTATCGCACACGCATGGCGGCGCTCAGCAAGGCGCTGCAGCGCGAGCTCGGTGACCTCGTAACCTATGTCGAACCGGCGGGTGGCTATTTCTTCTGGTTACAGTTGCCGTCGGGAATGGACGCGACCGAGCTGATGACCGTTGCGGCCGCCCACAAGGTCGGGTTTCGGCCTGGGGCGCGCTTCTCGAGTCGTGGCGGACTGAGAAACCATCTGCGCCTGAGCGTCTCTCACCATGATGGCGACACCTTGGCAGAGGGTGTGCGGCGCCTTCGCCAGGCAATCCTGGCGATGCACTGACACCCGACGATTCACTCTCCGGCCGTGAGCGCTCGAAGGATCTTCCGGGTGACGCGGTCGTAGGATTCAGCCGTCGCGGGCTTGATTCGCCCGTCCATCACGTCGGTCACAAAGCGAAGCCCGATGTCGGCCTTGGCGTCGGCTCGAAACTGGGTCTGCATCCGACCGGCCGCTTCCTTGTATCTCGGGTCGCTGAGCAAGCGATCGATCGCGGCCATGAACACGGCGGCAGAAGGGGTCTCTCCGATCAGGCGATCGCCCAGCCCGTGAAACACGATTCGAGCGGCATCGCCCCGCTGATCATGAGCCTGCGGCACCGCGAGCATGGGGACCCCTTCCCAGATCGCTTCGCGACACGAGCTGAGCCCGGCATGGGTGATGAAGAGATCTGCCTCCCGCAGGACCGCACGCTGCGGCGCCCATCGAACCGTGTGAACGGTCGCAGGGATCTCGAAGCCCTCGTACATCTCCTCAGGAGCGGAAGCGATCACGATATCGAGCTCTGGTCGCTGGCGGGCTGTCTCGATCAGTCGCTCGATCACTCGCTTGGCCGCCGGATAGGAGGAGGCCTTGCTCCCAAAGGCACAGTAGATCAACGGGGCTTGTGGACGTCGCGCTGGATAACTCCAGCGCTCTTCATCTAGCTCGGGTAGACAAGGACCGATATACGTCCGGTCCTGAATGTCAGGCTTGGGAAAATCGAAAGCCTTCGAGCAGGTGACGATTTCTGGGTCCAAGTCAATCTGGTAGTTGAAGGCACCACGATAATTGATCTGGGCTATGTGGATCCCGCACGCTTCCACGAACTGGTAGAACGCACTCCGCTTGATCGGGTTCTCTCGCTTGATCCAAGGTTGGTGCCAGAACATCGCACCGTGACAGGTCCATTCGAGCTCGAGCTCTCGTCTCGAGAGCTCTCCGGGGAGAGCATCGCTCCAGAGCGGCGGCACGTCTGGCTCGTAATACGAGGGCAGGCTGCAGCTGACGCGGATCACCGGAACTTTCATCTTGTGTGCGACGAGGCTCGTCTCCGGATTCGCTTGGGACGCGAGGATCAGGTCGGGCTTGAGCGACGCTAGCTGGGCCTCCAGTCGGCCCGAACAGGCCTCGTCCCACATTGCGAACTCGCGACCTAGCCACCACTCCCAGAGGTCATCTCCATTCAGCTGGTCTCTCGCCTGGAGGGCGCCCTTGGGATACTTCTCCGGGAGATAGGGGGCATACTCGAAGCCCTCTTGCTCGATGTGTCCCTGCATATCGCGCTCGGAGAGGTACACGACCCGATGGCCCTGCTGGAGGAGCTGCCTCGTCAGCAGCCTGGTCGGCGCGAAGTGTCCGAACTCGGGAGGCGTGTGCCACACGATGGTCCGCATGATGCAGCAATCATATAGATGTTCCTGCGAGCGAGTACCGACCGATGGCGGCAACGTGCCGGATCAGATCACGCGACCCTGCATCGCGCGCCCGATCTGACCTACCACCGCGCCGACGAGCGCACCGCCGGCACCGACCACCGCGATCACGCCGCCGAGCGTGGCGGAGTGCAGCACCACGCCGAGCGTTGGTGCCAGCAGGAGCAGCGACCCGAGCCCGCCCCAGCCAACGATCGTCGACAGGTTGATCAGCTTGCGGGCGGTCTGGGCCTGCTTGTGGGCGGCTGCACTCTGCGGTGCGGGCGGGGGCATCATTCCAGCCTATACCGACCAACCTTTGGCAGCCGTGCGAGCCGATCAGAACTTGCGGGCCATGCTCACGCCGGCCGACTGACCGAGCTGCTGGTTGTACTGGTTCGCCGCGCGATCGGCGACCGAGCGATCCACCGCGTGGGATTCGGGGTTCATCTGGCGAGCGCCCCAGAACGACATGTAGTAGCCGCCACTCACGGCGAGTCCACCGCCAAGCCTGAGGACCAAGGCCGCCGTCGGGTTCGGGACGATGAAGCCCACGATCACCCCGACCACGCCGCCAGCCATCGTGTACATGCCGCGGTGATTCCACTTCTTGCCGTTGGCGCGCATCGCGAGGGTCTCGTCGAGCGCCTTCTGATCGCCCGCGATCTTGAAGAAGTCCTCGTCGGCGAGTTGCTCGGTACCCTGGACCGGGTACCAGACCTTCATCGAGTGCACGGTGGTCTTGTCCTGGTAGGACGTGCCGGTGCCGATGACGTTGCCGCTGGAGTCCTTGTACTCGGTCTCGCCGACCTTTTCCTTCTGGGTGGTCGTCCACACCTTGACGTCATCGACGACCGCGAGCGGCTGACCGCTGGCGACCACGCCGCCTTTGGGTCCCTGGGCGGGCATCAAGCATCCGCCGAAGACCGCCGCGGAGATCGCCATCGTGATGAGAGAAGCTGAGAGTGAAACCGTGCGCGACATGAACTCGTCCTTGGGCTGTGGGCTGAATCGATCGGGTGGCTCATCCACCGCGAACGTACGGACGGGGCCCACATCGTCGGAGTCGCACGATTCCCGCCGGTTTCGCCCAACGGCATGGATTCACTGCGAAACCGCGCTCGCTGCGGCGCCGCTCCGGTCCCCTACCGCGGGATCGGCGTGACCGTGCAGGTCGCGAGATCGAGGTTGGAGCTGCCAAGCGTCCGCCCGATCGCGTCACACGTCGTGCCGGCGACCGTGGACCGGTGCAGCTGGTCCTCCGGATCGCCGACCTTGCCGCAGACCAGCACCGGCGCCGCGGCCGCGGTGGTCACGCAGCCCAGGAACCACAGCTTGCCGGCGTTGTAGGCGGCGGCCGTCCCGCAACACTCCGAGGTCGTGACGACGACCTCGTGCTCGGTGACCTGCTGCCTGACCACCGGGGTATCGACGTAGATCCTGCCCTCGTACTCCTTGACCCAGTAGATCGCGGCCGTGGTGCTCCGAGGCGCATGCTCGCCCGGATGCACGAGGAAGCGCACGGTGATCTTCGCGACCGGATCGCAGCCGGCTGCCACGACCATCAGGACGCACGCGAACCCGCGGAGCGAGACCATGTGCACATGCTCGTCGCGCCGACTGCGGGTGTCAACGCGGGCTGACGCTCCCCGCGCCGCCCTTCCTTCGCGAGCTCGTGCGGATCAACGCTTCAACGCGAGCGCCCACTTGCGGAAGATCGGATCGAACGTCGCGAGGTCCTGGCCGAGGACGGCCGCGAGCGCCGCCTGGCCCGTGCGGTCCTTCGTGTCGGCGACGAACTTCGTGTAGAAGTCGTGGAGCTTGCCGGTGTCCTGCAGGTACTGGCAGAGAAATCGCGCGTACGCGTAGGCATCGTAGTTCGCCTCGTAGAAGCCATCGCGCGTGGTGCTCAGCAGCGTCGCCACGGCCGGGATCGTCTTGTCTCGGATCATCTTCTGCAGACCCGGCAGCCGCCAGTTCGTGCCGCCCCACATGTGGCCAGCCTTCTCCTGCGGCTGCTCGTAGAGCGACGCGAGGCCCTCGTTGAACCACGACGGGACGTTCGGGAAGTTCGCCTCCATGTACGGGTGCACGAGCTCGTGTGACAGCGTGCCGGGTCCGGGCCCGATGTTCATGACGAGCGCGTCATCCTCGGGCGAGTAGTATCCGTACGGCGTCTCGGGCTCGTCATTGAAGAACTGCTTGGCTCCCTTGCGGTAGGTCTTCTCGTTCTTGAACAGCCAGACCTCGATGAGCTTGTCGGGGCGCTTGCCGAAGAAGTCCTTCTCGAGCAGCCCGATCGTCCACCGGAAGAAGCCGGCGGCGCGCTTCTTCACTTGCTGCGCGCTCTCGTCACCGACAATCACGAACGAGCCTTCGACGAGCACCGTGAACCCCTGGCCTGCGAGCTTGTGCTCGAGAGAGGCCTGGCGCGACTTCAGATCCTCGGCGCTCGGTTCGGCGCGGGCGAGCGCGGAGACACTCAGACATGCGATCAGTGCGAGTAGTTCCCTCATGGTTCGGCGACAACAATGGTGCGACCCGTGTTGCGCGAAATCGAGCGATTTCTCGTCGAACGATCGTGCCCACGGGGAACCCAAGGCGGGCCCGGGTGCCGGTGTCCATCGCTCGGGCGTCCTGCGTTCCGAGGATCGCCGCCGACCAGTCAGGCTGCTAGCGCCACGTCGCGATCTGTTCCTCGAACCGGGCGAGCTCGGCGGGGCGGTAGACGGGTCGGGACTTGTAGAGCTCGGCCGCGATCGGCGCCGGCAGCACCGGCAGCGCGAACAGCGCGAGGAATTGCTCGATCCGCTGGCGGTTCTCCGCGATCTCGGCGGGGCTACGACCCACGCTCGCATAGCGCAGGCGGCGCCGGGCCTCTCGCACGAACTCGCCGGTCATGTAGCCGGGAGCGACCTCTTGCTTGGTCTGGCTGGCCAGCGGGTTGACGAACACGACGCCGTGATAGACGTCGCGGAAATGGAGGTCACGGTAGCGCTGGTGCAGATCGAACGCGTCGTCGCCGAACGGCGAGCCCGCGAGGTCGAACCCGATCGGCTGGTCTCCGAGCGCGCGGAACGCGGCGTCCCACTTGCCCCCGGCGATCAGGGTCGCGGCGCCGCCATCGCGATCGGTGCTACCCGCGGCCTGCGCCGTGGTGTTGAGCAGGACCGAGACCACCCCGCGATCGGGCAGCAGCCCACGGAGGTAGCTGCCGGTGTTGTCGTCGAGCGCGCCGTGGGTGTTGCGCGGATCGATGACGTACGAGTGGCGTGAATTCATGATGACCAGCGCCTTCTTGCGATCGCGCGGCTGCTCGGCCTCGATGCCGGTCGCGATCCGCTTCGCCATCAGGAAGTCGCGCGCGAACATGGTCTCGCGAGAGAACGCGGCGAAGTTGTGCTCGTCGAGCGCGCGCCAGTCCCAGTAGCAATCTGCGAACCGCAGCCTGACGCGGTGGCCCGCGGGCTGCGAGGTGTTGAACCGCCGCAGCCGATCGAGGAATTCGATGAAGTTGGGATTCGACCAGCCGATGGACCAGTTGCCGAAGTCGCGCAGGATCCCGAGGAGCTGCTCGCGCTCGGCATGGGGGTCATCGAGGTAGCGATCCAGCCGGTCCTGCAGGTTCACGGCACCGTACTCGGTGTAGATCGTCCCGACCTGGTCGACGAACCTCGGATCCGTCACCAGATCGTAGATCAGCTCCCACTGCGTGAGCTCGGGATGCATCCGCTCGCCCAGGATCACGACGTCGTGCGATCGAAACAGATCGATGATGTAGTCACTCGGGCGATGACCGTTCGCCTTGAGGTGAGCGACATAGCCCGCGATCCCCGCGGGCTTTGCCGGTGGAGGGGTCGTCGTCGGTGTCGTCGTCGGTGTCGTCGTCGGCGTGACGACGTGCCCGCCACACGAAGCGACGAGTACGCCGCACAACAGCAGATGGACGTGGGTGTTCATGCGGTGCGGCGCAGTTCAACTTCTGGACCACGCACCCGCGCCGTCGTTTCGGGCACGGGCTCGGGGTGACGCGGCCTCGCCCGGTCACAGCGTGTCGCACTGTCGCGTCCCTGGTCGCAGGGCCACGAGCTCGCTAGTCTCCGATCGGGTAGCGCCCGACGAGATCACCCGCGATCGCATGGCCCTTCGCGATCCGCGCCAGCAGCTGTGCCGTCGGACGCGGCACCCGGGTCTTCTGCGGATCATGAGGATCGACCTGGTAGAGCCCGAACGGCAGCGTCGTGCCGTGGTTCCACTCGTAGTTGTCGATCAGCGACCAGTACATGTAACCGCGTACGTCGGCGCCCTCGTTGGCCGCGCGCGCCAACCACTGCAGCGTCTCGACGAGCGCACCCTGCTCGGCATCGACGTCGCCGCGCGGGATCGCCTGGCCATCGTTCTCGGTGATGAACATCGGGAGATCGAACTGCTCGTGCACGAACATGACGAGCTCGTACATGCCGCGGGGATAGACCTGGTCCTGCGTGAGCGTGAACGGGTTGAACGTCGTCAGCGGCGACAGGTCGGGCAGGACCGGGCCATCCGTGCCCTGGATGGTGGGGCGGACATAGTAGTTGATGCCCAGGTGATCCATGCGGTTGGCCAGATCGGCGCGCGGCACGCCATTGCCGTCGAGGTTCGCGTCGAGCACCCCGCCGACCACGGCATTGAGGAAGGCCATGTTCCACAGGTAGAACACGTTCTCCGCCGCCTTCACGTCTTTCGGATTCGATGGATCTTGCGGCGCGACGGGCGCCATCGCGTAGACCAGACCGACGTTCGCCGCGACGCCATGTCCGCTGGCGTCCACGGTGTCCGCGGCATGGATCGCGTCGTACATGCGCGCATGCGCATCGATGAGTGCGTTGAACACGATCTTGGCCGCGGCGGGCAACAGGTTCTGCGCCGGAGGATTGCTGCGGGTTTCGCTCGGCATCACGTAGCCCGGCAGGACGATCGCGAACGGCTCGTTCTCGGTGGCCCACAAGTCGACTTCGCCTCCGAACTCGCGCGCGACGAAGCCCGCGTACTTCGCGATCTCGGGGACGATCGTCGCCGGGTCGGCCCAGCCGCGCGCGGTGCAGTGGTCGAAGTCGAGCGTGCAGCCGAGGCCGTCGTGGATCCAGCTCGGCAGCGAGTAGTGGTTGAGCGTGACGTACGGCTCGAGGCCTCGCGCCCGCAGCGCCGCGAACACCGCATGGTAATGAGCGAGCGCGTCCGGGTTCGCGATCGCGTGGAGCGGATCGAAGCCCTCGATGCCGACGGTCGAGGTCGGAAAGATCCGGCTCCATTCGAGGCTCATCCGGAACACGGTATGGCCGTCGGCTTGTGCGAGGTCGAAGTCGTGCTCGTAGAGCTCCCAGTGCCCCGGCCCCACGACGGCGGGATCCTCGCCCACCAGGTGCGTGTGGCTGAGCGCGATGGTGTCGGGCGAGGTCACGAATTGATACCAGTCGCTGTTCGCGTCGACGCACTGGCTCGCAGGCAGGGTCGGGCAGCCCATGTCGACCTGGAAGCCCGCGGTCGACGTGCCGATGAGGAAGCCCTCCGGCAACGCGATCGCCGACGGCTCTGAGTTGCAACCTGCGAGCGCGACCACCGTAGCGACCCACGAAGCGAACGAGCGCGTTGTCATCGCGGCAACATAAGCGACACGCGCGACACGTCCATCCAAAACCGATCTCGGCCGGGGGGGTGAGGACGACTCAGGTGACGAATTCGGCGATCAGGGCCGTGTGGAGAGCCGTCGGCGCAAGGCCGGACCAACCGGGCCGAGCGCCGGGGTCAGGGACCGTCCGGTTCGCGCGACCGCGTGCCTTGACGCTGCGTCAGGTCGTGATGCCGCGGATCGAAATCTGCCCCATGCGCAGCAACCGATCTGATATGCCCGTCGCCATGCTGCGCATCCTGTTCGGTGTCGTCGTGGGTCTTGGCGGATGTGGCGTGCCGGAGCGGGATTCGGGAGCTCAACCGGACGCGCCAGGCGATGGATCCCAGGATGGCTGTCAGCTGGATCTCCTCCATTCCGGCGCGCCGGGAACCGATGGGGCGTGGGGGACGGCCGACGATCCGATCATCAAGCGCACGGTGATGAGCTTCGATGGCGCCGGGCTGCGGAGGACCAGCATCGCGTACGAGGCCGGTCCGGACGGCACCTGGAAGACCGGAGACGACGTCATCGTCTCCGTCGAGCTCACAGACTTCGAGAGCCCCTTCGAACGACCTGCGCAGACCCTCGCGTATGACGACGCGGGTCCAGATGGCATCTGGAAGACCAACGATGATCACGCACGCAGCCGGATGAGCCTCACCTACGATCAAGGTCGGATGGTGGACCAGACGAGCTACATGGATCCAGGCCCAGACGCGACGTGGAGTACGTCGGACGACAAGATCTCATCGTGGGGTTCGTTCGCCAATTTCGTGACCGACGCGCAGCCAGGCGAGTCGCGGTTTCACCGAGATCCAGGACCGGACATGACGTGGGGGAATCCCGACGATCCGATCGATGCCCTGTTCGAGTACGACTGGCAGGTACCGGCACTGTTCTTGAGGCTGTTCCACCACCGTGGTCCAGGTCCGGATAGCGTCTGGGGGACGCAGGACGACGAGATCGGATCGCGCGCCGATTACGAGTGCGACGGAGGCGAGCTGTTCAAGCTCACCGTCTACAGCGATCCAGGCACCGACGGTCTCTGGGGGACGGTCGATGATCAGGTGTCGTCCGTCCAGGCGCTTCGGTTCGTCAACTCCTGCGCTTTCAACCCGTGTACCGCGATCATCCTGTGAGGAGCAGCGGCACTCGAGATCACGCCGGAAGCGGCTTGACGCGCTCATCGCGCCGGACACGGACGACGCGCCCCGCGTCGATCCAGACCGTATAGCGGTACGCGCGGTCGACGGCGATCGCGGCGGGCTCGAGCGGCTTGCCGGCGAACGTTTCGGGGAGATGGTAGAGGTTCGAGAGATCGGTGGGCGCGAGCTCGTACGGCGAGTCCTCGGTCGCGCCGCGGGCCACCAGCCGGACCTCGGGATAGCGGACGCAGCGCCGACGCTCCCCGCAGACCTTGTCGTCGGCGAGCCCGGGCTGGACCGTGTCGAGTGGATCAGGGCAGAGCGCTTCGTGCGGCCTGGCGCAAGTCGCGATCGCGTCGTCGTACTTGTTGCCTGCGTACTCGAGGAAGCAGCACGGGTGGTCGCTGAGCATCACGTCCTCCCCTGGGGCGATGCGGAACCAGACGACGCCGGCCTGGTCGACGACGAGCGGGACGAGCTCGGTTGGATGGGAAGGCAACACGAGGACCTGACGACCGGGCGTCTTGACCAGGAGCGAGCCCTCGGCGCCACGCACCTCGAACGGCAGCTTGAGGCCGTAGTTCGTCGCTTCATCGCTGAGCTGGACCACGATCCGACCGGGGCGATCCGGTGATCGCACCGGTGCGGGCACCGGCAGCTGGGGAGCGGGTGCCAGGCCGGGCTCACCCGAGCACGCGAGTCCAACGGCCGCGACTCCGACCGCAAGGATGGCTGACAGGGCGACGTGGCGCACGGGCATCGCCAGCAACGCTAGCATCGAGATCTCTGGGTACCCGAGAAACTTGTCGAGGGCGATCGCTCCTCGGCGATCGGGCAGCTCGAGATCGAGCTGCGTGGATCGATCGAGCCGAGCCTGGCCATGGACCGCAACCCGCGGTGATCGAATCACCTCACGCCGGTCGCCCCGGTGGAGTCACCGAGCCTGGGCGAACGTCACCGTGCGCTGTCCGCACGCCGTCCAGGTCACGGTGATCGTGTTCGTGACCCCGCCGCCCAGATACGTCCCGGTGATCGTTCCCGCGGTCACGAACGTCGCACACGAGGGCGTCAGCGTGAGGGGCGTGGGCGTCGCGAGGGCCGCATTGGCGCCCTTGTCACCGACCGTCACGTCCCAGGTCCCGGCCGCGCTCACGGTTCCGGTGACGATCGCGCCACCGGGAGTAAACACCAGCTGTGGCGTGTACGTGATCGTCCAGTCGTTCGCCTCGGTGACGGTCGTGGAACCGCCGTTCGCACCGGTGAACACGGTGACCACGTCGAGCGCGCGGTCGAGCGCGAACGGGCCGGCCTGGCTGGCTTGCGTCGCCACGATCTGACCATTCCAGTCGCGGACGATCGACGCACCGAGGGATCCGGTGAGCGAGGCATGGAAGTTCGCAGAGGCGGTGAACGCCCACGCGGCCGCCGCGGGCTGATCGTCGACCACGCTCTCCGTGCCGGTCAGCGCGCCCGTCAACCCGAGCGCCATGCTGGTGCAGTCAAACGTCAACGTCGCGTTCGCTGGGATGTGGTCGGCGTCGGTATCGGCGATGTCGCCACCGAGCGTGACGCACTGGGCGTCGGCCGTGGCACCAACATTCAGGGGCCCGAAAGCCGCGGCGCTGTCCTCGATGCCGTTGCCGAGGGCGTCACCCGCAGCCTGGGAGTCCGCGCGTTCGATCGTGCCCGAGCTCTTCGCCACGCAACCAGTCCCGATGATCGCGAGCAGTGAAACGAAGCCACCGCGCAAAGCGAATCTCACCATAAGTTTCCTCCTGCCCCATCGTACGACGAGCCACTCGGCCACCGGCAACTCTGCTAGCCACCCCATCGGTGTGTTACGTTCAGTAAGGCATACCGGTTGCACAGGTCCGGTGCCGGAGGACCTCGATGTCGACCCGGCAGGTGATCTGTTCAATGTTTCTCCTCGGATGCGTCCTGGGCGGCTGTGCGGTCGACCCTGACAGTGGGGCTGTGGGTGAGGGTGAAGGTGACGGTGACGGCAAGAGTGACGCCGTCGACCCGACCACGAAGTGCTTGGGTCAACAGGCGGGTCGGTACTGCGGCGACGACCAGGTCGCGAACGGCGACCCGTCGTTGCTCTACACCTGTTCCGGCGCCGGACGAGTGCCGACGTCGGCCCTGTCGTGTCCGGCCGGCTGTGTCACGGAGTCGGCGGGGGTTGCCGATCATTGCAGGGCGCCGACCCCGAGTGGGAGCGACACGTTTCGCCTGCCATGGAAGCCGGCGGTCACGATGCGGCTCACGCAGGACTGCAATGACTCGTGCTGTGGCGATCATGTGGGGACCGATCGCTATTCCTACGACTGGTCGAGTGGCGGTGAGTTCACGATCGTCGCGGCGCGTGGCGGGACGATCAGCCACCTCAAGATCAACAGCACGACGGGCTGCGGGACCAGCGGCTGCGTGAACCAGGCGAACATGATCGTGATCGATCATGGCGACGGCACCCAGTCGACGTATCTCCACCTCAAGGGGAACTCGCTGGCGCCGGGGATCCTGTGTGGCGGCACGGTGGTGGCTGGCCAGCCGCTGGCGCAGGCGGGCACCACGGGGTGGTCCACCGGCATCCACCTTCACTACCAGGTCAGCGGCGTCCACGCCGGTGCCACGACGTGCGAGTGCGGCGCCGATGGCCGGGGCTGCAGTGCAGGCTACGTGCCGTGGGGCAGCTTCTGGGTCAACGCGACCTATCCAAGCCTGGCAAAACCGTTCGACGAGTGGCCCGTCGCTGCCTCGTGCGCGAACCGCCGGATCGTCATGCCGACGTCGCAGAACGAGTGAAGCACCGCGGGACCAACGTCATGGCTCGTCGCGAACGATCTCGATCGCGGTGAGCTTGCCCTTGGTGATGGTCCGCGTGACGCCCGTGAGCTTCGCGGGCGAGCCGATCGCGATCGGCTTGGCGAACTTGATCGTGACGGCGTGCAAGTAGTCACGACCACCACGCGTGCGCTTCTCGATCGAAGCGCTCGCGACGTTGCGCACCGGTAACGCGGGGCCAAACGAGATGTGATCGCCGGTGACCTTGTCGACGACACCGATCGTGCCGTAGAAGTCGACGGGCGCGGGTGGCGCTGCGCGCAGGGCGAGCCCGATCAGGCGATCGACATCGGCGGCGGTGTGGAATCCCTCGGGGAGCTCGTCCGCGAGTGCCGAGCGGCGGAAGATCAGCTGGTGGACCTTCCAGCCGGCGGCCGGCTCGTCGCCGCGGCGATGCCGGAACATCAGCTGGCCGGTGAAGTGGGCGGTCGTGCGCGCGTACCTGTTGCCGCCGGGCTCGGACGAATCGGGCGGGGCCGGCATGAGCCTGGGCTTGCCGTGGCGCTTCGTGAGCGCCGTGATATCGACCGTGACGGGAGGATCGAGCTCGACCACGATCCCGATCAGCGCGTCGTCCTTGGTCTCGAGCTCGATCCGCTGCGCGCCGGGTGACCGCGGCAGCAGGAACAGATTCATGTACGCGGAGCTCGCCGCGTGGTCGCACAGGACCGGATCGCCGAGCAGGGCGACGGCCTCGGCGATCCCGATCTCCGGGCGCAAGAACCCGTCGGGATCGACGAGCAACCCGGCGAGCGAGCCGGTGGCCGCGAGCAACTTGGGATCGGCTTTCGGCTTGGCGACCGTCGGGCATGGCACGGGGTGGGGCACGCCCACGCTGTTCCGCGGGTCGTTGATCGCGCGCTGCGCCAACGCCGGCGAGGACACACATGCGAGCACCAGGACCTGGGACAAACGCGCCATGCCCCCGAGTGTGGCATCACCGGGCCTCTGACGACGTCAGATCGGTGCCGTCCCGAGCCCGGTCTGCTCGACCGCGGCCGCCAGCCCCAGCAGCTCCGCCTCCCTGCCGCGGCCCGCGACGAACATGATCGACAGGGGCCGGCCTCGATCGTCGACCCCGCACGGCACGGCGATCGAAGGCAGGTCGGTCAGGTTCGCCAGCGGGGTGTATGCGCCAAGCGCGCGGAGCAGGAATAGCTCGGCCCCTCCCCGGCGCAGCGCGGGGGTGAGCGCGGGCGGCGGGATCGCGGTCGTCGGCAGCGCGAGGATCGGCGTGCGCTCCAGGGCCCGCCCGGTCGCCGCGCGTAGCGCGTCGCGCTGGCGATAGAGGTGCACGGCGTCGTCCACCGAGATCGCGCCGCCGAGCGCGCGGCTCATCCGCCCGGCCCGCGTCCGCGGCCGATCGGCGAATGGACCGGTCGACATCTCGTGCGCCCCGATCATGCCGCCGAGGAACGTGGCGCTCGCGAGTCCAGGCAGCTCGAACTGCTCGACGAGGACGCCGAGTGCGGCGAGCGCGCGATCGAACGCGCGTCCGATCGCGCGTGCGGGCCGCAACGATCCGAGCGGCACGCCGATGCGCTCCGGCAGCCAGGCCGCGACGTCCGCGATCGGTTCGCCGGCCATCACCTGCCAGAACCGGGCACAGTCGGCCACGGTCCGCGCGATCGGCCCCACCGCGTCGAGCGTGCGCACCGGGCTTCGGATGCCGTCGCGCGGCAGCCGATCTCGGCTCGGCTTGAGTCCGACCAGCCCGCAGAACGCCGCCGGGATGCGGATGCTCCCGAGCCCATCGCCGCCGACCCCGTAGCGCGCGAGCCCGCTCGCGACCGCCACCGCGGTCCCGGTGCTCGAGCCGCCGGGGGCATACCCGGGCGCGCGCGGGTTCTCCGGCATCGCGTAGTGCATCACCGAGCCGATGCCGTCGATCCCGAGCTCGGTCATCTTCGCCTTGCCGATCACGCGTCCGCCGGCGGCCACGATCCGCGCGACGATGATGGCGTCCTGGGCCGCGATCTCACCGCCGTCCTCGGCCCCGACCCCGGTCCGGCACCCGGCCACATCGATCTGGTCCTTGATCACGACGTCGCCATCGAGCACGCCCGCCGGCGTGGGCCGGGGCGTGATCGGCTCGACCAGCGGGCTCGCCGCGGGCTGCCCCGTGGCCGGTCCGGGACTGCGCGACGCGATCGCATCCACATGGAGCACGGGGACCGGCACGCGGGCGAGCCTGTGCAGCAGCCAGCCGGGTCGCGCTCGGATCAGGAACTGCTCGGCAAGATCTTGGAACCCGTACATGCGCGCGAGTGTGGTGCGCGCGACGCCGGAAGGAAGCCGCGCGGCCCCCATAGGATCGGCCAGCGGCGAGGAACCGGTCAGGGCGGGGCGACGACCAGGTTCGTGCGGGTGGTGAGCCACTGCGCGAGCTCGGGGCCCGCGGGTGCGGGGGGCGGCGGCGCGAGCGGCCACAGCCGCAGCCGGTCATCGCTCGCCGACAGCAACCTCGTGCCATCCGGCGTGAACGTCACGGTCCTCACCGGCCCGCGATGACCCTCGAACGTGCGGGGCGCACCGCCGCCGATCGGCCACACGCGGACCTTGCCGTCGATCCCCGCGGTCGCGATCGAGCTGCCGTCGGGACTGACCGCCAGCTTGTTCACGCCGGCCTTGCTGCCGGCGAGGAGGGTCACCCGATCCGTCGCGAGCTCGAGCACGCGGACCGCGGGATCACGTCCCGCGGTCACGATGCGCGTGCTGTCCGGCGTCCAGCCGAGATCGCGCACGCCGTCGCCCGCGAGCCGGTTCGGGTGGCGATCCGCGATCGTCCACACGAACGCCTGACCATCCTGACCGCACGACGCGAGCCGCGTGCCGTCGGGAGCCAGCGCGAGCACGAGCACCTCGGTGGTGTGCGGCCGGAGGGTCGCCGTGAGCTTGCCCGTCGCGACGTCGAGCTCGAGGACGCGGCCATCGTCGGTGCCCGTCCACAGCCGCTTGCCATCGAGGCTCCACACGACGGGGCGCAGCGCGTGCGCGTCGTGCAGCAGCTCGCGGCCCTCGCCGGTCGTCACCTTCCACACCCGGAGCATGCCGTCCGCGCTCGTCGAGGCGAGCAGGTTGCCGTCGGGCGAGAACGCCAGGCCCCGCACGGCCGCGAGGTGGGGGAGCGGGCGGCTGCTCGCGTTGAACAGGTCCCAGGCCTGCACCACATGATCGGTGCCAGCACTCGCAAGCCAACCCTCGTCGGCCGACACCGCGAGCGCCTCGATCGGCCCGGTGTGGCCCGACAGGTCATCGCCGCGCCAGGCGGCGAGCCGCCAGCGCCAGAGGTGGCCGTCGTCGCTCGCGGAGTAGGCGGTCGTGGCGTTGACCGCGACGACGCGCGCGATGTCGTCGTGGGCGCCGGCGAGCTCGAACGCGACGCCGCGACGTCCTGCCTCGTCGGCGAGCTCGCGCACCCGGGGCTTGCCGAGCCCGGCACTCGACAGCCGCGTGAGCCACGCGATCGCACGCGACGGATCGGTCACGAGCACGCGCTCGGCCTCGTGGAGCACCAGGTTGTCGGTCTGGTCCTCGAGCTGCTGGAGTGCCGCCCTGGTCTCGGTGCTCGCGTGCGCCGCGGCGTCGCGCTCGGACACGAGGCGCTCGATGTTGACGATCGACAGCCCTCCGAGCACGACCAGGGTGACGACCGCGACCGCGAGCGGCGCGCGATGGCGCCTGAGCCACCGTCCGATCAGCGCGCCGGTGGAGTACGTGTGCCGGGCGACCAGCTTGCCGGCCGCGAACCGCCGCAGCTCGTCGGCGAGCTCGCGCGCGGTCGCGTAGCGGTCGGCCGGCTCGTACGCCATCGCGTGCTCGGCGATCGACACCAGCTCGGGCGGCGCCTCGGGGGCACGCTCGCGCAGCGGCGCGACCCCGCCGGCCCGCGCGTCATCGAGCGCGCGGTCCCCGCTGACCGGAGGCGTCCCCGAGAGCATGGTGTAGAGGATGGCGCCGATCGCGTAGACGTCGCTGCGCTCGTCGGCTCGCTCGCCGCGCGCCTGCTCGGGAGGCATGTACGAGGGGGTGCCCATCACCGCGCCCACCATCGTCAGCCCGCCGGTGCCCGCCGGCCCGGTGGGACCGCCGGCCGCGGGCCCGATCCGGCCGGGATCGAACGAGTCGTTGGCGCGCAGATCCTTCGCGAGGCCCCAGTCGATCACGATGGTCTCGCCGTACGAGCCGACCAGCACGTTCGCCGGCTTGAGGTCGCGATGGATCACGCCCTCGCTGTGTGCATACGCGAGCGCATCGGCGATCGCGATCACGTGCGGCAGCAACGCGAGCCGCGCCTGCGCATCATCGGCGGCCGCCACGACCCGATCGAGCGACTGGCCGCGCACGTGCTCCATCGCGTAGAACGCGTCGCCATCGAGCGTACCGGCATCGTAGACCCGCACGATCGAAGGGTGCTGCAGCCGCGCGGTGATCAGGGCCTCGCGCTCGAACCGCTCGGTGATGTGGCGTGGTTGGTCGCCCGCAGGCAGGACCTTGAGGACGACGTTGCGTCGCAGCTTGCGATCGCGCGCCGCGAGGATCCGGCCCATCCCACCTTTCCCGATCTCGATGCCGATCGCGTAGAGCGCGGGATCGATCGCCGGCAGCGCGGCGAGATCCTGGAGATGGCCGGCGACGCGCTCGGGGGCGGCCGGGATCCCGAGCTGGGTCTTCCCCGCCGCGGGGGGAGGGGGACCGATCGTGGATTCGAGGCCGCTCGATGGCGCCTGGACGTGGGGCCCGTCGGTGTGGGGCCCCTGCTTGCCGGGGTCGGCATCCGACGCGCGGTCCCGTGACATCCGCGGATCGTACACCCGCCCGTGATCGGGCTGGCACCGCGACTCGGCTCGTCTAGACTGATCGCGAATGAAAGCCGCGCTGTTCGTGGTGCTGCTGGCCGCAAGCCAAGCGCATGCCGATCCGGATCTCGCGACCCTGACGAAGGCCGCGCCGACCTGCGATGCGGCACGCGCGCACTGCCTGGGCCTGGCGTTCCACATCGCGGTCGCCGACACCGGCCCGGTTGCGACGGCAGAATGGATCACCGCGCAGCTCTCCGCCGCCAACCGCCACTTCGCGCCGGTCGAGGTCGGCTATCAGATCATCTCGGTCGATGCCCTGCCGGCATCGGCCGCGCGGGTCGACGATCGCAAGGAGCGCGACTCGTTCGGGCCGCAGGTGAAGGGCACCGTGATCCACGTGTTCGTCACCGGGCACCTCGACGACATCGATGTCGCCGGCGAGATGGCGTATGGCGTGACGTGGCGACGCGGCAGCACGAAGTTCGTCATCATCTCGACCAAGGCGTGGGAGCGCACGCTCGCGCACGAGCTGGGGCACGTGTTCGGCCTGCCGCACTCGAGCTTTGCGATCTCGATCATGAACAAGACCGATCGCAGCGAGCCTCCGGTCGAGGACCGCACGTTCGCCGACGAGGAGCTCAAGCTGATGCGCCCCAGGCTCCGGTCGATGTTGCGTGACAAGCTCGTGACCGATCAGTCGCCGCGCTGAGTGGGGTGTCGTTCAAGGCTCAGGTGGCTGTTCGGCAGCCACGTCTGGCTCGACCCCTGCGACGACGCACGAGGAGGTAGCCGATGACGATTCCGAGCAGCCCGAGCAGCCCGAGCACCCCGGCGACTCGACGGAGCTGACGGACCGCCGACGATCGCACCTCGAGATACCCCATCGTCGTCGCAGGATCGGTGCGGAGGTCGAGTGGCCATTGATAGGCGTGGCCATCGCCGTCACGCTCGTGCAGCTCACCAACGAGCGTGATCCCGGGGGCGACGCGCTCCACGAGGCCCGCGACGGGCAGGATGCGATCGCCGGTCGTGCACACGTAGCCGTTCGTGCCGTCCTCGAACGTGCCGATCAGCTCGAGCTCGTCGCACACGACCTCCACGTAGCTCGACGAGCTCGCCTCGCGTGCAAGGAACCGGGCGTCGACATCGGTCGTGGCGCGTAGAGCTTTTGCTCCCCACCCGAGGACCGCGAGCGAGCCAACGATCACGAAGATGGCCGAGAACTTCAGGCCTGCGGAGATCGGAGCGGCCCACCAGGGCGTTCGCTGGGTGGACGACGGCGGCGGCCAGTCGACCATGTCCCCGGGACGCTTGCCGCAAGTCTTGCACGCCCCGCTGGGGCCGAGCACGCCGACGCAGCTGCCTACCGAGCACAGCACCCGAGCGCTCCAATCGGCGGGCGCGTCGCTCGCGGATGGTTCACCGATCTCGAGTTCCGATTCGCCGGGTTCCGCCGCGACGAATGCCACACCGGCATCTCCGCGATAGGGCGATCCGGCGAGCCGCTCGGGGTCGAGACCGTCGAAGATTCGATCGGCGGCGGCCGCCGCCGCCCGATCTCCGTGCTCGATCGCAGCGAGCCGCAGAAGGCCATACGCGACAAGGCTGTCCTCGGGCGTGCGTGCGCCGAAACTCACCACGTCCTCGGGCGAACGTCCGCCACCGAGCTTGCTCCAGCGTGCGTCGAGGCTGCGGCGCAGCTGCTGACGCATGTCCGCGGTCATCAGCATCGGAGGGCAGCGACTCCCGAATACCAAGCGGTCGCAGTCGCTCTGGCGCCGCGCCTTGGTGCCGCGCACCGCGCGCCATCGCCAGGCATATGCGACGGCTGCCACGATCGGTGCGGCCGCCAGCGCACCGATCACACCTCGCGCGAACGAGAACACCAGCAGCGCGAGCACCGGCCCCCACCATCGCAGGTAGGCCGCGATGATGCTCTTCACGCTGCTGCGGATCTCGAATCCATGGACCGATCCGCCGCTCGTGCGGGTGACCCAGAACGACGACATCGGGATCAGCGGCATGTAGTACAGATGGGCGAACTGCGACTGCGCGTGCTCGCCGCCGTACGAATCGACTCGTCCGTACGAGCGGTGGCCGTAGATGATCAGCATTGACGGGCTGGGAATCCCATGCGGCGGCTGCTCCGTCAACCAGGCACCCTGGTCGTGAACCGGGGGTGGGCGCGAAGCTGGCGCGCATGGTGCGTGCAACCGCGACATCGTCGCGCGACCTCGTGCCCCTCACACGATCTTCGCGGCGGCCATCAGGCCACTGTGCGTTTGACGCGTTTGACGCGTTTGACGCGTTTGACGTCGACCCTTGCCGACGTTGACCCTTTGAACGGCGACGTAGACGTTGCCCCTCTCGTTGACGTCGACCTCTCGGATCTGCGGCAACGTGCAAGGTCAACGATGGGGGCAACGTCAACGTCGCCGTCAAACGCGTCAAGGTGGGGGTCAAGGTCAAGGTCGAGGTCAAGGTCAAGGTCGAGGACCACGAGCTCGTTGGCGGTCACAGCTCGCCGGTGAGGATCCGGGCCAGGACCGGCGTGTCGATGTTCGCGCCCGAAAGGACGACCGCGACGGTCTTGCCGGCGAGCTCGCGGCGCAGCGCGAGCAGCCCCGCGAAGCCGGCGGCACCGGCGCCCTCGACGAGGTTGTGCGTGGTCCGGACCAGGATCCGGATCGCCGAGGCGATCTCGGCGTCAGAGACCGCCACGAAGCCGGCGAGGCCGTCGCGCAGCGGCTCCCACGTGAGGTCATACGTCGAGCGCGTGGCGAGGCCGTCGGCGAAGGTCTCGGCTCGATCGGTCGCGAGCCGGGTCCTGGCGTGCCACGAGTCGTGGATCGCGGACGCGCCCTTCGCCTGCACGCCGTAGACCTGGACGTGCGGGCGCAGCGCGCGGGTCGCGAGGATCGCGCCGACCGCTTGCGAGCCGCCGCCGACCGCCACCACGATCGCGTCGAGCCGGTCCGCCTGTTCGCAGATCTCGACCGACAACGTGGCCGCCCCCGCGATCACGTGCACGTCGTTGGTCGAGTGGGCCATGACGAGGCCGCGATCGAGCACGAGGCGGTTCGCGGCCTCGACGGCCTCGTCGTAGTCGCGCCCGATCTCGACGAGCTCGGCGCCGTGGCTGCGGATCGCCGCGTTCTTCTCGGGGCTGTTGCCGTGCGGCACGCAGATCACGACCGGCACGCCGAGCTGCGCACCCGCCCACGCCAGTCCGGCGCCGTGGTTGCCACGCGTCGCCGCGACCACGCCGCGCGTTCGCTGCGCGGGATCGAGCGCGGTCATGAGCGACAGCGCGTTGCGTGCCTTGAACGCATTGGTCGGCAGGTGATTCTCGTGCTTGACCAGCACCCGCGCACCGGTCTCGTCGTCGAGCGCCGGGTAGTGCCGGAGCGGCGTGGCGGTGAGGTAGGGCGCGAGGCGTGCCCGCGCGGCGGTGATGTCGTCGAAGCTGATCGGCACGCCAGGAATCTAGACGAGCCTGGTGCCGGCTGTCCGCGTCAGGGCAGGGGGGCGTGCCATAGTGGGGTCGTGGAAGTGTTCTTCCTCATGATGGGCCTCTGGCTCGTCGTCGCAGTCGCGCTCGGCCTGCGGCGTCCGCGCGGGTTCGGCGGGGCGGCCCTGCGCGCGCGCCTCGATGCGGTCTACGGCGAGCCGCACGAGCTGGCCCGCGTCTCGCCGGCGGCCTTCCCCGAGGCCGATCTCGAGTTCTACGATCGCGCCCGCAGTGAGCTCGAGGCTCGCCGCTACCGCTGGCTCGCGGACGTCGAGGATCTCACGATGTCGCGGATCTACCCGCAGAACCGCACGTTCCTCCGGTTGTTCGTCGATGCCGGCGGCATGATCCGCGCGAGCGCCTATCACCTCCATCCGCGCGGCGTCGTGATCTCGATGCTCCAGCTCGTCCAGCTGTTCCCGCGTCACCTCCGCGTCATCGAGCTGGTCAGCGAGATCCAGGGCAGCTTCCTCGTCACCAGCAACACCCACGGGGTCGATCGGCTGGAGCCTCCACCCGAGGCCAAGGTCGAGCGGATGCCGCTCTCGACCTCGCTCGCCGACGTGGTCAACGCGCACGAGAAGCGGATCACCGAGCTGCTCCGGCTCCACCCCGAGCGCACGCCGACCGCGTTCGAGAGCTTCGAGGACGTGCTCGCGTCGATCGCACGCGCGCACGTCGTCATGGCACGTCACCGCCAGAAGGTCGGCGGGATCTCGCGCGACGAGCTCGAGCGGCTCAAGGGCCGCCCGCTGTCTCCCAGCGAGGAGGCCTTCCTCCGCGAGGTCCAGGGCAAGGATTAGATCAGAGCTTGCCCGGAAATTCGGGCCGTTGTCGTGAGCGTGGACGGCGACGGCGACGGCGACGGCGACGTTTCACGTTGACTTCGACGGCGACGCGGAGCGCGGGCGTGACGAGGCTACCGCCGTCGCCGACGCCGTCAAGGTGACACGTCGCCGTCGCCGTCGCCGATCATCTCCACGATGACGCCCACGTTCAACGGCCCGAATTTCCGGGCAAGCTCTAGATTACTTGCAGGCGTACGCGATGAACGTGCCGGACATCGGGCCGGTCGTCAGCGTCACGTCGGCCGAGCCATCGACCCGCGTGGTGTCGGCGGCAGTGATCGTCAGCGATCCGGAGACGCCGGTCCCACCCGCCATCGTCGCGAGCGCCGACGGCACCACGGTCGGGATCTGATCGGCCCGGATCGGGATCACGCCGGTGGGGAACGCGTTGGGCCCGGTGAGGGACGAGTTGATCTCGAACGTCGCGATGGTGTCGCCACCACATCCGTCGGCGGTCGACAGGATGATGTTCCACTGGTAGAAGCCGGTGCCGCCGTAGTTGGTGAGGCCGGTCGTGGCGCGCGCGAAGTGCACCGTCGGCGCGGCGGCGAAGGCCGCGAAGCTCGCGGCGCCCGGCTCGTCTGAAATACAACCAGCCGCCATCGCCAGGGTCAGGACGAAGATCGCGCGCCTCACGGAACCAGTAGGCGCGCCGGGTCGGGGCGTTGTCAACCAGATGGGGCTGCCCGGGGGGGTTGCGCTCCTGGGCTCGCGCGTCGGTCAATGTCTCGGGATCTCGCGGGATTCGACTATCAGACCCCCCTGGCAAGCTACCGGGACGATGCGGGTGATCCACACCTCGGACTGGCACCTCGGCCACACGCTGCGAGGCGAGGTGACGCGCGAGTACGAGCACCAGGCGTTCCTCGACTGGCTGCTCGCGGCCTGCGTGGAGGAACGGGCCGATGTGCTCGTCATCACCGGGGATGTGTTCGACAGCGCGACGCCGCCGGCGAGCGCCGAGCGCATGTGGTTCGACCTGCTCGCCGCGGCCCGGCGGGCGAGGCCGGCGATGGACATCATCGCGATCGCTGGCAACCACGACTCGCCGGCGCGGCTCGGGGCCTCGTCGTCGGTGCTGCGCGAGCTCGACGTCCACGTGATCGGCGCGCTGCCGCGGACGCCAGCGGGCGCGATCGATCTCGACCGCGTGGTGATCCCGGTCGCTGGTGGCCGCGGGCTCGTCGCGGCGGTGCCGTTCGTGCGGCCGGTGGATGTGCCGCTCGAGGTCGACGATCCGCTGGCGGCGATCTACGGCGAGGTGATCGCGGGCGCGCGGGCGCGACGGCGTCCCGATCAGGCGCTGATCGTGACCGGGCACCTCTATGTGGCCGGCGCGGAGGTCCAGTATCTCAGCGAGCGCCGGGTCTCGATCGGTGGCCAGGAATCCGCGTCGCTGCGGCTGTTCCCCGACGATGTCGACTATGTCGCGCTCGGCCACATCCACCGGGCCCAGCGGGTGGGCCGCGACACGATCCGCTACGCGGGAGCCCCGCTCGCGCTGTCGCTCGACGAGGCCGGCTACCACCACCAGGCAGTCGCGATCGACTTCGAGGTCGGGCGGGTCGTCGACCTGCGGCCGTTGCGGGTGCCCACCGCGGTCGAGATCGTGAGGGTCCCCAGGCGCGGCGCCGCGAAGCTCCCCGAGATCCTCGCGGAGCTCGACGCGCTGCCTGGCTTGATCGACGTCAAGGATCCAGCACGGCCGTATCTCGAGATCGTGGTCGCGCTCGACAAGCCCGAACCGAAGCTGCGCCAGCTCGTCGAGACCGCGCTCGAGGGCAAGCGCGCCCGGCTCGTGCGCCTCGGGGTCGAGCAGACCGGAGATGGGCTCGCGCTCGGGGATCGGATCGATCTGATGTCGGGGACGCAGCGGCTCGCCGAGGTCGATCCGCGCGAGGTGTTCGTGCGGCTGTGGGCGCGCAACCATGCCGAGCCCCCGGCGCAGCCGGTGCTCGACGCGTTCGATCGGTTGCTCTCCGAGGTCCAGGGCGATGTCGGGGATCTCGCGGCCGGCCCGGGGACGCTCGGCTCATGAGGATCCTCGCGATCCGCGGCTGCAACCTCGCGAGCCTCGCCGGCGAGTTCGAGATCGATCTGGCGGGCGCGCCGCTCGGGGGCTCGGGCGTGTTCGCGATCGTCGGCAACACCGGCGCGGGCAAGAGCACGTTGCTCGACGCGCTGTGCGTCGCGCTGTTCGATCGCACGCCGCGGCTCACGAACCACAGCCGCGTCGTGGTCGGCCGCGGCGACGATGATCCAGCCGCGCTCGGGGCGCAGGACGTTCGCACGCTGTTGCGACGGGGCGCTGCGGCCGGCTATGCCGAGGTCGACTTCGAGAGCGGGGACATGCGGCGCTACCGCGCGCGGTGGTCGGTGCGGCGCGCGCGCGGCCAGATCGACGGCACGCTGCAAGATCAGCAGGTCACGCTGACCGCGATCGAGGGCGACGGAGATGGGACCGGAGGTCGGAAGCTGGGCGAGAGGCTCGGCGGGACGAAGACCGAGACGCTCAAGGCGATCGTCGCGCGGCTCGGGTTGTCGTTCGATCAGTTCCGGCGCTCGGCGCTGCTCGCGCAGGGCGAGTTCGCGGCCTTCCTGCGCGCGGACGGCAAAGATCGCAGCGAGCTGCTCGAGCGGATGACCGGCACCGAGATCTACTCGCGGCTGTCGGTCGCGGCGCACCTGCGGGCCACCCTCGCCGAGCAGCGGCTCCGGGACGGACGGACCGCGGCGCTGGCGATCGCGGTGCAAGGCGACGACGCCCGGAGCGCGGCCGAGGCCGAGCTCGTGGTCGCGGGCGACGCCAAGCTCGTCGCGCGTGCACGGCTCGCCGAGGCCGAGGCCGCGGCTCGGTGGCTCGCGGAATCGGAGCAGCGCGCGCGGGCGCTGGTCGGCGCCGAGCTCGACCACGCAGCGGCCGCGCAGGCAGCGAGCGAGGCACAGGCCGTTCGCCAGGAGCTCGTGCTGCGTCGGCGCGCCGAGAAGCTGCGGGCGCCGTGGGAGGAAGCGGCCCGGAGCGACCGGGCGCTCGTGATCGCGGGTGGCGATCTGGTCGCCGCCGAGGAGGCCGCTCGCCACGCGGCCACCGCACAGGCCCAGGTCGTGGCGCGGCGCGCGGTCGTGGTCGCGCTCCACGAGCCGATCCGTGCCGCACGGATCGCGGCACAGCTCGTGGAACGCTCGCTACCTCATGCCACCACGGAGCAGATCGAAGCGTTCGCGCGGAGCATCCTCGAGGCCGGCGATCCGGCGTGGCTCATGGCACGGGCGGCGCTCGCACCCGAGGTTGCCGCGTGGAGCGAGGTCGACGCCCGGTTCGCGCAGCACGCGGCCGCCGGCGATGCGATCGCCGCGATCGATCGAACGCTCGCGGGCCACGAGACCACCCGCGCCGCGCTCGCCAGGACCCGCGCCCTCGCCGCGGCCGAGCACCAGACCGCGGTCGCCAAGCTCGCCGACGCCCAGCGCAAGGCGACCACGTTCCAGCAGCGGCGGGGCCTGACCCTCGATGCGGCCAGGCGCCAGGAAGACCAGGCGCGGACGCGGCTGGTCGATGTCGAGCGGCTGGTCGCGATCGCGGCGGGGGCGCGGCAGGCCGTGAAGGCGCGCGTCGAGATCGATCGCCAGCTCGACGAGCTCGCGGAGGCTGCCGCGGCGGACCTGATCCACGGCCTGGAGCTCGACGAGGCCCGCCGCGTCGCCCAGACGTTGCGGACCGAGCGGGCGCGCGTGGTCGAGGAGCTGCGGCGGGCCGCCGGGTACGAGCATGCGCGAGCCGAGCTGCGCGAGGGCGAGTCATGCCCGCTGTGCGGCGCCACCGAGCACCCGTGGCGCGATCGGGGAGGTTTCGATGCCGTGATCGCGGCGGCGCAGACCAGCCTCGACGCGGTCATCGCGGAGGGGGATGCCACCACCGCGGCGCTCGCCTCGATCGGTGCACGCGCGCAACAGCGTGATCGCGAGCGGCTCCGGCTTGCCAACCATCGGGCGACGGCCGAGGCCAGTGCCAGCGGGGCGATCGGGACGTGGCGCGAGCACCTCGTGCGCGTGCTCGGCGAGCTGCTGCTCGAGGACGAGCCCGCCACGCCCGCCGCCGAGCAGCTCGCGGCCGACCGCGAGGCCACCGCGAGGAAGCGGCTCGACGAGGCGCGCGACGTTCGCCGCCAGACCGAGGCCGCGACCAAGGCAGCCGCCGAGGCGCAGGCGCAGGTCCAGCTGTTCCAGACCGAGGTCGATCAACAGGCGGCGCGGCTCGCCGAGGTCGCGCGGTCGCTCGCCGATCTCGAAGCCACCGCCGAGCGGCTGCGCGGCGAGCGAGCCGGCCGGATCGAGCGAGTCGGCGAGCTCGAGGTTTCGCTGCGCGCCACGATGGGGACCTGGCTCGCGATCCCCAGCGAGCTCGCCGCGGACCCGGCGCGCACCACCCGTCGCCGGCCCGCAGCGCCGGTGATCGAGCCGGCGGCACTCGAGCTCGATCAGGCACGGGTCGCCGTGGCCGAGCTCGCGGTGGAGTGGCGCACCCGGGCGGAGCGGGTCGCGGTCGCCGATGCAGGGCTTGGCGCCGCGCTCGGCGCGATCGAGCGCGAGGCGCGCGAAGGCGAGCGGCTGGTCGCAGAGCACGGCGTGCGGCTCGGTCTCGCGGAGCGCCGACGCGACGCGCTTGCCGGCGAGCTCTCGGCCGCCGCGGGACGACTCGAGGCGGCGCGGATCGCGCTGATCGAGGAGGCCGGCAGCACCGGCCTGCCCATCGAGGAGCTGCGTCGGCTGCTCGCCGCGGATCCGGCGCGCACCGAGCAGCTGGCCGAGGAGCTCGCCGGGCTCGATCGCGCGGTCGATCACACGCGCGCGATCGCGAACGAACGCAGGCTGCTCGTGGACGACCACGCAACGACGCGGCCGTGCGGGCCCGCCCTCGAGGACGCCGCGCGCGTCGAACCGCTGGCGGCGGCCGTGGCCCTTGCCGAGCAGCACGCCGCCCGGCTCGCGGCCACCCTCGCGGCGGATGACGATGCTCGCCACCGCCGTGCCACTGCGCTCGCGGTGCTCGGCGAGGCGGAGGCACACGTCGACGTCGATCGGATCCTCGGCGAGGTGATCGGCTCGCACGACGGCAAGCTGTTTCGCAGCTTCGCGCAGAGCCTGACGCTGGACGGGCTACTCGCGGTCGCGAACGCCCACCTCGAGGAGCTCGCGCCGCGGTACCAGCTCGAGCGCGTGCCGCGCCACGATCTCGAGCTCCAGGTGATCGATCGCGATCTCGGTGCCGAGGTCCGCTCGGTCCAGAGCCTGTCCGGCGGCGAGAGCTTCCTGGTGTCGCTCGCGCTCGCGCTCGGGTTGTCGTCGATGTCCGCCCACGATGTACGCGTTCGGACGCTGCTGATCGACGAGGGCTTCGGCACCCTCGATCCCGCCACGCTCGACAGCGCGCTGTCCGTGCTCGATGCCCTCCAGGCAACTGGCCGCCAGGTCGGCGTGATCTCGCACGTGCCGGCGCTCGTCGAGCGGGTCGGCGCCCACGTCCGCATCGTGCAGCGTGGCGGGGGCCGCAGCGAAGTCATCGTGGCCTGACGAGGGAGGCCGCCGCGCTTCGCCGCGGGGAGCTCGTGGCTACTGCTTGGCGCCGGTGAGCGAGAACGTCGAGCTATTGGCCCAGCCGCGGACCATGACGTGGATCGGCGCGGCGCTGCCGAGGTCGACGGTGCAGGTCTCGTTCGAGCCGTTGAGGAACGGGCGGCAGTCGAACACCTGGCGCGTCGGCTGCTGGCCGATCTTGACGTAGAGGTCGGCGTCGGCCGTGCCGGTCATCGTGAACCGATACTTACCCTTGGCCAGCTTCGGAGTGGTGAACCGCAGCTCGGCGTTGCGAGCCACGCTGCCGGCCTCGGTCATCCCGGCCCAGTTGGCGTCGCCGCCGCCGCCGTTCGGATCGAAGCCCGGCACGAACACGTTGTCCGCCTCACCCGAGACCACGATGACCTGCGAGCGATCGATCGACGCGAAGATCTGCTCGTACGACTTGGGCGTCGCGATGTTCATGAACGACCGGATGAACACGATGTTGTTGTTCGCGTTCGCTGAGAAGAAGCTCGGCATGGCGTTGGTCGCGATGTCGAGGTGCTTGCTGCCGGTGGGGTCGTCCGCGTTGAGCTGTGCCCGCGCGAGCGCCAGCGACGAGTCGACGTAGGCGTACGTATCGCAGCCGTTGATGAACGCGAGCGTGTACTGCCCGGCCTGCCAGCGGCCCTTCTGGGTGAGCGCGCGGATGTTGGCGCCGAGGCCCGAGTGGCCGTTGTAGGACAGGTAGTCGGCGTTCGGCGTCACCTCCGAGTAGCGCGCGTCGAAGCTGGGCGGCGCGGTGCGGATCTGGTTGGTGAGCAGCGCGGTGACGTGGACCTTGCGGCCGTCCGGCAGCGTCGCGTCGAGCGTGACGTCCGGTGCCGAGACGCCGGGCGCCGACGGGATCGTGGCCGGGGTCGTCACCAGGTTGAACGGGCTGAGCTCGGTCTTGATCGCGCGAACGAAGCTGTTGTACGCCGAGATGCCGGCGTCGCTCGCGTCCATGCCGGTATCCTCGTACTTGCCGAACACGGCGACGACGTTGAGCACGCCGTCCTTCCAGACCTCGTGGTACTCGGGGTACTTCCCGGTGGTGTTCAAGGCCGAGAGCGAGACCGCGGCAGTGGACTTGATGATCTCGGTGTCGGCCAGGTCGCAGCCGGACTCAGCGGGCCGGTAGAAGTACCAGAAGTTGCCCGACTCCATGTGGTCGGTGCCGCCCTCGACGCAAGCGGCCTTGTACTTGTCGAAGAACGCCTGCTGGCCCGCGTTCGACATGTCCGACGGCAGGATCAGCTCGTAGCTGGCCGGGACGCTGTTCCGCTTGCCCCACGCGACCGGCACCTTCGCGTGATAGGTGATGTGCGTCCTGCCACCGACCTGCGCGGTCTGGATGTTGGAGAGCTCGAGCAGATCGAGGCGGGCGACGCCACGGTCGCCGTTGAGCTGGCCCATGGTGAACAGCATCTGGTTCTTGACCTGCTGCGCCGCGGAGAACGAGAAGTCGGTGAACAGCTCGCCGTCGAACTCGAAGTCGACGATCACGGCCTCGACCGACGAGTCGGCCTTGTCGTCGCCGGCCTTGGTGGTGTCGCCGGGGCCGACCGTGAGCGTGTCATCGGTCGCACAGCCAACAACGGTCCCCACGAGTGTGGCGGCCAGCGTGAACGGAAGCGTGAACTTGCGCATGAGCGAAGGCTCCAAGGTGAGAGGGAATCGGATGGGCTCTGTGTATCCCGGCCTCCTACACGTGAGAAGCTACTTGTTGTTCTGACACGATAAGTTCTGCTAATGTCAAATGGCGTAACTATTTGAAATAGCGTGGTCGCCCGGCGCTAGCGTTCGGTGCCGACGCGGAGCAGGTTCGAGCAGCGCTCGCGGAGGGTCGCGATCGTGGCGCGCTGCAACGCCGTGTAGAACGGCTGCTTGTGATGATGGAGCAGCACCGGGACGACCATGCTGCGGTAGTTGGGCAAGATCCGGATCCGTGGATCGTGGATCACCAGGTGGCGGGAGACGACCGCCTTGCCGAGCCCGGTCGCGACGCCGTCGATGATCGCGTAGATCTCGTCCATGAACGACCGCCGGTACTCGGGCACGGGCCGGTCCTGGCTGGCCAGGAAGCGGTTGGTGGTCGTGTCGCTGGGATCGTGGTCCAGGTAGCGCTCGCCGGGGTCGGGAAACTGCACGCCCTCGCACATGACGTACTCCTCCTGGCCAAGCTCGACGGTCTCGACGTCGGCCCGGTGCACCGGCTCGTCGGTCACGATGAAGTCGACGTTGCCGGTCAACAGCAGCTCGGGCAGCTCGCGCATCTCGGCGTTCTGGAAATGGAACTGGGTGTTCGGGTTGTCGCGCAAGAGCGGCCCGAGCGCCGGCATCAAGATCGAGCGCACGACCGAGGAGTAGCCGCCGATGCGGAGCACGCCGCCGAGCCGGCCGTCCGAGGTCTTGCCGGTGAGCTGATCGAGCAGCTCGCGCTCCATCGAGGACCGAGCCTGGCAGTACCGCAGCAGGCGTTCGCCAGCCTCGGTGAGCTGCACGCCGCGCGGCAGGCGGACGAACACCGTGAGGTCGAGGTCTTCCTCGAGCGCCTTGATCCGCTGGCTCAGGGCCGACTGGGTGATGCCGAGGTCCTGGGCCGCCTGCGAGAAGTTGAGCGCACGGGCGGCGGCGAAGAACGCGTCGAGGTGAAGCGAGGAGAGGCCCATGCGCCGCCGCATCTTAGCCTTAGTCCCAGACCTGGTCGCACTGACGGACACGGATGCGGCTACGCTGCCGGCATGCCCCGGATGACGATCGCCGACATCGAAGCGTTGATGGACCAACACTTCCCGGACTCGAAGCGGCTGTGGAAGATCACGGCCCTCGAGAACCGCGACCTGACCCTGCGGATGCCCTTCCACAAGAGCCTCGTGCGCGCGGGTGGGACGATCTCCGGACCGGCCATGATGCTGCTCGCCGACACGGCGGCGTACTTCCTGACGCTCGCGCATGCAGGCCCGCATCCCCTCATGGCCACCGCGAACCTCGACATCCACTTCCTGTCGCGGCCGAGTCCGGTCGACGTGATCGCCTCCGCGCACCTGCTCCGGCTGGGTCGCCGGCTCGCGGTCTCCCGCGTCGAGATCCGCTCGGACGGCAGCGAAGACATCGTGGCGCACGCGACGGTGACCTACGCGCTACCGAGTGCGTGATCCGCGTCGTGCTGCGTGAAGGCTCGCGCGCCTAAGGTCAGGTCTTGCCGACGGGATGCGGCCAACGCTCGGCGAGCGCGACCAGCGGATCGCCGGTGAGGCGCTGCACGGTCCACTCGTCCTGGCGCACCGCTCCGAGCGACGCGTAGAACGTCAGCGCGGGCTCGTTCCAGTCGAGCACCGACCACTCGAACCGGCCGTAGTGGCGCTGGGTCGCGATCCGGGCGAGTGCTGACATCAGCGCGCCGCCGACGCCGGCGCCGCGGGCGGATGGCTGGACGAACAGATCTTCGAGGTAGAGGCCCGGCCTGCCGAGGAACGTCGAGTAGCTCTGGAAGAACAGCGCGAAGCCGACGGGCGAACCCGCGAGCTCGGCGATCAGGACCTCGGCGGCGGGGCGCACGCCGAACAGGGTCGTGCGGAGCTGGGCCTCGTCGGCGACCACCTCGTGCGCCAGCTTCTCGTACTCGGCGAGCTCGCGGATGAACCCGAGGATGGAGGCCGCGTCGGCGCCGGTCGCGAAGCGGATGGCCAGATCGGTGGGGTAGGTCATGGGGATCAGGCTCGCAGCCGCTCGAGGATCGTGAGGAAGTCCGGCGGCAGCGGAGACGATAGCGCGACTCGCTCGCCCGTGACGGGGTGTTCGAAACCGAGCGTGGACGCGTGCAGCATGAGGCGCGCGGCGGTCAGCACGCGATGCCCTGCTTGCTCGTAGTCACGGATGTAGACCTCCTCGCCGACCAGCGGATGGCCGGCCTCGGCGAGGTGGATGCGGATCTGGTGGGTCTTGCCGGTCTCGAGCTGGACCGCGCACAACGTGGCGTGGCGCAGCTGCTCGCGGGCCTCGACGTGGGTGACCGCTCGTTTGCCCTGATCGATCCGGCTCGTCGAGCCGCGCAGGCGATCCCCGCGATCGGCCACGAGGTACGACTCGATCCGGCGCGACGTCACCGTGCCGTGTGCGACGCACAGGTACGTCCGCTCCATCGCGTGGGCACGGAGCTGGGCGGCGAGCCCTTGCTCGGCCCGCTTGGACTTGGCGAACATGAGCAGCCCGCTGGTCGCGCGATCGATCCGGTGCACGACGTGAAGCGGGACGGTGGTGGCCGGCTTGCCCATCCGCCGCCAGGCGCCGCGGATCAGGTCCATCGCGGTGCCGGTCTCGCGGTCCTCGTACGGGACGCTGTTGACGCCGCTCGGCTTGTCGATCACCACGACGTGCGCGTCATCGAACACGAGCACGCCCTCGCGCTCGGGATCGTGTGGCCGGGGCGCGTTCGCCTGGAGCGCCACGACCTGGCCGGCGCGCAGCCGGTAGTCGATCTCGGTGACGCAGGTGCCGTCGACGAACACCTTGCCGCTCGCGATCTGGCGCTTCGCCACCGAGTTCGCGACGTCCGTGCGTGCCTTCACGAACGCCGTGAGCGTCACGCCAGCTACATCCACGGTCCACGACACGGCGAGGCAAGCTAGCACGGCGCGGTGTTCGACCACCTCACAGGTCACCGTGATGCGTAGCGCCGCGGCGTGGTCCCGGTCCAGCGCTTGAACGCGCGGTAGAACGCGCTGAGCTCGCTGAACCCGACGAGGGCGGCGACCTCGGCGATCGCGAGCTTGTGCTCCTCGAGATAGCGCAGCGCGAGCGTACGACGGGTGTCATCGATCATCGTCTCGGCGGCCAGGCCATGCTCGCCGAGCTTGCGTTGCAGGGTGCGGCGGCTGAGGTGCAGCCGGGTGGCCAAGGCAGTGACGGAGAACTCGCCGGCATCCGCGGCTCGCCCGATCGCATGGCGAACGCGATCCGGAAAGCCATCGCTCTGCGGCAGGGCGTGCAACAAGCGAGCGGCGTGACGGCCGAGCAGCTCGTTGAGCGCGGGGTCCGCGGTGGCGAACGGCGCCGCGAGCAGGTGCGCGTCGAAGGCGAGCGAGTTGCAGTCGCGGTCGAACAACACCTCGGTACCGAAGATCCGGCGGTGCTCGCTCGTGTCGGTGGGACGTGGGTGCATGAACGTGACGCTGCGGAGCGGCATCGTCGTCCCGACGACCCCACGGTAGCGCGCGACGATCACCGACAGGAAGCACTCGCCGACGTGGCGCGGCACGCCGTGCTCGTCGGCGACCAGCCGCTGGCGCAGGCACGCGCGATCGGCCTCGACCTCGAGCGCCAGCTCGGCGGCTTCGCTCATGATCCGGAAGTAGCGCATCGTGTTCGCGATCGCGTCGCCGACATCGCGCGAGCTGCGCAGCAGGTAGTCGAGGACGTCGAACGCGCCGACCGGCATCCGCTCGCCGGCGTGCAGGCCGAAGTCGGGATCGCTGGACAGCGTGGAGCCCTCGCGCCACAGCCGGTGGTACAGCTCCACTGACACGCGGGCATCGGGGTCCGCGAGCAGCTCGTGCGGGATCGCGAGCTGGGCGATCAGCGCGGGGCAGTCGACCCCCGCCGCACCGAGCGCCAGCAGGGTCGAGCGCACGAAGACCGTCGAGACCGTGCGCCCCATCATCGCCGCATCCGATGGTACGCGGGCCTGGCGCGACACGGCAAAAGATCTGGCGCCGCCGGTCAATGCGGGGCCTCTGGGGGAGGCGTATTGATGGTGAATGACCACCTGTTCGCGATCGATCGGCATCCTGGTTGCCTGGGGGATGATCCTCTCGGGCCGCGCCGCGCACGCAGACGACCGGCTCGGCGACTACCAGCTGAAGGAGATCTTCAAGCATTGCGTCAAGGTCGTGAAGCTGGCAGGCGACCCCAAGGCAACGCCGAAGGACATCGAGTTCGAATACAAGTGGTACCGCCAGAGCTACGACAAGCACGACAAGTTCAGCCAGTACCTCGACGTGACGATCGAGCTCGACATGAACCAGCAAGGTTGGGACTCGCGGGACATGAAGAAGGTGGTGGTCAAGGACCTGATGGCGCGCTGCGATCAGGCCTACACCACCGCCACGGCAGGGGCCCACCACGACAAGGCGAAGGAGCTGATGGTCGATGCCCTGCAGTACTGCGCGGCAGCGCTGAACCGGGCGAAGGACAAGTCGCTGGTTCCGTCCAGCCTGAGCCACTACGTCGAGGTGTTTCACCAGCAGTCCAAGGACGCGATCGCGCTGGTGCCGGCCATCGCTGACGAGACCATCGCGTACGACGCCGCGCGCACGGAGCCCGAGACCGCGAGCTCGAAGAACCCGAAGCTGACCCGGACCGTCGGCAAGGACATGATCGCACGCTGCGAGAAGGAACTGCCGAAGCTCTCGAAGCTGGCGCAGGCGAACGAGCAGAGGGGTGACGCGGCCGACGCGCGGGAGGAAGCACGCGTCCGGAAGCTCGCCAAGGGCGACCGCAAGAAGCTGCTGGGCGAGCGCGGTTGGCCCAACTACGCCGACGCCGACGACATCCTGAAGGCGAGCTTCTGGAACTACAACACCGACGACGGCTGCCACCTCACCTTCCGGTTTGCGGGCAACGCCGCGAAGCGTGAGAAGCACTGCGATTGATCGGGAAATCTGCTCGCGCGGTGCCGTGCGACGGGCCACCTGGGTGATATAGACCGGGCATGGATCGCACTCTGTTCGACGCCGACCACAACACCTTCCGCTCGTCCTTTCGTACCTTCGTCGATCGCGAGATCCGGCCGAATCAGGAGAAGTGGCGCGAGCAGGGGCAGGTCGACCGCGAGGTGTGGCGCAAGGCTGGCGCGCAGGGCTTTCTGTGCCCGTGGATGGAAGAGAAGTGGGGCGGTGCGGGCGCCGACTTTCTGTGCTCGGTGATCATCATGGAGGAGCTCGCGCGCGCCTACGAGAGCGGCTTCGCGATGACGCTGCACTCCGACATCATCGTCCCGTATCTCCACTCGTTCGCCAATGACGAGCAGCGCAAGCGCTGGCTGCCGGGCTGCGCGTCGGGCGAGATCATCACGGCCCTGGCGCTGACCGAGCCCGGTACCGGGAGCGACCTCGCGGCGATCGCCACGACGGCGGTGCGCGACGGCGACGAGTACGTGCTCAACGGCGCGAAGACGTTCATCTCCAACGGCCAGCTCTGCGATCTGATCGTGGTGGCCGCGAAGACCGACACCAACCCCGCGAATGCGCACCGCGGCATCTCGATGTTCGTCGTCGAGGCGACTCGCAAGGGATTCAACCGCGGCAAGCGGCTCCACAAGATGGGGATGGCGTCGCAGGACACGTCCGAGATGTTCTTCGAGGACTGCCGGATCCCGGTCAGCAACCTGCTGGGCGCCGAAGGCGGCGGGTTCATGATGCTGATGCAGAAGCTGCAACAGGAGCGGCTGTGCGTGGCGATCGGTGCGCAGGCGGCGAGCGAGCAGGTGCTCGAAGACACGATCGCCTACACCAAGGAGCGCAAGGCGTTCGGCAAGCCGATCAGCAAGTTCCAGAACACACAGTTCAAGCTGGTCGAGTGTCTCGCGAAGATCGAGGTTGGCCGGGCGTACGTCGACAAGGTCGTCGCCGAGCACATCGCCGGCAAGTACCTCGTGAAGGAGTGCTCGATCGCGAAGTTCTGGATGACCGATACCGCGCAGGAGATCGTCGATACGTGCCTGCAGTTCTTCGGCGGCTACGGCTACATGCTCGAGTACCCGATCTGCCGCGCCTTCATGGATGCACGGGTCCAGCGCATCTTCGCGGGCACCAACGAGATCATGAAGATCATCGTGGCCAAACAAATCGGACTCTGATCGATCCCCATGACAAGTCGAGCCGAGCTCCGCCGCCGCCCTTCCGGCGTTCATTTCACCGCAACGCGCATCGCCGCCGAGCTGGCCACGATCTCGCGTGACGGGATCGAGGTCAGCTTCGAAGACGGTCGCATCCGCGCGCGCATCGCGCTCGATCGAGACGATGCCTTCAGCTTCCCGGTCGAGGTCGGAGAGGAGGGTGATCACGTGGTCGCCCGCGTCGTCCCGCCCCACGACGCGATCGTCAACTGGTCGTTCCTCGAGCTCGGCCGCGCACTCGCGTGCGACGTGCTGATCGATGATGCGCTCGTCATCCACGGCGACGACGCGGCGGCGCGGCGTGTCGTGCTCGGCTCCGCGATCAGCGACATCCAGGACTTCGAGAGGAGGGTCCTCGAGCAGCGGGCCAGTGTGCCCTCGCTCGACGCGCTCCGCGCGGCGGCAGTGGCAACAGTCGGGCCGGTCAAGAGCACGCCGGTGCGCGCGCTGATCGAGGCCCTCGCGGCCAAGGGCGAGCTCGTGCTCGTGGAAGGTCACGAGGCGTCGCTCGGCGCGTTCGAGGAGCTGGCCGACAAGCCCGCCGAGCTGTACGAGGCGTTGCTCGATAGCCCTGCGGTGGACGAGATCTTCCTCGACGAAGACCAGTTCACGAAGCGCTGGCGGAAGCTGTGCGGCTGATGGCGGTGGCCGCGGTCTTGGCGCTCGCCGCGTGCAAGACCACGGCTCCAACGAAGCTCACGAGCCCGGTTCCGGATCCGGACAACCAGGTCACCGCGCTGCCTGCCGGTCCGGCGACCGCGGTCGTGCGGCTGGCCCCGGCCGTGCCAACCGCGGTGCTCGCGGGTCCGTTCGAGGCGTTCTCGATCAACCCGGGCGGCAACCTGGCCCTCGCGATCGCGCCCGCGGCGAAGTGCGACGATCCGGACCTGCGGTGGTTCGGCTACAGCGGTGGTGGCGTGGCGGTTGGCATCGGCCAGTTCCTGTGTGCCCGCTCGGACGCGAGCGAGCTCCGGACACATGCGTTCTCGGGCCACGACGGGCGCCCCGCGGAGAACGGGTCCGCAGGGCCGGGCCACCAGGAGTAAGTCCTGAAGACGGCCGTCATCGACATCGGCACCAACACGCTCCTGCTGCTGATCGTCGACGAGACCGGTACGCCGGTGGTGGATCGGTGCCGGTTCGGGCGGCTCGGTCAGGGCCTCGACGCGACCGGCCGGCTCGCCGACGACGCGATCGCGCGTGGCCTCGAGATCTGTCGCGAGTACCGGCGCGTGCTCGACGCGCACGGGGTGACCACGCCCTACGTGATCGCCACCCAGGCGACCCGCGAGGCGACGAACGCCCGGGCCTTCGTGGCTCCCGCGGAGGCGATCCTCCGCGCGTCGATCGAGGTGATCGCTGGCGAGCGCGAGGCCGCGCTCGCGTTCACCGCGGTGGCCCGCACGTTCCCCGAGCTCGCTGGGAGCAGCTACCTCGTGGTCGACGTCGGAGGTGGCTCGACCGAGCTCATCACGACCGACGGCACTCGCGTCGTGTCGGCCGTCAGCGTGCCGATCGGCGCGGTGCGGCTCACCGAGCGACACCTGCACTCGGATCCGCCGACGCACGACCAGATCCGTGCGCTCGACGAGGACCTCGAGCGGCACCTCACGTCGCTCGCGCTCCCGGTCGGCGTACCGGTCGTCGGGACCGCAGGCACGGCCACGACGATCGCCTCGATGAAGCTCGGCCTCACGACGTGGGATCCGGTCGCGGTGACCGGGTTGCGCGTCACCCCCGACGAGGTGAGCTCGATCCTGGCGCGCCTGCTCGCTGCCAGCGTGGACGAGCGGACCGCGATGGCGGGAGTCGAGCCCGAGCGGGCGGACGTGATCGCGGCTGGCGTGGCGATCTACGCGAGCGTGCTCGCACACGTCGGAGCGCCCGTGATGATCACGTGCGATCGCGGGATCCGCTGGGGCCTGGCCTACGAGCGGCTGGGGGCAGGCTGACCTCCTACGGATGGAGGATGGGGCCGACGTGATAGAGCATCAAGTAGACGATCACGCCGGTCACCGAGACGTACATCCAGATCGGCCACGTCGCCTTGACGAGCCGTTTGTGCTTGTCGAACCGGCTCCCGAACGCGAGCTGCAGCGTGCGGATGACGAGCGGCACGAGCGCGACCGCGAGCACCATGTGGCTGAACAGGATCGCGAGGTAGAGCGTCTTGTCCCAGCCCTCGCCGGGGTACTTGTGCGCGCCCGTGGTCGCGAACCGGATCAAGTACGAGACGAGGAACACCGACGACGCGGTGAACGCGGCGAGCATCCGCTTGCGGTGGAGCGCGACGTCGCCGCGCGCGATCGCGATCCGGCCGAGTACGAGGAACACGAAGCACGTGCCGTTGAGCGCGGCGTTGATCGCGGGGTGGATCTGATCGCTGGTCACCCGCGACCGTCGATCACCATGACGGCGAACAGCAGCGGCAGGTAGAGGATCGAGGTCAGGAACACGTTGCGCGCCCACTTCGCCGTCCCGGTGCGGACGCCGCGCAAGCCCTGGACGAGCACCATCGCGCCGAGCACGCACGCGGTGACGCCGTACACCACCCCGGCAACGCCGAGCGGCACCAGGGTGAGGCTGACCGCGACCTGGACGACGAGGTAGATCCCCATCTCGCGCCGCGCCGCGGGGACTCCCCGCGCGCCGGGGAGGGTCTTCAAGCCGGCTGCGTCGTAGTCGCGGAGCCGGTACATCGCGATCGCGTGAAAGTGCGGGATCTGCCAGAAGAACAGCACGCCAAACACCGCGAGCCCGGCCAGCTCGACCCGACCCGTCGCGGCGGTCCAGCCCATCAGCGCGGGCAGCGCGCCCGGGACCGCGCCGACCCACGTCGCCCAGTGCGAGCGCTGCTTCATCGGCGTGTAGACCCCGACATACAGGAGCAGCGCGAGCATGCCGAGCGCGGCGGTGACGACGTTGACCATCGCGAGCGCGGGGATCGACAGCACACCCTGCACCGCACCGAACAGCAGCGCCGTGTTGGCCTCGAGCCGGCGCTGCGGCAGCGGCCGATCCTTGGTGCGCGCCATCAGACAATCGACGTCGCGCTCGAGCCACATGTTGAGCGTGTTCGCGGCGCCGACGATGAGCGCGGTGCCGGCGAGCAGCCACAGCGCCTGCGACGCGGGGACCGTGCCAGGCGCGAGGCTCATCGCACCCGCGGCGGTGAGCAGCGCCATCACCATGATGCGCGGCTTGACGAGCGCCACGAGATCGAGCGTCTTGGCCACCGCGACCGTCATGTCTGCACCATCGGGATCATGATCGAGGCGTCCCCGCGCTTGGCCGTGACGGCCGTGGTCCGCGAGCGGGTCATCAGCCACGCCGACATCCACAACGCCCACAGGCTCGCCGCTCCGGCGAAGTGCGCCACCGCGAGCGGGACCGCGCGCATCGTCATCACCGTGAAGATCCCGAGCGTGATCTGGCCGGCCACCAGCAGGGGCGCGATCACGGCCAGCGTGCGCAGGGCAGGCCAGCTCCTGGCGGCCCGCCAGACCTGGATCGCGGCGACGGTGGTCACGATGCCGACGATCACACCCATCGCGCGGTGGATCATGTGGAGGTGCTGGACGGCCGCGTCCGGCCACCAATCGCCGCCGATCGTGCAGGTCGGCATCCCGAGGCACACCATGGCCGCGCCGAGGTGACGGACGAGCGCGCCGACGAGCAGCTGGAGGAACACGGCCCCGACTGCGATCAAGATCCACTGCCGCGCGGACCCGAGCTCGGTGCGCCGGCGCTCGTGCTGCTCGAGGGCCACGACACTCGGCGCCGGGCGGGTGAGGAACGCGGTGTAGACGAGGGTGGCGAAGTAGCTCATGCCGAGCAGCAGGTGCGCGGTCGAGACGTACCAGGGCAGCAGGTAATAGACGGTGATCGCCCCGAGGCTCGCCTGCACGGCGATCATCGCGAGCAAGAGCCAGGCGAGCTTCTTCATCCCGGGACGCCGCACGATCAGCAGGATCGTCAGCGCGAGCTGGAGCGCCCCGACCGTCTCGGCGACCAGGCGGTGGCCATGCTCGTAGAACACCCCGCCGGTCATCGGCGGGAACAGCTGACCGTGGCAGACGAAGGTCGGCTCCGGACAGGCAAGGCTCGAGCCGGTCGCGTTCACGGTGCCGCCGATGACGAGCAACGCAAAGGTCGCGAGCGCCACGAGCTTGGTGAAGCGATGCTCGAGCATGGGCCGGGGTTCCCCGACCAGGTCGGGTGCACCGCTGGGTACCACATCTCGACACGCGACGAACCGGTCCGGCTCGAGATGCGACAACAGACCGCCACTGGATGCGGCCCTGTGGCCCCCTCGGTCGCAAACGAGCGATATCGCGATGTTAGAACCCGTTGGAAGGTTGCCTGGGGGAAGGGGGCGGCGTACAGTGATTCCGGCGAGGGATGACCGACTCCTGGGTCGAAACCACTTCGATCGGTACGTTCCGGTCTGAAGACCTCGCGAAGCCCAACTCGGTCTTCCGCTACAACCGGTACCTCTATCGGACCTGCGGCACGCACCTGGCGAACGGCGGCATGGGCTCGGTCTACGAGCTCGAGCGTCGCGATGACGACACCGGCGCGATCGAACGCATCGTCGGCAAGGTCTTCCACTCGGCCTACCTGTACCAGCTGCGCACGGACGAGGTGACGCGCCGGGATCACCAGAACAACCTCGCCGCGATGGCCCGGATCGCCGCGATCGAGCACCCGAACATCCTGCCGACGTACGTGTCGGCACCGATCGCCGACAACTACCTGTTCATCACGCCGCGCATGGGCATGACGCTGCTCGAGGCGATCGCCAAGCACAGCCTGACGCCCCGCGCGCGCTGCAAGCTGCTCGTGCAGGCGCTCGAGGGACTGGCGACGCTCCACGCCGCGCGCCTCATCCATCGCGACTTCACGCTCCGCAACATCCTCGTCGATGATGGCGCGAACGTGGCCTACCTGTTCGACTTCGACCTCGCGATGTCGCTCGACGACATCAAGCAGCAGACCTATCGCACGTACTACAAGGGCAGGATCTTCGGGTCTCCCGGCTGGTCGGTCGCGCCCGAGACGATCGACCAGGCGCTGATGGACAACCCCATCAACACGTCCCTGGACATCTACGCGATCGGCGGCGCGCTGCACGGCTTGTTCACCGAGCAGCTGCTCTATGGACCCGCCGACGACATGTGGGCGCTGCTCATCCGGATCTCCGAAGGCGTCGTGGTGAGCGGCCGCAGCAAGGTGCACTACCCCGAGGGGTTCCCGACCGTGGTTCGCAGCGCGATCGAGGGCTGCCTCGAGCGAGATCCAGCGCAGCGGTCCCAGTCGGTGCAGGCGGTGGCGCAGGATCTCCGCGTCATGCTGCGCGAGCTTCCCGACGATCAGCCGCGCGAGTCCAAGCGACGTCCGATCGCGCCGCCGCCGGCCGAGCGTTCGAAGTCCGCCGTGATCTCGATCAGCGCCGATCCGGGCATCGCGCGCGACACGGTCGATGCCGCCGTCAAGGCGGTCAACTACTGGGGCTACGCGATCGAGCGCAGCCTCGGCCGCGTCAAGGGGCACCCGATCTTCATGGCGGCGCCGCGTCCCGACATGGTCGCCGCCGGCACGTTCCCCGACGCGAACGTCTTCCGCAAGCTCGTCACCGTGATCGACCTGACGAAGGTCGACGACCCGCGGCAATTCGTCGAGAACTGGCAGCAGTTCTTCTGGCCGATCCTCAAGCGCGTCCGCACCGGCCTGCTGACCTCGCTGCACAAGGTGATCTACGACGCGAACACGTCGTCGCTGCTGCTGTTCACCGAGTACATCGACGAGCCGCGGTTCGGCGATCGGCTCGCCGAGGTCGATCTCCACCTCGATGGCGCGCTCGCGCTTGGCTTCCTGGTGATCCGCCAGGTCGCGGCGCTGCACGAGCACAACATGGCGCACGCGAACATCTCGCCGAGCGCGCTGCTGTTCAAGGGTGCCGCGGCCACGCGGATGGTGATGCCGGCGATGATCGGCCTCGTCGAGCCCTCGATGGGGCCCGAGGCCATGGCCGAGGATTGCCGCGCGCTCGCCGGCATGGTGCTGCAGTGGCTGCGTCCAAACCGGGTCGCCGCGCTCCACGTCCGGATCAAGCCGATGTTCGAGGCGCTGCGCGCCAAGCTGAATGCCTGGGCGTTCGACAGCAAGGTCCGTACGCCTGAGATCGCCGACGTGATGCAGCTCATCAGCGATGCGCTGGCGCTGGTCGACTTCAACTTCTCCGTGCTGCGTGACTCGGGTGGAGACCTCCAGGAGTACGCGCTGCTGCTGATCAGCCAGCGGCTGTATCACCTGCTCTGGCCGAGCACGCCGAACCCGCCGACCCGGCCGTCCCAGCCGCAGGCGCAGGTCAGGCGCTAGAGGTTCGGGATCCGTGAGCAGAATGATGGCTCGCGTCACGATCGATGGCCGGCGGATCGAGATCGCCCTAGGCTCGACGATCCTGAGCGCGCTGGACCGCGCCGAGATCTCGATACCTCACCTCTGTCACGATCGCCGGCTGGCACCGATCGGGGCGTGTCGGTCGTGCCTCGTGGAGGTCGCCGGGACCGCGCGACCGATGCCCGCATGCACGACACCGATCATCGATGGGATGATCGTGACCACGCACTCGCCGGCGCTCGAGACCGGACGCCGCGAGATCCTCGAGATGTTCGCCCGCCGGATCCCGAGCGACCTCGGACCGAGCAGGTTATTGAACGCGATGCACGCGTACGATCTCGACCACGAACTGACGGGCGAGCCGAACCCAGCGCTCGTGGACGACTCCCACCCGTACATCCGGGTCGACATGAACAAGTGCATCGACTGCTTCCTGTGCGAGCGCATCTGCCGGGACCTGCAGGGGCAGGACACGTGGCACGCGGCCTGGCGCGGCGGCGACCTGCGGCTGGTCCCCGATACCGGATCGCCGCTCGGCAACAGCTCGTGCGTGAGCTGCGGCGCCTGCGCCGATGCGTGCCCGTCGGGCGCGATCGAGGACCGATCGCTCGCAGGGCTCGGACGACCCGAGCGATTCACGCGCACGACCTGCCCGTACTGCGGCGTCGGCTGCGAGCTCGAGGTCGGCACGAAGGACGATCGCATCGTCCAGGTCCGGCCCGTGCTCGATGCACCCGTCAACAAGGGCCACCTCTGCGTCAAGGGCCGCTACGCGTTCGGCTTCGTGGATGCGCCGGATCGCGTCGCGGCGCCGATGATCCGCGACGGCGATCGCTGGCGCACCGTGTCGTGGGACGACGCGATCGCCCACGTCGCCGAGCGGCTGGCGGCGATCCACGCGAGCGCGGGCCCCGACGCGATCGGCGTGCTCGGCTCGGCCCGCGCGACCAACGAGGACAACTACGTCACGCAGAAGCTCGCGCGCGTCGTGCTCGGCACGAACAACGTCGACTGCTGCGCCCGCGTCTGCCACGCGCCGAGCGCGGCCGCGTTGTCCGCGATGCTCGGCACGGGCGCGTCGACCGGTTCGTTCGATGACATCGAAGCCGCGCGCACGATCGTCGTGATCGGCGCTAACTCGACGGAGAGCCATCCGATCATCGGTGACCGGATCCGCCAGGCCGCTCGGCGCGGCGCCTCGTTGATCGTGATCGATCCGCGGCGTACCGAGCTCGCGGCGATCGCGGACCTCCACCTCCGGCCTCGCCCCGGTACGGATCTCCCCCTGTTGCAGGCGATCGCGCGCGTCTTGTTCGACCAGGATCTGATCGATCACGCCTTCGTCGGCGACCGCGTGACCGGCCTGGACGAGCTGCGGGCGTGCGTGACCGCGTGGCCTCCCGATCGCGCCGCGGCGCTGTGCGGCATCGACGCGGACGCCATCCGCGAGGTCGCCCGCCGCATCGCGGTCGATCGGCCGGCGGTGTTCTTCCATGGCCTCGGCGTGACCGAGCACGTGCAGGGCACCGAGACCGTGATGAACATCGTCAACCTCGCGCTGCTGACCGGCAACATCGGCGCCGCGGGCAACGGGGTGCATCCGCTGCGCGGTCAGAACAACGTCCAGGGTGCCGCACACATGGGGTGCGAGCCAAACCACCTGACCGGCTACGTGCTCGCCTCCGCCGGCCGCGAGCGATTCGAGCGGGTGTGGCAGTCGGCGATCCCGACGCGGCCGGGCCTCGATCTGATCGAGATGATCGACGCGGCGGACGGCGGCCGCCTCAAGGCCCTGTGGGCGATCGGCTATGACCTCTTGCTGACGAACCCCGAGGCCGAGCGTACGCGGCGAGCGCTCGGCAAGCTCGAGCTCGTCGTCGTCCAGGATCTGTTCCTGAACGAGACGGCACGGGCGCTCGGCACGGTGTTCCTTCCGGCCGCGTCATCGTTCGAGCACGACGGCACGTTCATGAACGCCGAACGGCGTGTCCAGCGCGTGCGCGCCGCGATCGCACCGCGCGGCGAGTCGCGACCGGACTGGCAGATCGTGTGTGCCGTCGCGGCCGCGATGGGACACCGCGAGGGCTTTGCGTTCGCGTCGGCGCGAGAGATCTGGGACGAGGTCCGGCAGGTGTGGCCGGCCGGGGCGGGGATGTCGTACGAGCGACTCGAGGGTGGCGGGCTCCAGTGGCCGTGTCCCACCGACGATCATCCCGGCACGCCGCGACTCCACGCGGGTGCCTTCGCTCGCGCGAAGACCGCGGCGCTCGCCGTGACGGAGTATCGACCGAGCGCGGAGAGCTGCGACGCGGACTATCCGTTTGCGCTCACCACGGGCCGCCGGCTCTACCAGTTCAACGCGGGGACGATGACCGGGCGTACCGACAACGTCGCGTTCCAGCCAGGTGACGTCGTCGAGATGTCGGCGGCCGACGCGGCTCGCCTCGAGCTCGGCGATGGCGATCCGGTTCGGCTCAGCAGCCGTCACGGCGAGGCCCAGCTCCCGGTTGCCGTCAGCGACCGTGTCCGTGACGGCGAGCTGTTCGCGACGTTCCATACCGCCGACGTCTTCCTCAATCGCCTGATCGGCCCCGGCCGCGACGCGATCACGCACACGCCGGAGTACAAGCGGACCGCCGTTCGCGTGGCCCGGAGCTGACCGGCGGCTCGGCGTCCGGCTCCGCGAAGCCATTTCTGTTGGCGCCTTCCAGGAGACCGTGACGGCGGTGAAGGCGATGGCTAGAAAGCCCGCGGTCGCGACCCGCGGCAACGTGACCGCGCGGTGCCATCGCCTCACCCGGCGAGGTCATCTGCAAGAACCTGCAATTGAGGCGGGCCTCCCCAGGCTGGTACGCTCGAACCATGAAGTCTCGCGTGGCCCAGCTCCTGCCGTTGATGCTGCTCTGGGCGTGCGGGAAGCAAGTGGACCCCAATGGTGTCATCGGGGATGGAACCGTCGATCCCTGCCCTGATCGGGTGCCGGACGCGACCTTTCGCTGTCACCTCGGAGATGTCTACTACTACGACAGCTGCGACCAGGTCGGCGAGCGGAAGGAGGCCTGCGGGGACGTGGCGTGTACGGGCGATCACTGCGATCCGGCTGCAGCGTGCGCTCCCGAAAGCGAAGCGTTCTGCGACAGCGGCGACATCTACTGGTTCGACAGCTGCGGTGTTCGTGGTGACCTCAAGCTGTCGTGCAATGGACAAGGCTGTGCGGCCACCGCGTGTCTCGATGCGTGCGCGGCCGTCGATTGTTCCGTCGCCCCGCCCCCGGTCTGTAGCGGCACACTCGCCCAGACTTTCCAGCCCGGCACCTGTCAGCTCGGCAGCTGCGAGTTCCCGAGCATCGGCACGCCGTGCCTCTACGGCTGCGAAGGGGGTGCGTGCAAACCCAACCCAGCGGCGTCGTGCAACGAGCTCACGTGCACCGACACCGCGACCAGCCTCGTGTGGGAGCGCAATCCGCCCTCGCTCGACGCGCTGGCCTGGCAGCAAGCACTCGACTACTGCAGCGCGCTCGTGCTCGATGGCCAATCGGATTGGCGTACGCCGACGATCGGCGAGCTTCGGTCGTTGATCATCGACTGCCCGGCCACGACCCCCGGTGGCGTGTGCGGGGTCACCGATGCGTGTACCGACTTCGCCACCTGCTGGAACCTTGATGACTGCGGGGTGGGCTGTGCGCCGGGCGGTTGTCACATGCAACCGGAATACGGCTGCAGTGGGATCGTCGACGTCTTCTGGGCTTCGACCAGTGTGTCGGCGACGCACGCATACGCGGTCGACTACCGGCGGGCGCAGATCAACGCCCGGGTCAAGACCACGGCGCAACCGCGCGTGCGCTGCGTTCGCTAGCCGTCGCCCTTCACGAGCTGGGTCGGATCCTCGGGCCAGCCGTGCCTCGGGTAGCGGCGCATCAGCTGCTTGCGGAGGGCAGGGTAGTGCTTGACCCAGAACCCGGGCAGATCCTGCGTGACCTGCACGGGCCGCTGGTTCGGCGCGAGCAGGTGGAGGACGAGCGGGACCTTGCCCTCTCCCACCGAGGGCCCGCGCGCGAGGCCGAAGAAGTCCTGCATGCGTGATGCGATCCACGGCGGGCGATCCAGCTCGTAGTGGATCGCGACCCGGCCGCGGCGCGGCAGCGTGAGGTGCGCGGGCGCGAGGCGATCGATCAGCGCCTTGTGCGGGCCGAGGCTCGCATCGAGCAGGTGGAGCAGGCTGGCCTTGCGGAGCTCGTCGAACGAGATCGCGCCTTCGGCCGCGTGTGCGATCACGGCCCCGAGCGCGTCATCGGTCGGCGCGACGATGCCGGGCGTGAGCCGCGCCGCGAACATCACCCGGGCCCGCCACTGGGCGAGCGCCTCGGGATCGATGAACTTCTCGATCCCGGCGGCGAGCGCCTGCTTCGCGAGCAGCTCGGCAGCGGCGGGCCCGGCACGGCGAGCTCCCTCGACGTCGCGTTGCTCGTCGATCGCGAGGCCGTCATAGGTCATCTGGACGACCCGCTCGACGCGCTCGCGCTGCGCGTTCCACACCAGCTCGTCACGCTCCTCGATCCGGTCGAGGTAGAGATCGAGCAACCACGAGGCCTCGATCGCGCTCGCCCGCCGGATCTGCACCTTGGTCGCCTGGCCCCGCGCGCCGGTCTCGGCGACGTCGACCGCCACCATGAGCTCGGCATCGATCACCGCCGAGCTCGCCGCGAGCGTGCCACTGCCACCGCCGGTGAACACGACGTCGGGTGATCGCGGTGCCCGTCGCTTGCCGACGCGATCGGGGAACCCGCTGAGGATCGCGATCTGGAGCTCGCGATCGATCGCGTCGTCACCGGCTGGAAGCGGGCGGTCATCGCGGGCGATCCGCTCGAGCTGCTTCGCCGCGCGATCGGCCGCGTGGGCGGTCCCGATGTCGAGGCCGTCGCGGCGCAGCCGGTCGGCGCGCAGGCCGTGCTGGCGCGCGTCGAGCAGCGCGTCCATGTCATCGATCAGATCGGAGTGCGAGGCGACCCGCGCGGCGCCCTGCGGCCCTCGGCGCTCGAGCCGGAGCTCGCGCCCCCCGAGCAGCGCCGCGATCACCGCCGCCTCGGCGGAGACCCCGCGCGCCTCGGCCTCGCACAGCATGCGCCCGAGCCGCGGATGCACTGGAAACTTCAGCATGCGGCGGCCGAGCGGCGTGATCGCGCCAGCCTGGACGGCCCCGAGCCGGACCAGCAGCTCCTCGGCCACGCTCGCGGGCGCCGCCGGCGGTGCCTCGAACCAGCGCAACGCGGCGAGCCCGGCGAGCCCGGCGCCGTAGAGCTCGAGCGCCGCACCCGCGAGCTCGGACCGCCCGATCTCGGGGATCTCGAACGCGCGCCGGGTGTCGTGGTCGTGCTTGGTGAACAGCCGGATCACGCGGCCGGGGCGCGTGCGACCAGCGCGACCGGCGCGCTGCGCGCAGCTCGCTCGGCTCACCGGCTCGATCTGCAGCGACGGCAGCCCGGTCCAGGGCGAGTGCCGCGCGATCCGCGCGAGCCCGCTATCGATCACGCACACCACGCCGTCGATCGTCACCGACGTCTCGGCCACGTTCGTCGCGAGGATCACCTTGCGCTGCTTCGCGGGCTTGACCGCGCGATCCTGCTCGTCGGCGGTGAGGTCGCCGTGCAGCGGCAGCACGGCGAGGTCGAACAGCGCGGCCACCTCCGCGAGGTCCTCGGCGCAGCGCCGGATCTCCCCGCTGCCGGGCAGGAACACGAGGAGGTCGCCATCGAGCTTGTCTTGCGCGACCCGGCGCACCGCCGCCGCGACCTGCTTGCCGAGCTGACGATCGTCGGGTGCGGTGGCGTGCTCGATCGTCACCGGGAACGCGCGGCCCTCGGAGCGGATGATCGGCGCGCCCCCGAGGAAGCCTGCCACCGGCTCGGCTTCGAGCGTCGCCGACATCACCACGAGCGCGAGCTCGGGCCGCTTCGCGCGCAGCCGCTCGACCAGCGCGAGCGCGAGGTCGCCATCGAGGTGACGCTCGTGGAACTCGTCGATGACGACGCAGCCGACGCCGCGCAGCTCCGGGTCCGAGAGCAGCCGCCGGGTCAGCACTCCCTCGGTCACGAACTTGATCCGGGTCGCGGCAGAGGTCTTGCGATCGAACCGGACCTCGTAGCCGACCTCGCGCCCGAGCTCCACCCCTCGCTCGCTCGCGACGCGCGTCGCCGCAAGCCGCGCAGCGAGCCGGCGCGGTTGCAGCACCACCACCTCGCCAGTCACCAGCCCCGCATCGACCAGGGCACCCGGGACGCGCGTGGTCTTGCCGGCACCCGGCGGCGCGACCAGGACCGCCACCCCCCGGTCGCGCACGGCGGCCACGAGCGCGGGCAGCACGTCGTCGATCGGAAGCGGTTGCACCGGCGCAGGCTAGCAGCCGCGGACGATCTCGTAACCCGCGCATACCGCGAGACTCCAGAACATCCTTATGCTCGGGTCGATGTTGTTTCCCTCGCCCCCACGACCCGTGTTCCCCCCCGAGCGGGCCTCGACCTCCGAGGACCACCTCCGCTACGAGGACGTCACCCAGACCGCGCGGCTGCTGCCGATCGCGGTCCCGGCGGCGCTGGCCGGGATGTGGCGCGACGTGCTCGACCGCCATCCCGGGGCACGGGCCGCGACCTCGTCCGGGGTGATCCCGATCCTCACCCGGCTGACCATCGCGACCCACGACCAGCCGATCCGGGTCGATCGGCCGGTCGAGACCCGCGCCGGGTTCGAGCTCGCCCGCGACGAGGATCCGGCGGGCGCGGTGTCGCGGCTGTTCATGAACATCTGGTGCGAGGTCCACGGCGCGGCGGGCCAGCTCGTGCCACCGGGACCGGCTGGACCGCTCACGCTGGCCGGGCAGCTGTTCGCCGAGCACACGTTCACCCGGCCGTTCGCCGCACCCGACCAGCGCCGGGTCACCCGGTTCGACGTCGAGGGCTATCCGGCGATCCCGGAGAGCCTGCACCGGTCACCGCGGCCGACCACGGCGGGCGACGCGCCCGAGGGCGCGAGCTGGCTCGACGAGCTCGCCGTTGATGCCACCGAGGTCGCGTTCACGCTCGACCAGACCGACTCGAACCAGCACGTCAACTCGCTGGTCTACATCCGGGTGTTCGTCGACGCGGTGCAGCGCAGGATCGCCGCGGTGGGCAGGCCGCTGACCGTGCGGTCGACGGAGATCGACATCGCCTACCGCAAGCCGAGCTTCGCGGGGGACCGCGTCCGCGCCCACCTCCGGCTGTTCGATCACGCGGGTCAGCTCGGCGCGGCGGGGTTCATCGCGAGCGCTGGCGAGGAGGCCAGACCGCGGTGTTACGTGAGGGTCCTCGTCGGTCGATAACCATCTCTCCGACCTCCGTCAACCCGTTGCGCGACCGAGACGCGTGGTTATTGGTGCTTGTGCAAGCCGGGTCATCGCAGACCCACTCAGAGGTTCTCTCTTCCCTGCACAGGAGGATTCGTCATGGCGCTCATTCGCACCAACCAAGGCACTGGCAACGGCGGCAACCAGCAAGTCACCCGCTACCGCGATCCGTTCTCGATGGCCCGCGAGTTACTCTCGTGGGACCCGTTCTTCGGCGGTCGTCCCGCGTCGGCGTTCTCGCCCGCGTTCGAGGTCAAGGACACCAACGAGGCGTTCGTCCTGAAGGCGGACCTCCCCGGCGTCGCCGAGGCCGACCTCGACATCAACGTCCACAACTCCGTCCTCACGGTCTCCGGTACGCGTGCCGCCGAGGAGCGCCGCGAAGGCGAGAGCTACGCGCTCTACGAGCGTCAGTTCGGTTCGTTCTCGCGCAGCTTCTCGCTGCCCGAGATGGCCGATGGCGAGCGCATCGAGGCCAAGCTCGAGCAGGGTGTGCTGACGCTGACGATCGGCAAGAAGGCCGAGGCGAAGCCGCGAAGGATCCCGCTCAAGAAGAGCTAGCGCCCGGGTTCAGTTGCCGAACCCGAGGCTGTCTCTGGGACCGCGGCCACGGTCATTGAACTGCTTGGCGAGCCGCTTCATCTCGTCGGCGTGCTCGGCACCCCACACGGACTTCCAGCCGATCGCCTCGGTGAGGTCGAGACCGCGGTAGAGGTCGCGCGCCTCGTTGCAGGTGCGACCGCCGTAGCCGTAGTAGCCGAACGCGTAGCTGATCCCGCCGGCGCCGACCGAGACGACGCCGATCTGCGCGAAGATCTTGCCGTAGGCGCTCGCCATGATCGCGCCCGCGCCGCCGAGCATCAGGAGCATGCCGAGCACGCGCGGCTTGTTGGCGCCGCGGCATCGGGCGCGCATGGCGTCGAGACGCGCGACCTTGGTGTCGTAGTCGGGGTCCGTGAGGACCTTGAACTGGGCGTAGCTGATCGGATCGGCGCCGTAGGTGGCCGCGGTCTCCGTGCGGGTGACCGGCTCGGCGACCTCATAGGTCGTATATGTGCACAAGGGATCGCCCTCGCCATGGCCGGCGGGACAGGTCCACGCCTTCTTCTGCCGGTTCTCGACGGTGGTGGTGGTCTCGCTGTGGACGCTGATCGTCGCCTCGGCCGACAGCTCGGGTAGCGCGATCGAGGCGGGGTGGGGTGGTGCGGCGCCGTAGCAGCCGGTCAGGGTGGACAGGGTCAGGCAGAGCGCCAGGGTCGGATTCTTCGTCAGGGACATCATCGCTTCCTCGGTTGAAGGGCTCGAGGGAGCGAGCCGCGGCGACGCGGGAGGTCGCACGAAATCGTGCGGATTCGTACAAGCGGGCGTGGTCACGGCGGATCTCGGTGTTAGTCCAGCAAGCGGCGCAGCGCAATGACGCCGTGGAGGACCGCGCGATGGCCGGCGCCGGTGTCCTCGATGACGGTCCGGTCGGTGACCAGCCACAGCGGACGTCCGACGGCCAGCAGGTCGGCGCCGCGCAGGTCGGTAGCGTCGAGCGTCCAGCCGCCCATGTCCCAGCGCGCGCCCGCGACCTGACGCGGCTTCGCCCAGACCAGCAGGGCGCGATCACGCGGTGGCTTCGCGGTGCCGCCGGCGAGGCCACGCAGCAAGGACTCGGGAACATGCAGCGGTGCCATCACCGCCAGCGTGGTGGCGATCTGCGGCGGTGAAGACGTCGGGGCGAACGCGTAGACCGGCGGCGACGGCGCCCGCCAGCCCGGCGGCAGCGTGCGGTGATCGACCTCGGCAGCGCTTGGCAGGTCGTACGGGCACACCACGATGAGGTCGCCGATCGCCGCGTCGAGGCTGCCGAGCCGGGCGGCGGCGCTGTCGCCGTCGAGCCGGTAGCGGGCGCGCGCGCCGTCGATCTCGTACATTGCCATGGCGTGTTCGCCGTCGGCTCCGGTGCCGAGCACGCTCTCGCGGCGGGTCACCCGGCCCCAGTCGACGATCGTGCCCCGCGGAGCCAGCGCTGGATCGGGGTGCGCCGGGTCGACGGGGAACCGGCAGTCGGCGAGCACGCGCTCGGCGCGCTCGCGATCGAACCGGCGGGATGGTGGCGCCGAGGCGTCGGGCGTCACCGTCGGGGGCCCCGCCGCCGCATCGGTCGTGATCGGCGTGATCGGCGTGATCGGCGTGATCCTGGCAGCGTCGACGATCGAGGCCGCGAGCGCCGTGCCCGCATCGACCAGGCCGCGGCCGGGATGCCCCGCGTCGATCGTCGTCACCGCGACGTGGAGCGGCGCGGACACGGCGTCGAGCACCGCTTCCGCGCTCTCGAGCGGTGCGGCCGCGGCGTCGATCGCCGGCCCCGGTGCTGCGGCGGCCGTCGCGGCGTCGGGCTGCGGCGAGGCCGCCGGCGCACGCCCGGACCAGATCACCACGCCGGCGCCGGTGATCGCGAGCGCGCCGATCGCGGCCACGACCGACCACCGTCGGCTCCTCGCCCCGATCGCGGGCGTCTCGAGCGCCGCGAGCATCGCCTCGATCGACGGGAACCGATCGCGGGGCGCCGCGGCCAGCGCCCGCACCAGCGTCGCGCCCAGCGCCCCGGGCAGGCCCCGCGGCGCTTCCAGCGCGGCGCGGATCGCCGCCAGTCGAGCCACCGGCTCGACTGGAAACGGTCGCTCGCCGCAGATCAGCTCCCAGGCCATCACGGCCCACGCGAACTGATCCACCCGCGCGTCCACGGCGGCGCCGGTGAGCTGCTCGGGAGCCAGATAGGCCGGGGTGCCGCTGATCGTCGCGGCGGTTCCCTCGACGCCGGTCGTGGTGGCGCGATCGTCGGCGCGGGCCAGGCCGAAGTCGGTCACCACGGCCCGGCCGGCACGGGTCATCAGCACGTTCTGCGGTTTGACGTCTCGATGGGTCAGGCCCGCGGCGTGCGCCGCCGCCAGGCCGCGCGCCGCGTCGACGAGCGCTGCCTGCACCTCGGCGACGGGACGCCCGAGCGCCCATTGCCGGAGGTCGACGCCGTCGATCAGCTCCATCGCCACCCAGACCTCGCCGTCGTGCTCGCCGACGTCGTAAACGTGACAGACGTGGGCGTGGGACAGTCGCGCCAGGCTCTGGGCCTCGCGCACCAGGCGCGCGCGCTGGGCATCATCATCGATGCCGTCGGGAGCGCGGCGGACGACCTTGATCGCCACCGAGCGGGCCAGCTGCGGATCGAACGCGCGGTAGACCAGGCCCATGCCGCCAGCCCCGAGCACGGTGTCGACGCGGTAACGGCCGAACGTCGGTCCCGGCGCGTCCTCGCGCACCGCGCTCGACAGCGCCGCGCGGCACGACTCGCAGGTATCGATGTGGGCCTCCAGCGCCGCAGCCTCGGCGTCGTCCAGCGCGCCGGCGGCGAAGCCGGCGAGCGCGTCTGCGGTCGGGCAGCTCACGCAGCCGGCTCGCGCAGCAGCCGCGACAAGGACAGCTCGATGTCGCTGTCGAGCAGACGCAGCACGCTGTCGACCTCGTCGCCGGGCAGGCCGAGCGCGGCGGTGAGGTGGCGGCGGGTGTGTCGCCCCAGCTCGGCGCGGGCGTCTGCCAGCCAGCGCGCGCACGTCGCGCGATGGGCGCGGTACAGCCGGGCAAGCTCGTCGATGGTCAGGCCGTCGAGCACATGCTGGCGCAGCAGATTGCGCTGCCGCACCTCGAGCCCGCCGAGCGCGTCGGCGACGGCGCGCTTGAGCTCGGCGGTGTAGGTGGTACGCAGGTGCCGGTGCGCCGGGCCCGGCGTGGCTTCGGGCCAGTGCTCGAGCAGGAGCTCGTCGAGGGTCTCCTCGCGCACGGTGCGGCGGAGGAGCTTGAGCGCCTTGCGCGTCGCGGTCACCCGTAGCCATGCCGCCAACGCGCCGCGGCCGCCATAGTCGGCGATCCGGGGCACCGGATCGCCGACCAGGAGCTCGACGCGTAGCGCTTGCATGACCTCGTCAGCGGCGCCCCCGGGCAGTCGCAGTCGGCGCAGCGCGAGGTTGATCTCGGGCACCAGCAGGCGCTCGAACACGCGCATCGCCGCCGGCACCTGGTGGGCAAGGGCGACCGCCAGCCAGTAGTCGGCGGGGTGGGCCGGGGCGACGTCGCCATCAGGATCGTCGCGGTGCCGTGTGGCGACGTGCTCGGCGAGCCGCTCGTCGTCCAGCTCGATCTCGATCCACGCGGCCCGGCCCGCCGTCGCGATCGCGGCGACGACGATCTCGACCTCCGCCAGGGGCGCACCCGCCGGCAGGTTGCGCTCGAGCACCGTCCGCACCGACACGGCGTCATCCTACCCCGACCCGGCCGCCGTGCCCGTGACCTCCCGACAGGTCAGAGGGGGCCGCGGACCGGTCAGTTGCCCCAGCGCTGCGCGTACTGCTCGAGCCAGCTCCCGGCGATCTGCTCGAGCCGTGCGCGGGGCATGGCACGGACCAGCGCGTCCTTCGAGGCCGGCGGATCGTCGGCGTACTCCGCGATCACGCGGAGCTGGTTCTTGCCGTCGTTGAAGTAAAGGGCATACGAATCGACGTACGCGTGCTCTCCGCTGCCCGCTCCGTCGCTGACGAACGAGTAGCCGAGCTGGTACGTGAAGATCGCCTTGGCGCCGCCGAGCGGTGCCTCGCCGACCTCGAACACGGTGTCGGGACGTTCGCGCAGCTCCGGCAACACCAGGAGCTGGAGGGCTTCGCCTTTCGCCTGCCACGGCGCGAGCTGCATCGGCAGGCAGTCCATGCACGGGGTCACCGTGATCGTCACGTCGACCCGCGGGCGAGCCGTCGATCGCTGCGTCACGGTGAGGACGTCGTCGGCGAGCTCGCGCACGGCGCCGGTGAACCCCGGGAGCGCGAGCTTGCCAAGCGCTTCGAGCTGCGCCTTGCCGTGCGGCCTCGTGGTCGCCGCGGGAGGCTTGGCGGACGTCACCGGCACGCTGGCATCGGAGCCCGCG
>JAGSPR010000252.1 GCA_018262455.1 Deltaproteobacteria bacterium | reverse complement strand
AGCTCCTCGGCCGACAGGCTGCCGTGCCCGATCCCGACGCGCGCCGTCGGGACGAGCCTGCGCACGTACGCGGCCCAGTCCTCGATCGTGCGGTCGTCGTCGCGCGGCTTGACGCGTTTGGCGGGCCGCGCGTCGTTCGGCAGCCGCGGGTCGGGCGCGGGGAGCCGCGAGCCCATCGCGCCGATCGACGGCGTGATGAAGAACACCTGGCCACCGCGGGCGAGCTCTCGCTCGAGGGCTTCGCGGATCACCGTGTCGTCGACGCGGGACACGAACGTGCGCACGGCGCGGCGGTCCGCGGGGGGCGTCGCGATGATCGAGAGGTCCCGCAGGTTCGCCATCGCCAGGTGGAGCGTGCGCGGGATCGGGGTCGCGGTCAGCGTCAGCACGTCGACCTGCGTCCGCGTCTTCTTGATCTTCTCCTTGTGGGCGACGCCGAACCGCTGCTCCTCGTCGATCACGAGCAGCCCGAGGTCCTTGAACCGGACGTCGGGCGACAGCACGCGGTGGGTGCCGACGACCACGTCGAGCCGGCCCTCGGCCAGCTTCTTCACGGTGTCGACCTGCTCGGCCTTGGTCTGGAACCGCGACAGCTTGCCGAGGTTCACCGGGAACCCGCCATAGCGCTCGGTCATGGTCCGGAAGTGCTGCTCGACGAGCACGGTGGTCGGGGCGAGCACGCACGCCTGCTTGCCGCCCTGGACGGCGCGGAAGATCGCGCGCAGGGCGACCTCGGTCTTGCCATAGCCGACGTCGCCGCAGACCAGCCGGTCCATGGCGCGAGGCGCCTCCATGTCGGCGAGCACTGCATCGATCGCGGCGGCCTGATCGGGCGTCTCGTCGAACGGGAACGTGGCCTCGAGCTCGCGGAAGCTGTCATCGGCGGGCGGAAACCGGTGGCCGGGCAGCGAGGCGCGCTGCGCGTAGAGCTGGAGCAGCTCCTCGGCGAGCGCGCGGATGTGGCGCTTGACCTTGCTCTTGGTCGCCTCCCACGTGACGCCGCCGAGCTTGTCGAGCTTCGGCGCGTGGCCCTCGGCGCCGACGTAGCGCTGGACCTCGCCGAGCCGGTAGACCGGGAGGTAGAGCGTGCCGCCGTCGTACTCGAGCTTGAGCGCCTCGACGGCATCGTGCGCGCCCGACACCGCGAGCTTCTCGAGGCCGAGGTACTTGCCGACGCCGTGGCGCTGGTGGACGAGGTAGTCGCCGGCGTCGAGCTGGGAGAAGTCGCTGACGCCGCCGAGCAGCGCATCCTTCGCGCGCTTCTGGCTCGCCTTCACGTGATGGGTGCGCTGGCCGAAGATGTCGGCCGCGGTGACCACCGCGACGCCGTCCTTGGGCGACGCGAACCCGTGCGCTGGCGCACCCGAGATGATCGTGACCCCCGGTGCCGCTGCCGGCCGCTCGCCGGAGCCCGCGACCCGGACGTCGAGCCCGCGCGCCGTCAGCACGCCGAGCAGGCGGTCGGTGCGGCCCTGGGCATCCGACGCGATCACGATGCGCATCCCCTGCTTGGTCCACCGCGCGAGCGCCGTGATCAGCGGTTGCGCGTGCTCGGTGTCGCCAAATGTTCGCGCGTGCTCGAGCTCCTGCTTGAGGACCCGCAGGTCGTCGATCTCGACCCGCAGTCGCGTCGTCGTGTCATCGAGCAGCTCGAGCGTCGGCAGCTCGATCCGGCGCGCCGCGGTGAACGCGCCGAGCTCGTCGGAGGTGACGAAGTGCGTCGACGGCGGGTAGACCAGCGTCTTGTGGCCCGACGCCGCGGCATTGATGCGATCGGGGAACCGCGCCTCGGCGTCGGCCCAGATCTCGACGAGCACGCGCTTGCACGCCGCGGGATCGACGACGAGCCAGCGCGCCTCGGCGGGGAGGTAGGCGGCCGGTGCGACCATCGTGTCGTGGAACGCTGGCGTCAGGCCCTCGATCCCGACAAACACCTCACCTGCCTCGAGCTGCTCGATCAGCCGACGCGTCGCCTTCGTGGGGTGTGCGACCTCGTCGGCGTACTCGCGGATCCTCGCCCGCACGTCGCGCGCCCCGGTGGGGATGGTCTCGCGGACCGGGTGGAGGTGGACGAAGTCGATCGCCCGCAGCGTCCGCTGCGACTCTGCCTCGAACCAGCGCAGCGACTCGACCTCGTCGCCGAACAGCTCGACCCGCACCGGATGCGGGTGGAGCGGGGCGTACAGATCGATCACGCCGCCGCGCACCGCGAAGGTGCCGGGCTCGTCGACGACCGGCGTGCGTGCCCAGCCCGCGGCGATGAGGAACGCGGCCACCTCGTCGCGATCGATCGTGTCGCCGACCCGGAGCATGCGCCCGCGCGGCGCGAGCTCGGCGGGCGCGATCGTCTTGCGGGCGAGCGCCTCCGCCGAGGTCACCACGATGCGCGGCCGCAGCGCCGGCTGAGTCAGCCGGTACAGGGTCGCCAGGCGCTCGACGATGCTGTCGCGATCGGGCGACAGATCGGCATACGGCGACACGTCGATGCCCGGCAGCGAGGCGATCTCGTCGAGGGTCGACGCGGGATCGTGCGCACCGCCCCAGAAGAACCGGATGTCATCCTCGAGCCGGCGCGCCGCCTCGTCACCGGGCGCCACCACGACCACCAGCGGCTCGCGGTCCGCGAGCTGCGCTGCCAACCACGCGGACCATCCGGCCGTCGAGCCGTGGACGACGACGGAGCCCGTCGCGAGCGCATGGTCGAGCTCGGGCCGCATGGGTCGCGGACCCTACCACGCGCGCCCGATCCGCCAATCATCTCGGCTCGGCTCGGCGTCGCGCGTGGTCAGCTTGGAGGTCTCAGCGCATGCCCTTGTCGGCGACTTCGGCGATCTTGCCGTTGGCCCAGCACGTCTCGTAGGTGCGGACGGTCATGCCTGCCTTGGCCTCGAACGTGTAGCACTCCTTGTCGCCGCGCTTCTCCGTCGCGGTGACGGTCGGCGAGCTCAGGTCGTACATGTTCATGTCCTTGTTGTCGAGCCCGTCGACGCCGTGGGTCTTGAGCGCCTCGGTGACATCGCTGCTCTTGCCCTTGAGGTCGGACAGGAATGCGGTCATCGCCGGGCTGACCGAGACCTTCGGCGCTTCGGCCTTGTCACCACTGGCGCCGCCGCCCTTGTCCTTGCCGCAACCCGCGGCGAGACCAGCGATCAGCAAGAACACGATGGAGAGCTTGGAAGAGTTCATCCCGCTCGTGTATCGCAACATGCTCGGGTCTCGCAACCTCGGACTCGACCGTGAGGTTGGCCACACCGACTCAGTACCAGGCGCACTGCGCGGCGATCGTCGCTTCGATCACGACGCGGTCACAGGCCGTCGGCTCGAACGTGTCGAGGCCACCGGCGGGGTCGTGGACGCAGGCACCGCAGGAGAACCCGCTCGGGAATGGCTGGCTCCACGTCGGCCCGGCCGCGCCCGCCGTCTTGAAGATGACCGCGTGGTTCGCCGACAGGCCGATCAACCGGAGATCGCCCTGGTCGACGGCTCCGTCCGCCACGGTGGCGAACCCCGGCAACAGGCCGAGCACGGCCACCCCGACGCCATCGTCGTTGAGCGCGTCCGCGGGCGGCTCGGCGTGGAACGAGATGTCGAACTGGTTGGCCACCGTCGAGCCGTCGCCGAGCTTGTAGAGGCGTGAGGGCGGCGTCGACGACACGACGAACAGGCCGAGCACGCTGCCATTCTGCGTCGCATCGGCGACCTCACCGACGAAGCCGAACGCCTCGTCGGCTGGGCCGGACCCGCAGGCCGCGAGCGCGATCACGAGCAGGGTTCGCACCCATCCACGATAACGCCGACGGGCGCCGGCAGGCATCATCTTGTACGCTTGGCACGATGCGGTTCCACCAGCTCGCTGTCGTCCTGGGGCTCGTCCTGGGCCTCGTGGTCATGACGGATGCCAGGGTCGTGCGCGCCGAGCCCACGGCGCTCGACAAGCTGCTCGCCCGGACCGACGCGGTCGCCAGGGAGGTCGCCAAGATTCGCGGCTTGGCGCTCAAGAAGCCGATCCCGAACGAGGTGGTGGACAAGGACGAGCTCCGGCGTCGCCTGGTGACGATGGCGTCCGACGCCAAGACCGCTGCCACGACCGCGGCCGAGGCGATCGCGCTCGCGCGCTGGGGGCTCATTCCGCTCGCCACGGACTACCAGGCGCTGCTGATCGATCTGATGACCGAGCAGATCGCCGGCTACTACGATCCCGACACCAAGAAGCTCACGATCTCCAGGTCGGCAGGCGATGATCCCCAGTGGGCGGAGATGGTGCTCGCGCACGAGCTCGACCACGGTCTCCAGGATCAGGCTTTCGATCTCAGGAAGTTCGAGAAGCTGCCCGACGACGAGGGAGATGCCGCGGCCGCACGCCGCGCGCTCGTCGAGGGCGACGGGATCGCGCTGATGATCGAGGTGATGCTGTCACGCCAGGGGATCGCGGTGCCGTGGGCCAACCCGCAGGTCGCCGACGCGATCGAGAAGGCGATGACCGTGCCGGGTAACGGTGACAGCCTCGACAAGGCGCCCGTCGCGATCCGCGAGGGCATGATGTTTCCCTATCGCGCGGGCTTTTCGTTCGTGGCGGCGCTACGTCGCCGCCAACCATGGAGCTCGGTCGATGCCGCATTCGGCAAGCCGCCGCGCTCGACCGAGCAGGTGATCCACCCCGAGCGCTACCTCGCTGACGATCTCCCGGTCCCGGTCGCGTTCGATTCCTTCACGACGCTGCGCGGCTACTCGGTCGCCCACAACACGGTCTGGGGCGAGCTCGGGTTCTCGTTGTTTCTGCGCAGCCACGAGGTCGATCCGGCGACCACCACCCTGGCCAGCACGGGGTGGGGCGGCGATCGCGCGCTCGTGCTCGTGCGCGATGACGACGGGCGCCCGCAGAAGGCCGTCGCGATCGCCCGCACCGAGTGGGACACCGAGGCCGACGCCATCGAGGCGGAGGAGGCCGCGGTCAAGGCGCTGGATTCGGCCGTGACCGGTGCGATCTTCGAGAGCACGGCCACGCGGACCCGGTGGTTCGGGCTCGATGGCAGCGTGTCGTGGGTCGAGCGCAAGGGCCCCTCGGTCGTGGTCGTGATCGGCGCGCCCGTGTGGGCGGCAGACGCGCTCGGCAGCGAGGTCTGGACCGCCTCGCACGTCGGCAAGCAGAAGCCGAAGCCGAAGCAGAAGCCGTAGCGCGGATCAGCCGAGCAGGAACTGCTCGAGCGCGACGAGGCGGTCGACGTCGTGGACGTCGTCGCGCTGCAGCGGAACCTCGACGAGCAGCGAGGCTGAACCGCCGGCGACGCGGAGCTGGCCGATCGCGGCCCGGTCGGCGGTTGCGAGGCTCTCGAGCTCGGCGTGCGCGGTGGCGAGCGCCATCGCGGCCATCGTGCGGGTGGTGCCGGATAGCCCGAGCTCCTGCACCAAGCCGTTGCTGGCCAGCGCATCCTCGAGCTCGCGTGGCGTCATCGCTGGCAACGGGCGCGACGGGTGCACCTTGTTGACCACGAAGCCGACGAACGGCATGCCCGCCGTGACGAGGCGCTCGTGAAACGCGAGCGCCTCCTGGACGGCCATCGGCTCGGGGCTCGCCACCAGCACGAACCCGACGCGTGGCTGGCGGAGCAGGGCGAACGTCTCCTCGGCACGCTGGCGGAAGCCGCCCAGGATGTCGTTGAACTCGGTGAAGAACACGCCGAGGTCATCGATGAACTTGCTGCCGACGAACTTCGCGAGCCGCTTCAGCACGAACGCGCCGGTCTTGCCCACGAGCGACCACCGCGAGCCCCCCTCGCCCTGGAGCTTGCGGAACCAATCGATCGCGGGCGAGTCGATCGCCTCGCTGAGCTTGCGGGGGGCGTCGAGAAAGTCCAGCGCGTGCGAGGTCGGAGGCGTGTCGACGACGATCAGGTCCCAGCCGCCCGTGCGATCGAAGTCGTGGAGCTTCGCCATCGCGGCGTACTCCTGTGCGCCTGCGAGCGATCCCGAGATCTGTCCGTACACCGGGTTCGCGAGGATGCGCTGCACCGCCGCCGGGTCCTTGGCATGGCGCGCCACGACCTCGTCGAACGCCTGCTTCTGATCGAGCATCATGGCGTGCAGCTCGCCAGTCGCGCTCGGTGCGCCACGCCGGACCAGCGCCCGATCGACCTCCTGGACCTGGTGGCCGAGCGTATCGAGGCCGAGCGAGTTGGCGAGCCGGCGCGCCGGATCGATCGTCAGGACCAGGGTCCGCTTGCCACGGCGGGCCGCCGCGAGCGCCAGGGTGGCGGCCGTCGTGGTCTTTCCGACCCCACCGGATCCGACACAGACCAGGATCCGCCGTTCGAGCAGGACATCGAGCAACCGCACAGACACAGGTTCGTCGCGGATAGCACGCAACGCCAGCTGGTGGCAACGCGCGGCGCGGTGGTATGAGAGTCGTGGTGAAACGCGAGCTTGTCGTGTCGGCCAACGGCCGCGATCGCGCCGTGATCGTCGAGGGACCGCTCGAGGACGGCCAGTTCCGGATCTCGATCGACGGAGCCGATCGCCTCGTCAACGCACGGCTCCTCCGGCCTGGTACCTGGTCACTGCTGATCGACGGCCGCAGCTTCGTGGTCGACCTCGATCCGCGGCGCACCGGGATCACCGCGTCGGTCGGAGCCTCCGAGGTGGTGCTGCAGGTCGAGGACGCGCTGCACCGCAGGCTCGCGACGGCCGCCGGCACCCGCGCCGCTCCCCGGGGCGAGACGATCCGCGCGCCGATCGCCGGCAAGGTCGTGAAGGTGCTGGTCGCCATGGGCGACCAGGTCGCGCCGGGGACCTCGGTGATCGTGCTCGAGGCGATGAAGATGGAGAACGAGCTCGTCGCGGAGCGTGGCGGCACCGTCACCAACCTGCTCAAGGCGGCGGGCCAGGCGGTCGACACCGGTGACCTGCTGGTCGAGCTGACGTAGCTTCGTCCGGCCTTGTCAGTCGAGGCAGGCGGCCGGGCTGACCCGGACGCGCTCCACGTGCTCGAGCACCGCGCGGTCGATGGCCTCGTCGCTCGCGCCGAACGGGAACGCGTACGACGTCGGCTGGTAGCCGGCATCGCGCAAGATCTGGATCGAGGGCAGCACCTCGTCGGTCAGGTACGCGTCTAGGCCATGGTCATGCACGTAGTCGAGCGCGTTCAGGTGATCGACGCTGTGGGCCTCGACGTCGTGGCCCTCGGCGGCGAGCTCGGCGAGCTTCGCGCGCTCCTCGTCGGTGCGGCTGTAGAACCGGGTCACGAAGAACGTGACGCGCGCGCGGTGGGCGGCGAGCAGGCCGCGCAGCTCGTACCAGGCATCGATGTACTGGTCGTCGAACGCGAGCGCGATGCCGCTGCGATGCTGGTTGTCCGGATCGAGCTCGCGGTAGGTGAGGTAGTCGAGGCCGTATTCGTCGGCAAGATCGAGCAGGCGCTCGACGGCTTGCAGCGAGACCGTGCGACCGGGTTCGTGGGCGTGGAGCAGCGCGACCGAGGTGCGGTTGCTCGCCAGCTCGAGCTCGCTGTCGATCAGGTCCCAGGGCCCATCGTGCGTCAGGTCGTCGACGGTGTTGCTGCACAGCACGCGGCGATCGTCCCAGCTGTACTGGAGGTAGCCTTCATCGTGGCACCCCGCGACGACGAGCCCGACGAGCAGCAGCGACTTCACGGCATCGCCGCTCGCAGCGGCGGCACGCCGGAGATCGAGCCCGGTAGGCCCGGCGTTCGATCACGCGGGATGTGGTATCGCGCGAGGATGCGCGGGGTCGCCTTCCGGACCTCGTCGGCGTCGAGCATGATGATGCCGCCGGACGTGGTCTGGATCTCGACGACGCCCGTCGCCGACGACAGCCGCGCCACGAAGTCCTCCATGTCGTGCGGCACGACACCGTCGAGCTTGGCGACCGCCTCGTTGTAGAGGTGGCCGTAGCCGACGTTGATGTCGTCGGCGAGGATCTGCGACAGGATCACGACCTCGTGCTGTTCGGGCGTGCGGAAGCCCAGGTAGTAGTAGTTCAGGAACTCCTTGGGGGCCTTGTTCCACCACTTGTCCCACGTGGCCAGGTAGTCGCGCGTCAGGGTCTGGAACACGAAGCCGCCGTACACGAAGTACGCGGGCGTCAGGTCGTAGCGCGAGCGCGGGACGAGCGGCTGCCACTGCTTCAACACGATCTCGATGGTCCGCGCGATCCCGGCGCGCTTGATCTCGAGCTGGATGCGGTCGCCGATGTAGCGGTGTCCGAGCACGACGTCGTACCGCGTGCGGTGGTGGCCCATGTACTGGACCGTGCCGTTGTTCGCGATCGGGAGCCCGTCGATCGAGGTGATCACGTCGCGCGGTTCGAGGAGGCCGTCCGAGGAGCCACCGTAGTCGACGTGGAGCACGACGACGCCGTGCTCGGTCGCGGCGAGGCCGAGCTGGCGGCGTAGCAGCGCGTTCTCGAGGTTCTGGGTGGTGATGCCGAGCGCCGGGATCTCCGGGCGCTTGCCCGACTGCACACCATCGAGGAACGCACGGATGATCGGGGGCGGCACCATCTCGCCGATGTTGTCGACCCCGGTCAGCTTCTGGAACGCGATGCCGACGACCTTGCCGTCGCCGAACACCGGGCCGCCGCTGTTGCCGGCATTGATCGCCGCGTCGACGGTGACCGCGAGCATGTGACGCTGCGAGTGGCTGTAGCGCTGGACCTCGATGCGCGACACCACGCCTTCGGTGATCGAGATCTCCTCGCCGCCCACCGGATAGCCGACCACGGCGACCTCGTCGCGCAGCAGGGGCATCGGCCCGAGCTCGGCGGGCTCGATGTCGGCGAGGAAGCCCGGCTCGATGACCTCGAGCAGGGCCAGATCCGAGTCATGGCTCACCGCGCGGACGCGCGCGATCGCCTTGTCGGGCTGCGATGGTTTCTGGACCTGAAGGAACGTCGCGTTCGCGACGACATGTGCGCCGGTGAGTAGCAGGCCGGGGCCGATCACGACCGCGGATCCGGTGCTGTTCGAGGGCGTCCGCGCCTGCCAGGGGCCGTCGTAGTCGGGGTCCTGAGAGGTCGCAAATACTCGGATCACCTCGGGGTACGCCACGAATCCAGCCTACCGTGAGCCTGGCCGGCCGCAAAGCCGGCGAGCCTGCGGTATAGCGAGCCGTGCTCGCGCTCCAGGCCCTCACGCCGGCTCGCCTCGTCGAGGCCGTCCCGGGCGTCACGCTCGCCGAGGCCCGCAAGCTGGTCGCCATGGTGCATCGCGGCGAACCGGTCGCGGCGAGCTCGGCCGTGCGGACCGTCGCGGCCAACGCCGTGCGCGCGGCCGGATCGCTGCCGGAGCTCGCGGTGATCGCCGAGACCGCGAGCGCGATCGATCCGTTCGTCAAGTACCTGCTCGACAGCGCGGGTGCGCGATTCGAGACCGTGCGCATCCCGCTCGCGAACCCGGACAGGTTCTGCGTGTGCGTCAGCTCGCAGATCGGCTGCGCGCTCGCGTGTACGTTCTGCGCTACCGGCCGGCTCGGGCTGTCGCGCAACCTCGCGGCCTGGGAGATCATCGAGCAGGTGCGCGTGGTCCGTGCGCGGCTGCCGCACGGTCGTGTCCACGGCGTGGTGTTCCAGGGCATGGGCGAGCCGCTCGCGAACCTCGATGCCGTGCTCGAGGCGATCGCGGTGATGATGGAGCCCGCCGCGCTCGGCATCGATGCCCGCGCGATCACGGTGTGTACCGCCGGGTTGCCGGTCGGGATCCGTCGGCTCGCGGCCTGCGCGCCGAAGGTACGGCTCGGGCTCTCGATGTCGAGCGCGATCGCGGCGCACCGCCGCCGCACGATGCCGATC
>JAGSPR010000566.1 GCA_018262455.1 Deltaproteobacteria bacterium | reverse complement strand
AAGGACCAAGGGCTCCGGATCGACATCATCTTCGGGACCCAGCCGATCGTGGAGCGCTGCATTGGCTGCACGATCGATCGCAGTGCGCGCAAGGGTCAGGATGCCAGCGACCACGCGCCGGTCGTCGCCCTGCTTCGCGACTGACGCCGGGACTAGAGCGGCAGCTCGGCACTCTCGCGGAGCGCCTTGGGAATCGGAGCGAAGATCTCCGGCACGGAGACCGGGCCGTTCGCTGGCACGGCGGGCTCGGCCGGCGTCAGCGCTGCGGTCACATCGCGGCGCGCGAGCTCGCGGTACGCGGTGAGCCAGCGGTTGAGCGCGGTGCCGGTCGAGGCCGCGCCACAGATCAACATCGTACAGCCAAGGATCGGCTCGACGCGATCGATCGTTTCAGGGTCTGCGCCGTACCACGCCGCCAGCAGGGTGCCGCTGACAACGACGAACACGCGCTCGGCACGCTGCATGAGCCCGCCGCTCAGCGCGATGCCGAGTCCTTCCGCGCGAGCGCGGGTGTAGCTCACCATCTGCGACGCGCCCATCACGGCGATCACGGCAAGCAGCCACGGGCTGTCGTGCAGAAACCAGGCGTAGCCAGCGAACGCGAACAGCTCACCCCAGCGATCGGAGACCGAATCGAACAGCGCACCCGACGAGGTCTGCCGGTTCGACAGCCGGGCGAGCCGACCGTCCAGGACGTCGAGAATGCCGGCCATCGAGAACGCCCAGACCGAGCCGCCGAGGTGGCCGAGGCCTGCGGCGACGCCCGCGATCGCACACATGAGCAGCGACAGCGCCGTGATCGTGTTGGGAGACACCCGCCCGAGCAAGAGCCGCTCGACGGGTCCGAGCACCCAGAGCAGGAACCTGGCCATGAACAGCCCGAAGAACTGGTTGTGCTTGATCTGCTTCACGTTCGGCGTGTGGCCGAGCGCGCACAGCAAGCAATACACCGCGAATGAAAGGAGCAGGGTCGCCAGCAGCAACAGCGCTGGCGCTAGCAGGTAAATCCTATCCACGTGGGCCTTGGTGCTACGACGGCTGACGGGCCGCGAAATTGAGGTATCACGCCAGCTATCGGCTGTCTAAGGTGAAAGCCTGGCATCACGCGCCCCAACCTGTCGAATATAGAACCAGACAAGGTATTGTTTTGGCAGTGTGAACGCGCTCGCGAAGTTGATAGCGACCGCGCTGGGCGCTGGCTACTCGCCGGTCGCCCCTGGCACCTGTGGCACTGCCGTCGCGGTCCCGTTGACGTGGGCGCTCGCGGGGCTGCCGATCTGGCAGTTCGGAGTGGTCGCGGTGCTCGTCACCGGGATCGGCATTGCCGCGGCGCATCGAGCCGATCTCGCGTGGGGATCTCACGACAGCCAGCGGATCGTGATCGACGAGGTCGCCGGCTACCTGATCACGATGCTGCCGGTCGACCGCGCTAGCTGGCCGCCGCTGGTGGTCGGCTTCGTCGTGTTCCGGTTGTTCGACATCGTCAAGCCACCCCCCGTGCGCTGGCTCGATGAGAACCTGCCCGGCGGCTGGGGCGTGGTGCTCGACGATGTCGCGGCCGGTGTGATGGGTGCCGTGGTCATGGGCCTGCTCGCCCATTTCGGAGCCTTCGAGGCGCTGGCGAGCCTATAGTCGCAGCCATGCGCGGGTCTTCAGCCCTTCGTGCCAGCGTGCTCGGCATGGCCTTGCTTCCCGTCGTCGCGGCGGCCAACGGTCGCGCGCCGTTGACCAACGGCGTCTTCCTCAAGCCCGGCGATCCCCACACGGCGCTCGTGCGCACGACGTTCGGCCTGCTCGTCAGCCAGGATGACGGCTGTTCGTTTCACTGGGTCTGCGAGAAGGCGATCGGGTACGGCGGCGAGTTCGATCCGAAGTACGCGATCGCGACCGATGGGACGATCTTCGCGACGACGTTCACCGGGCTGAGGGTCAGCCGTGATGGCGGCTGCACCTGGGTCACCGCCACCGCGGAGACGCCGGTCGGAGATCCCGGTCGCGTCGCCGACATCTGGATCGATGCCCTCGATATCGGGCCGTCCGGCGAGGTCTGGGTCGCCACCGCAGAGAGCGCGCGCGCCAACAACATCTATCGCTCGACCGACAACGGCCTGACGTTCGCGCCCCGCAACATGGAGTCGCCGACGATCTGGTGGAAGAGCATCAAGGTCGCGCGCTCGGACGCCCAGCGGGTCTACGTCGCCGGCTACCAGGTCGCGGGCACGCTGGCCGATGGCGGACAGTCACCACCGACGGCGCACCTGCTGCGCAGCAGCAATGGCGGCGACGCGTGGACCGAGCTCCCGCTCGCCGGTTCACCCACGATGCAATTCGGATCGACGCCGATCGTGTTCGTGGCCGCGGTCGATCCGACGCAGCCCGACACGCTCCTGCTCACCTCGCTGGGCGCGAATGGCATGGGCGACCGGCTGTATCGCTCGATCGACGCCGGGGCAACGTTCGAGGAGGTGCTGGCCACCACCACGCCGATCAAGGATGTCGTGTTCACGACCGGTGGCCCGGTGATGGTCGCGTCGCTCGGTGGCTCGTTCCAGTCGATCGACAACGGCAAGACCTTCGCGCCGCTCGTCGGCACGCCCCAGCTCGGGTGCCTCGCGCAGCGCAGCGATGGCCAGCTCGTGGGCTGCGGCGCGAACTGGGAGCCCGACTTCAAGGCCGTCGCCGTCGCGTCACCCACGGCCACCAGCTGGCAGAAGCAGTTCCGGTTCGTCGAGCTCGCAGGTCCGCTGCAGTGCCCGGTCGGATCCACGTCCCAGCAGCTCTGCGATCCGTCGTGGCCGGCCCTCCAGCAGCAGTTCGGCGCCACGGGCCCGACCGCGTGCGGCGTCGAGCCGCCTACGGTCGACGCCACACCGATGCCGAAGCCCGGCGGCGGCTGCTGCGATGCCGGCGAGGCCAGCCCGCTCGGCGCGGTCGCGCTCGTGGGGCTGGTCGTGGTGCTCGGTCGCCGACGGCGAACGCGCTAACGACGGCGGCGACGCAGCAGCATCAGCCCGAGCACGCCCGCGCCGAACAGGCCGGCGCTGCCGGCGTCGCGGTGCGTGCTGCAGCAGCCGCTCGCCGGATCATCGGGCGGGGTGGTCCCGGCATCGTCACCCGGCGCGACCGCGGCATCGGGCGGTGGCGCGTTGTTCGAGATCGTGACCGTCGCGCAGTGGTGATAGAAGCAGCCGCCCGGGTTGTTGAGCCCGTGGTCGGACATGAACTGCACGACCTGGAGGACGCAGTTGGTACACGTCATGCCGGCGGGCAGCTGGACCTGCGCGGTCTGCTCGCCGCTGAACGCCGACGTGTGGACGAGCAGCCCGTCCCCGAGCAGCGGCAGTGTCGGGTTCGCGTCGATCTGCGTCGAGCCGCACGCGGTGGAACCGGCGGTCACCGGCGGATCAGCGGGCAACGATCCGATGTCCTGGGCGATCGCGACCCGGTAATGGCCGGGGTGGAAGATCGTCTCGTTGAACTTGATCGTGAGCATCGAGCCCGACTGCACCGTCGTCACGATGTTCGTGGGGACGGACTCGTCAGGTGTGCCGGCACTGTCTGACAGTCCGCAGGGCGCGCTCTTCTGCGGCCCACCGAGCAGGTCCTGCTCGGAGAGGCTCGCCGGCGAGTTGAGCTTGAAGTGCGCGTCGGCCGGCGTGAGCAGCCCCGCAAACGCGCAGGCGAACACTAGCGCCGAGACAACTTTCATTACGCGGGATCGAGTCATCGGACCACCTCGCGCGCGAACGTACACGCA
>JAGSPR010000251.1 GCA_018262455.1 Deltaproteobacteria bacterium | reverse complement strand
CAGATGGGTATCCTTTGCCCGGGTTGGCAAATACCCGGGGTAGTCATTAGCCGGTGAATCGTACCGACGTAGACAATTGTAAACTGCCCTGGATCACAGGGGATATTCCCCGGGCTGAGGACAAGCTTGATCTGGCACACCGGTCGCAGCTTGACTGGACATGCGCAAGGCGTCACCGCTGGCACCCTTCCTCCTCATCGCGATGCTCCTCGATGCCCAGCCGGTGCGGGCCAACGCGTTCGCGTACGAAGCGGCGGTGGCCCAGGTCGTCGATGCGAACATTGCTCCGGCGATCCAGACGGAGGTGATCTCCGATCCGCCGCAGTCCGCGTGGAGCTCCACCGGGACGGAGATGATCGCGACGGGTTCGAGCGTCCGGGTCCGATCGAACATCGCCTATGCGTTCGTCGGGGACTCGACCGTGGCCGGCGTTGAGCTGTCCGTGATCTGTACCTCTGGTGGCACGTCATGCCCACACACGTCGCCCGCGACTTCTGTCGGGGAGTTCACACCGTTCCTGAGCCAGACGATCGACTTCGGCGTCCCGCGGGTCGTCGACACGACGGGCTGGAATGTGGTGGTCGTCTATACGTTCCGGCCAGCGACGCTCTGACTCGGGCGGTTTCCCGGAGCGGGGGGCCGGAGCGTAGGCGCGCACCCACCGTGTTCCCAAGCGGTCCTCGGCTTCCCTCCCGGTTCGGCATCGAGCTCGAGGGCACCACGGGGAGCCCATAGCAACGAGGCGGCCGCCGCTGGCTCGCGGAGCTGCTGAGGAGGGCACCCCCGGTGCGCGTCACCATCGGATCGTGAGGCGCGCCCCGCCGATCACGATCTGGTCGCCTTCGCGCAGCGTACGGATCTTGATCTCCTCGCCGTTGACATAGGTCCCGGTCGGAGTGCCGGCATCGGCGAGGACGAGGTTCTCGTTGGAGTTCGCGAGCAGCGCGTGGACCTCGCGGTGGTCGTCGATCTGGACGTGCGATCCTGCGCCGCCGATGGTGATCAGGGCGTCGTCGAACACCAGCTCGCGCTCGTTGTCTTGCTCGGACACGCGGATCGTGACGCGGCGTGCGCCGCGGCGGACCGGCGGCGCGATGGGTGAGACAACGGCGCGCAACTCGTCCCGCAACCGCGTGTTGTCGAGCTCGAGCTCGGCCACGCGCGTGCAGAGCTGTTCGACCTCCTGCTCGAGCGCCAAGACCCGCGCGTTCGACGCCTCCAGATCGTCGCGATACATGCCGCCGCGCTCGCTCACCCGCCGAGCATACCCAGCTCAGCGTTCGAACGTGACATCCATCCGCTGCACGGTCCTGCGCATGAGCTTCTGCTGAGCCGCCTGGTCGGGCTCGCCGACCAGCAGTGGATGCGTGTCCATCCGGACCATCGCGTCGGTCGTGTAGATCCGGGTCGGACTGACGTAGCCGAGGAGGTCATGCTCGTACGAGGAGATCTCGTCCGCGAGCGCGACCCGGGTGCGCTCGTCCGCGACGTTGATCGCGTTGATGCGGCGACATCCGAAGCCCTGGGTCTCCACCGAGATCCAGCCCCTGCCGCGGACGTAGAATTCCGCCCACGAGTGGGCATAGACAGACGACGTGATGTGAACGTTCTCGCAGACGTTGCGGTGCTTCGAGGGATCGAACTTTCGCTCGTTGAAGTACGCGCCGATCCGAACCCGCGCCGGCACCTTGGCCAGACGACAGAGATTCACGAACAGGGATACCTGGCCCCAGCAGTCGCCCGTGCCGGTCTCGATGGTGCGCTCATGGTAGAGGGGCACGTCGAGCGCCCGATGGAAGACCACGGTGCGTTCGACCCAGGAGTAGATGGCGCGCCCGGCATCGAACGGGTCGGTCGAGCGATCGATGCCGAGCGCCTCCAGGATGCGTTCAGCCCTCGGCCTGTGGCGCTCCGAGAACCCGTGCTCCAGATCCGCGGGGACGGGCGGCGTCTGGTCACCGATCCCGCCCGTGGCGACCGGCGCGGCCTCGTGGACACGGCACGTGAACTCGTAGACGACGGCGACCGGCTCAGCGGAGCTTGCACGCAGTGGGACGTCGAGGAGCATGCCCTGCGCGGGATCGAGATGGTCCCACAGCCATGCTGGCTGGCACGCGGTGAGCTCGACATCCGTCTGGTGCGCGTCCAGCACCGGGACGGGGATGTTGATGCGGGCCTCACGACCCTGGAGGGCTTCAGCATCGACCATGACCTTGTAGCGGCCGTGCACGCGCAGGGTGACGAGATCAGCGGGCGCGCGGGTGCGCAGGAACAGCGTTCGCTTCTCGGGTCCGTAGCCGAGCGCGAAGTGCGTCTGCTGGAAGATCTGACGACAGTCCTCCATCCAGTTGTTGACCTGGGTGGCGTCGAGCAAGACCTCGGCGCCGGTTCGGCGCCGCAGGACGCCGCGCGCGATCGCCTCATCGACGTGCTCGCGCGCCTCGGCCTCGCTCACGAATCGGCTCACCGCGAGCGATCGGACGAGCGCGTCGCGAGGCACCCAGTCCACCCCCGGTACCGCGCGACCGAACGCGATCTGGAACTCGGCGAGAACATCGAGCTCGTCGTGCAGCGCCGGGAGCCTCGCAACGTCGAGTCCGGACAGCCGGGTCGCGGCGCCGCGTTCGATATCTCGCTGCCACGCCGCGATCAAGAGGACCAGGCCGTAGGGGTGGCGCCAGAACAGCGCGAGCGCCTCGTCGTAGCTCGTGATCGGGTCGCCGACCGAGCTCGCCTCCGCATAGACCGCGATCGCGTCCTCGGCAAATCCGAACGTCGCCCCCACCTCCCAGAGCCGGATCCCGAGCTCGATGTCGCCGGTGGCGCTCAGGTACGGGTTCGCACCCGAGGTCCGCTTCAGGGCCCGCCTTCGAACCGCAACATTTGCGCGTCTGAACGCGAACGCGCACCCGACGCTCCGAGCGGACTGCTCGCAGAGCCTCCGCAGGCCCAGCTCGAGGCGCGCATCGGCCGGCGACCGCCCGAGCTGCGCGCCGGGCAGCCTGTCGAGGCCGTGCTGTGCGGCAGGAGTCCTCGTCGTCGCGTCGTCGCCGCGGTCGTCCGGCCCCGCGATGCGGTAGCGCCCGCCGGAGACCACGTCGAACGAGGTCTCGGCAAAGCACCGCGCGTATCCGGCGAGCCAGTCGCGCTCCGGCACCATGTCGTCGGCGAGCAAGACGAGGATGTCGCCCTGCGCTGCAGCCATGCCGTGATCCATGGCATCGGAGATGCCGAGGAGGGGACGCGGGTGAGGGACCGTGATGCGGAGCGGCGAGCAAGCCAGGCGTTCGCGCGTGGCCTCACCCGGTGCTGTGTCGAACACGAAGATGCATTCGAAGCGCGTCAACCCGACGGTCTGTTCCTCGAGACGTGAGACGAGCAGGTCGAGGGAACGAGCAGGGTCGGAAACCGGGATCACGATGCTGATGCTAGGGACTGTCTCCATGCGAGGTTCTTTCAGGTGATTCGGGCACCGAGCGCGCACAGCCGAGCGAACCGCGCGGCAATGACGATCGCCGTCAAGGCGAGGCCCATCGTGATTCCCCACCACATCCCCAGAGTCGAGAATCCAAGACCAAAACAGAGCAGCAGTGCGAGTGGCAAGCTGACGCCGTAATGACCGACGAAGACGGCCAGGAACGAAGCCCGGGTGTCGCCGATGCCCCGCAACGCACCGACGCCCGCGAGCTGGGCGCCGTCGGCGATCTGGCAGATGCCGACTGCAACGAGGAGTGAACTCGAGATCTCGAGTGTGGCCGGATCGTCGGAGAATACCCGCGACAACGGCCCAGCGACGAGCAGGAGCACGGCGGCGAGACAGCTCGTGGCGATGATCGCCATCCGCATGCCGAGCGCGCCCACGTATCGCGCGCGTTCGATGTCGCCCGTGCCGATGCTCCGCCCAACCCGCACCGCGACCGCCGTCGAGATGCTCCACGATATGCAAGTCACGCTCAGAGACTCAATCACGATACCTATCTGGTTGGCGGTCGAGTCAGCGACACTCAATCTGCCAGCGAGCACACCAAACAAGGACCAGATCCCGATCTCGGCGACGAGTTGCAGCCCGATCGGCACGCCGAGCCGTACGATGTGCCGGAGCGTGTCCGGGTCTTCTACGACGCTTGCAGGTACGGCATCCACCCGGATCGCCGCTCCGAGCACGAGCACCCAGAGCGGCGCCGCCACTGACACGGCGAGTCCACTTCCGAACGCACCGAGCTCGGGTAAACCAAGCTCCGGTAGTCCGACTCGGAGTAATGCGCGATCGCCGTAGATGAAGAGTGCGGCTGCGATCAGATTGACCACGACCACCACGAGCATCGCGATCACGATCGGTCGAGTCAGCCCCTTGGCCTGCAGATACGAGCGCTGCGCGATGAACACGAAGAATGGAAGCACGCTGGGAATCCGCCCGGTGACGTACTGTCGCGCGGCGTCCGCGATGTCTTGCTGGACGCCGAACGTCGGTAGCAGACAGACAGCGCCATAGACGAGCACCGAACAGATGACCGACAGGTAGACTGCCAACCGGATCGCTTGCCGGAGGATGTGTCGTGCTTGTCCCGGCTTGCCGGCGCCGAAGGCCCGCGCGACGAGCGCATCCATTCCGATGATGCAGCCCGTCCCCAGCGAGACGAACGTGAAGAAGATGATGTTGCCGAGACCGGCACCGCCCAGTGCGGGTCCTCCGAACGAGCCGAGCATCGCCATGTCAAGGAACGACAGGGCCTGGTATCCGAGCTCCTGAACGACGAGCGGGACGGCGAGCCAGATCAAGGCGCGTGCCTCTCCCTGCGCTCGTGCTGTCACGTGCCCGACCGTATCTGGTCGATGCTCGCGGCTCAAGCCGGCCGCGCGAACTTCGTGGTCGACACGCTGCGCATGCCACGGCTCGGATCCTTCCACGATCACGGACGTCGGGGAATGTGTGTCGCGGGGACCCATTCGGAAACGGACCATGCAGCGGCGAGCAATGGCCGGAAGTTTTCGACCACGTTGGATGGTGCGCGCCGCGACGTCGAGATAGCGTGAGCACGTGTCGTTGTTGTTCAAGACGGCTGTGGATTCACGATCTGAGATGTCGATCGCGTGCCGGGAGATCCGGGGCCAACTCAGTCAACGGGTACGAGTCAATCACGCAGGGTTCGCGGAGCCAGGGAGTAGTTCGTGACTCGTCCACCGACCATCCCTGCACCGAGCGCGCTTCCAGGGCGACGGCGCGTCATGTTGCTCGCCTTGCACGGTGATCCGATGCTGGCCGCGGGGAACGGGAGCGCAGGGGGGCTGAACGTCTACGTCAAAGAGGTCGGCCTCGCCCTTGGCGCACTGGGCTTCGAGGTCGACATGTTCACTCGGCTCTCGGATCCCTCGCAGCCCCGCATCGAGCCGCTGAACGCTCAGGTCCGCACCATCCGGCTCGCCGCCGGTCCCATGGCGCACGTGGGCTCGGACGATCTCATGCCGTTCTCCGACGAGTGGGCTGACGCGGTGGTGCGCTACGCCGAGGAGAACAACTACCGCTATCACGTCATTCACACGAACTACTGGAACTCCGCCTATGTGGGACTTCGCATCCGCAAGTCAATCCAGGCGCCGCTCACCCACACCTATCACGCGCTCGGCAGGGTCAAGTTCAGGGTGACCGGGAACGCACCTCCGAGCGGCAGTGACCGCCTCCGGGTCGAGAGAGAGATCCTGGAACAAGCCGACTGCATCATCGCTACGAGTCCTCAAGAGGAGAGCGAGCTGCGTCAGCTCTACTCCGGTCTGGGGTCGATCCGGGTAATTCCATGCGGAGTCGATATCCGGTCGTTCTTTCCTGCCGATCGCGCGGAGTGCCGCGAACGCTTGGACTTGCCTGCCGAAGCAAAGATTCTGCTCTATGTGGGCCGGTTCGACCGGCGAAAGGGAGTCGACACGCTCGTTCGCGCGACTGCCCTCCTCAAGCCACGCTATTCGTGCGTGCGGACATTGATCGTCGGCGGAGGCTGCCAGCGCCAGGCCGACATCGACTATCGCGCAGAGCTGCAGCTACTGGCGCAGGAGCTCGGCGTGGTCGAGGAGATCTGCCTCTCGGGCGTGATCGACCACGACCGACTTGCCCCCTACTACTCCGCTGCGGATGTCTGTGTGGTGCCCAGTCACTACGAGCCATTCGGGTTGATCGCGCTCGAGTCGATGGCGTGTGGCACTCCGGTCGTTGGCAGTCGCGTCGGCGGGCTACAGAGTATCGTGCTCGACGATCAGACCGGGTTCACCTTCGAGCCGCGACGAGCCGACCAGCTCGCCGACGCGGCGGGGCGGGTTTGCGACGATCCGCTACTTCAGCGGCGCCTGGGGAACAACGGAAGAGAGCTGACCGTCGAGCGCTACACCTGGAGTGCGGTCGCTCGCCAGCTCGCCAGCTTCTACGACGACCTGCAAGGCTCGAGTCACCCAGGTTCGGGGCGCACCGAGCTGCAACCGCGTGGTGGGCTCTCCTGACGGGGCCCTGGAAACCGAGCCCTCAGCGCTGGCGCGCCAGGTAGGCCTCGAGCTGCTCGAGGTTGTGCGCGAACAGCTGCGAGACCCGCCACAAGGCTGCGGTCGACCAGCCTAGCGGGGTGTTCACCCCGGGCATCATCGCGGTCTCCCGCTCGCCGTCCTCGCCGATGCGCAGCGTCGTGACGTGCTGATATGCCTCGGGGACTCGCCAGCTCGGCCCAGTTCGGCCATTGGCCTTCACCATCGTCCTCGCGTCCAACAGGCCGCCGGTGATCTGTGCGTACGAGCGGTTCATCAGCTCGGTCGTCTTGTCCACCAAGCTCTCGAGCAGCGCCTGCTCGCGCGGGTCAGGATCACGCGCGAGACCGGCCAGCACCGCGAGCAGCTTCCCGAGCTGAACATTGTAGGCGTGGGCGAGCTCGGAGGTGACGAACGTCCACTCCGCCTCCTTGCCGGGGACCGCATACCGCGCCCGGGTGATGAACCGGTCTGCGTTGCTCGGCTCGAGCATCGTGATCGGCATCTCGAGCTCGTCTTCGAACGTCTCCTTGTGGAAGCTGAGCCGCCCCCTCCCATCTGTCATCAGTCCCCAGTCGGGCGCGAGGTAGCTGTCCCCGACGCGGTTGTTCGAGCCATCACTGCCCACCAGATCGATCGGCTCGTACTTGATCATGCCGTTCGGGCGCATGAGCCGCTGTTCGAGGAATGCGAGGACCTCGACGTACGCCTCCACGTCGTCGATCGGGTCCTGCTCGAGCGTGAGGCTCGCGGAGCAGGCGAAGGCGAGCGCGGCGTCGGCCATCACCTCGCCATCGGCGAGGCGATCCTCGCTCTCGACCGGCGGGCGCCGGGTCAGCCGGCTCCGGACCACGGCTTCGCCCTGACGCGCGAGCGCCCTCAGCGCCTCCTCGTCTCCGAGCAACGCGCCCCAGGGTTGTCGCGGCTCGCCGTTCGGCCCCGGCGGTCCGAGCTGGCTACTGAGGTCCTCCCGGACCCGACCGAGCTTGCCCTCGTAGGCCGGGTTGGTCATCAGGTCGATCACCGCTTCGAGCGCTTGCCTCACGAAGCTGATGTCCGAGGTCAGGCCGGTCGGGGCAGCCAGCTCCTCCCAGACCCCGTTGGATGGTGCGTGCCAGTACTCGATGGCTGCGAAGTACCTCACCAGCCATGCGATGGACTGCAGCACCTCCGAGCTTGGCTCGGCGAGGCCCCAGCTATCGCTCCGCACCACCCCCGAGATCACCGCGCCGACCAGCTCGGACAGCGCCAGGCCATGTGACTCGAGCCGCTTGGGCAGCAGCCACCCGAATCGCGTCAGCGCGGGGGTGAAGATGTGGTGCACCCCCGTGGTGCTATCGAGTCGCCGGTAGGGCTCGGGGCGGTTGACCGCGCTCCAGAAGGCGCCCGCCTCGCTCTGATAGAACGTCGCAAGGCTCTGCAGCGCGCGCGGGCGGCTATCCGCGTAGCGCGCGTCATCCTGGATCGCCCCGAGTTGGCACAAGTCCGAGACCCAGAAGTGCTTCATGATCGGGTCTTCGTCGCCGGTGATCTCGGTGGTCTCCGGGATCCCGGTGGATGGGTCGATCTGGATCTCGAACACGCCGTTGGTCATCGCGAGCTGGAACAGGCCGGCGAACTGTTCGCGCGTGTATCGGCGCGACAGCCTGGCGGCGACCTCGGCGTTGTGGACGTGCAGCGAGCGCCGATAACCCAGATCGTTCACCACCCGCGGACGGTAGTCGGTGGCCGCCAGCATCGCGTTCAAGGTATCGGCGAGCGCCTGGAGGCGCGAGGGCTTCGCGTTGATGAACTCGATCGTCAGCGAGGCGGAGAGCCTCACTTCGCGCCCGATGTTCCGAGGATCTGTCATCACGATCTGCGGCTGTCCATCCGGGCCCAGCTGCGAGGATCGGACCCCCAACGTCTTCACCAGCACTCCGAACCACTCGCCGTCGCGCTCCGGCGAGAGCTGGCGTCCTTCACGCATCCGCCCCCGCAGCTCGCCCAGCGCCTGCTCGGCCACGCTCCGAAGCTCGGTGGGATCAAGCCGGCCCTCCGCAAGCGGGTGGTCGTCCCCGGTGTCGGCTGCAGCGGCGGAGTCCCCGGCGAGCTCGCCCGGCGTGTCGAGCTCGCCGAGGGGGAAGCCGGGCGGATCGGGGCTCGCTCCGGGCACCCGGCTCAGCCCGGCACGCCGCATCGAACCCCGAGTCGCGCGAGCTCGAGCTCGACGTCCGTGTCCGTGGCGTAGTGGATTGCATGCATGCCGACTGCCTGGGCACCCCGACAGTTGTCGAGCGAGTCGTCCACGAACACGGTTTCGGAGGGACGCATACCCAGCCGATCAAGCGCCCGCGTGTAGAGGAGCGGGTCCGGCTTCATCACACGCTCGTAGGCGGAGCCCACGATGACATCGAACGCTGCCGCGATCCCGTGCACGGGTCCAAGCACTCGGTGGAGCGCGTCGGAGGCGTTGCTGATGATGCCGAGCTTGTAGCGCGGCCGAAGCCGACGGACGAGGTCGAGCAGCACGAGATTCGCGCGATCCCCACCCCAGAACCCCGTCTGCACCTGCTCCATCGCGTCGGCCGAGAGCCCAAGCCGCTCGCCCAGCCATGCCCAGAGCTCGGGGTCGGTGATGGCGCCGAGCTGCGCCGCCGTGCCGACCTCGCTCTGGAACACCAGCTGCTCGAGCTCTCGATTTCCAAGTCCGAGCGCGCCTTCGACGTCGCTGCGTGGTCCGCGGTCCTCCGTCCGGATCAGGACTCCTCCCACGTCGAAGATCACGGCGCGGATCTCGGGCTCACTGTTCGAACCGCGAACGGGAGGTGGCACTGCAGACGACGTTACCTGTTCGAACTGCCGTGCTCAAGACGCCAGCTGCTGCCGGCGATCAGGGCGTCGGCGTGGGCTCGCGCGGTCGCGTCAGCCGCCGCGAGCGGCCGCGCCGACCGCATGACGCACCAGCTCGTCGATCTTCCGGCTGCGCTCGTCATCTGCCTCGAAGCGCAGCCCCATCCCGGCCATCGCGTCGGGACGTGCACGGTCGGCCGTCACGATATGGGTGACCGTGGCCGCGAGGTCGAGGCTGGTGCCATCGGGGAGGATCAGCGAGAGCTGCACGCCAGTGCCGATCGCGAGCGGCGACGCCGTCTTCACGAACAGGCCGCCGCGGCTCAGGTCGCGCGTGTGGAGCGTGATGAAGTGCTTCCAGTCCCGGCACCGCAGCTGGATCGGGCGCGCATAGGGAAGCCGCTCGTGCTGACGTGGTTCGAGCGGCGGCGGGGGCGTCTGCGGGGGCGTTGGCGTGGCCGGCGCGACGCTCGCGCCGCG
>JAGSPR010000565.1 GCA_018262455.1 Deltaproteobacteria bacterium | reverse complement strand
GCGTGACTCGGTCGATGACTTCGATCCCGACGAGCTGATCGCCGGGAACGTGGCGCATGGCAGCCCCACGCCACAACGTCCTCCGTCGCCGCCGTCGCGTCCGATCCCGAACGAGTCCGACAACTTCGCGGTCGATTTCGAGCCGATGCCGTCGTCGACCCGCCAGATGTCACCCGCGCACGTCGACGCGCTCAACGCGATGCCGCTCGACGAGGATCTCGACGATGCGCTCATGGTCGAGCAACCGGCGAGCCGGTGGGAAGACCACGACGCGGGTCATGAGGTGCCGCTCGACGACCACGACCACCTCGATCACGAGCTCTCTGGCGATCTCGCGGCCTCGCACCCGGGCGTCGATCTGCCGTTCGATCCCGACGAGGCACGCGCCTTTGACGCGGCCGTGCGGCAGCCCGAGACCGACGTGGTCAACGTGTCCGCCTACGAGCACACCGAGCGGCCGCATGGCCTCGAGTTCGAGGACCCGACCGAGGATCCGCTCAAGGTCTCGGGCAGCTACGATCCCTACGCCTCCGAATCGGTGCACACGCCGCCGTACGATCCGACGGCTCCCCACGCGATCTCGACGCCCTCCAGCGATGTCGAGCTCGAGGATGTGCCGCGCGCCGAGACCAGCGTCGAGGACGAGCTCGACGAGGCCGATTTCTACGTCGGCCAGAGCATGTTCGCCGAGGCGCTCGACGTCCTCACCATCCTGGCCGCGCGCTATCCCAACCACCGCCTGATCAACGTCAAGCTTCAAGAGGTCCAGGCGCTCGCGCAAGGTCACGAAGAGGCGGGTACGGTGGGCGACGACTCGCGCGAGCACGAAGTCTCGAGCTCGACCGAGGCGATCGATCTCGACCTGATCGAGGAGGTCGCGGCCGGAGACTTCGATGAGATCTCGTCCGACGTCGACGCCGGCGCGCCCAAGAAGCGCCGGCCCACCGTCATGCTCGAGCGTCCCGTCGAGGAGAACGACGCGGAGACTCACTACGACCTCGGCCTTGCCTACAAGGAGATGGGCCTGCTCGACGAGGCGATCAAGGCGTTCGAGAAGGCGTTGCGGGCGCCCGGCCGCGAGGTCTCGTGCCGCGTCATGATCGGCATGTGTCATCGCGACATGAACAACCAGTCCGAAGCGATCATGCAGTTCAAGCAGGGCCTGCACGCCGAGCCGCAGGAGCGCGAGCGCCAGAGCCTGCACTTCGAGATCGGCATGACCTACGAGGCGATGGCCGACTACCCCGAGGCGCTCTACTACTTCGAGATGGTCACGAAGCGCGATCCCGGGTTCGCCGATGCCGCGTCGCGCGTCGAGAAGCTGCGTGCCCGGGTGAGCCGTGGCGAGCATGTTGTCGACGACGATATCTGACCGGGTCCGGCGCTCTCGATCCCGGAAGTGATGGAGACCTCTCGCGACGTTGCCACCGCCGCACGCCCGGCCTGCGGGTGGTAAGCCACCCTCATGGCCACGCGAATCGAGACCGACACGATGGGCTCCGTCGAGGTCGATGCCACGCGCTACTGGGGCGCGCAGACCCAGCGCTCGTTGCAGAACTTCCGGATCGGGACCGAGCGAATGCCGCGCGAGATCATCGGTGCGCTCGCCACCATCAAGAGAGCCTCGGCGGTGGTCAATCGCGAGCTCGGCCTCCTGCCCGACGACAGGTGCACGTTGATCGTCGCCGCGGCGGACGAGGTGATCCGCGGGGAGCTCGATGACGAGTTCCCGCTGGTCGTGTGGCAGACCGGCAGCGGCACGCAGACCAACATGAACGTCAACGAGGTGATCGCGAACCGCGCGAACGAGCTCGCGGGACAGCCGCGCGGCAGCAAGGCCCCGGTTCACCCGAACGATCACGTCAACCTGTCGCAGAGCTCGAACGACGTGTTCCCGACGGCGATGCACCTCGCGGTCGCCGGCCAGATCGACGCCCACCTGGTGCCGGCGGCGCGGATGCTGCGCGACACGCTCGCCGCGAAGGCGGAGGCGTTCCGGGACCTGGTCAAGATCGGCCGCACGCACCTCCAGGACGCGACGCCGCTCACGCTCGGCCAGGAGATCAGCGGCTGGGTCGCGCAGCTCGATCGCGGCATCCAGTCGATCCAGGCGACGCTGCCGGCCGTCTGCGAGCTCGCGCTCGGTGGGACCGCGGTGGGAACAGGGCTCAACGCCCATCCCGAGTACGCCGGGCGCGTCGCCAGCAAGCTCGCCGAGCTCACCGGCCGGCCCTTCGTCACCGCGCCCAACAAGTTCGCGGCGCTCGCCGGACACGACGCGCTCGTCGGCTGTCACGGCGCGATCAAGACGCTCGCCACCGCGCTGTTCAAGATCGCCAACGATGTCCGCTGGCTCGCGAGTGGACCACGCTGCGGGATCGGCGAGCTCGTCATCCCCGAGAACGAGCCCGGCAGCTCGATCATGCCGGGCAAGGTGAACCCGACGCAGTGCGAGGCACTCACGATGGTGTGCGCGCAGGTGCTCGGCAACGACGTCGCGATCTCGATCGGCGGTGCGAGCGGCAACTTCGAGCTCAACGTGTTCAAGCCGCTGATCGCGAACGCGACCCTGCAATCGATCCGGCTCGTCGGCGATGCCTGCGCGTCGTTCGACGAGCACTGCGCGCGGGGGCTCGAGCCGAACCGCGCCGAGATCGAACGCAAGCTCCACGGCAGCCTGATGCTGGTGACGGCCCTCGCGCCCCACCTCGGCTACGACCAGGCCGCCAAGATCGCGAAGCACGCGCACGCGACGGGCTCTCGCTTGCGCGAGGCCGCGATCGAGCTCGGGCTCGTGACCGGCGCGCAGTTCGATGCGTGGGTGCGTCCCGAGCAGATGGTAGGACCAGGCGCGCCGGTTCCCGAGTGATCAGCCCCGCCCCCCGAGCTGGAGCGCGAGGTTCGTCGCGGTGACCCGGTGGATCACCATCGTGACGCAGGTCGGCTTGAAGCCGTCGAACACCACTTCGAGCTCGTCGAGCCCGTCGAAGTGGAGGCGATCGGCGGTCAGCGTCGCCGGGCCGATGCGGACGTCCTTGATCGTCGTGTCGATGCTGCCGATCGCACCGTTGAGCGCGCCGGGGCGGTGGTCGTGGATCGCACCGGAGACCTTGAGATCCACCATGCCCGGCTGATCGTCGCCGCCGAACATCACGAGCCCACCGCCGACCTCGAACGAGCGCGGCGCGACGAGGCTGATCGCGATGTCGATCGCGTCGAGCGAGAGCGCCTGGAGGATGCCCTCGCGCTTCTTGTCGCTCGGCTTTTCGGCCCGCCCCGAGCCGATCCCGAAGTCCGCGAGCGAGCGGACCGGCACCCGCCCGAACGAGGCCATCGTGATCGCGTCGCGATCGAGCGTCCAGGACACGAGGTCGCGCGACGATCGGAAGATCGGCACCTTCCACGTGACGCTGAGCTTGCTGTCGTCGTGCTTGATGTCGAGGAAGGCGCCCTCGAGCCAGTTGAGGCTGTCCTCGAGGGCGCGGTAGTCGAGGCTGCCCTCCTGGATCGGCACCTTGAGCTGCTGATCGAGCGTGCGCTTGCCGAGCACCGGTAGATCGAGCACCACCTTGACCGTCAGGTAGATGCGGCCCGACAGGCTGTCGAGGAAGCGCAGCTTGTCCTGGCGCAGCTGGCGCTCGGTCGGCTCGGGTGCAGGCGCGGGCGCGGGCGCGTGCTCGCGGTGAGGGAACGGGCCCTGGACCCTGAGCTTCATCTCCGACAGCGACACGTGCGGCGACACGAGCTCGACCCCGCGATC
>JAGSPR010000250.1 GCA_018262455.1 Deltaproteobacteria bacterium | reverse complement strand
GATGGGCGGACCGGCGACGAGCTGCGTCGTATCGACAACCCGGTTCCAGCCGGTCAGCTGTTCGGCCATGTCACGCCGCGGTCCAACGGCAATTTCGTGATCTCGTCGGAGTTCAACCCGTCGCACGGTGTCGTCGAGGCGGGCACCGCGCACCTCTATGATCCCACCGGCGCGCTGATCGCCGAGCTCGTCCCGCCGTCGCGCCGGGAGGGCGACAACTTTGGCGGTACGTTGACCATCGCCGGTGAAGTCATCGCAATCGCGGCCGCCGGCGCCGACAGCCACGGGATCGTCGACCAAGGCCGCGTGTGGCTGTTCTCCGCAACGGACGGAGCGTTGCTCGGCGAAATCGAAGACCCAGAGCCGGATACCGGCGATCATTTCGGCCATCTCTCGCTGGTCCCGCTCCCACATCATTTCGCGATCGGCGCGATCAACGACACGGTCGACGGCGTCGAGGAAGCGGGAACGGTGTACCTGTTCGAGCCGCTGCAGGCGCTCGGCGCACGTCGGTGATGATCACCTGGGCGACGAGGTTCGCGCCGAGCGCGACACAGGTCTGATCGACGGTCCTCGGCGGTATGCCGGTACGGCGACGTGTCGCTACGTGGCGGCCTAGCCTAGATACGCCTCGTGGCAGACCGCCTCGATGTTGTGACCATCGGGATCGCGCACGAAGCCGGCGTAGTAGTTCTCGTGATAGTCGGGCCGCACGCCCGGCGCGCCATGGTCGGTGCCGCCCGCTGCCAGCGCGGCCTCGTAGAACGCCCGGACGTCCGCGCGTCCCTTCGCGCGAAACGCGACGTGCACTCGATCCTTGGGCGCCTGGTTGCCCGCGATCCAGAACTCGGGCTTGCCCCCGATCCCGAAGCCGGCGTGCTGCTCCCAGGTCATGACGTGCCGGTACCCGAGCGGGGCGAGCGCCTTCTCGTAGAACGCCATGCTCCGCGCGAGGTCGGTGACCGGGATCCCGATATGATCGATCATGAGCGGACCATACCAGCGGAGTGATTCGGAGTAAGCTCGCGCCGTGCGAGCTGCCCTGGCTGTCCTTGTTGTCTCCGGATTGGTCGCGGTCGCCCCGGGCACCGCGGATGCCGGGCGCTCCCAGTACGGGTGGCTCTACGGGACCGAGGTCATGCCCGAGCGTGGCGCCGAGCTCCAGTCCTGGGTAGGCGAGCGCAATGGCCACAACAACAACCAGGAAACGTCGCTGTGGTGGGGTGCGCTGGTCGGCGTGACCGACAAGCTCGAGCTCGCATTCCCGGTCGAGTTCATCTGGCTCCGCACCGATGCCGGCATGCCAGCAACCTTCACGGTCGACAAGTTCGGGGTCGAGGCGCGCTATCGCCTGGTCACCCAGGACCCCGAGCAGGCGCCTGCCTTCGCGCCCCTCCTCCGCGTCGCGGTCAAGCGCGACGTAACCATCCGCAATGTCACGCGCGGCGAGGCTGACTTCGTGGCGTCCTACCAGAAGGGCAGGTTCCACGCGCTCGTCGATGCGGGCTTCATCGCGGACATCAGTCCCGACAGCCAGCACTATGAATTCCGCCCCGGCGCTGGCGTCTCCATCCAGGTGAAAGGTGACCTCCGGCTCGGCGGCGAGATCTACTCGGAGCTGTCGCTCGACGACAAGGGCACCAGCTGGGCCGGCGCCGGCCCGAACCTCGCCTGGACGCACGGCCGATTCTGGCTGTCCGCGTCCTACCTCGTCGGGATTCACAAGATCAACAACGCACCTCGTGCGGTGTGGGGAATCGCCTTCTGATGCGCACCATCACCATCCTCACCCGTGCGTCCGTGCTCGCGATCTTGCTCGGCGTTGGCATCGGCTCCGTCGCTGCCGCCGATCCGACTGGCCGGGTCAGCGGCAAGGTCATGGTCACCGAGGCCGATGGCAAGGCCGCCACTGGCGTCGACGTCATCGTCTACGTGGTCGGTCCCGCGGTCCCGGCCGCGGATGCCGCCGCCAAGCCAGCGAAGACCACGATCAAGCAAGAAGGCCGTCGCTTCATCCCAGACCTCGTCGGCATCACCGTCAACGACTCGGTGGAGTTCCCGAACTTCGACAACTACATGCACAACGTGTTCTCGCAATCGCCCAGTCGCAAGTTCGACCTGGGCTCGATGAAGAAGGGCGACGACGCCAAGAGCAAGCAGTTCACGCAAGCCGGCGTGATCGACGTCTACTGCAACATCCACCCGGAGATGGCCGCGACGATCCTCGTGTTGCCCAACCGGTGGCACACCAAGGCCAAGCCCGACGGCAGCTTCAGCATCGACAACGTCCCGGTCGGCAGCTGGAAGGTCTTCGCGTACGCACGCCGCGCCACCCAGCCAGCGAGCGCGGACGTCAAGGTCGGCGGTGGCGATGCGCCGATCGAGCTGACGCTCAAGCGTGGCGCCGAGGTGGACCACCTCAACAAGTACGGCGAGAAGTACAAGGCCGGCGGCAAGACGTATCCGTGAGCGGACCTGATCCGGCGTAAGCGTAGGCGTAAGCGTAAGCGTAAGCGGAATTCGCCTACGCTTACGCTTACGCTTACGGGTCTACGGGTGAACCGTCAGCTGTCGCGGAGATAGCGGACGACACTGGCGTCGAGCCGGCTCTGGACCAGGCGCATCACGCTGTCGATGTCGTCGACGGGCATGGCGAGCCGAGCGGCGAGCCGGCTGTGGGTCGCGGTGACGAGCGAGCCGCGGGCGCGGGTGAGCCAGCGCGCGGCGGTGGCGCGATGGACTCCGTAGGCGGCGCCGAGCTCGTCGATCGAGAGGTTATCGACGATCTGCTGGCGCAACAGGGTACGGTCCTCGGCGGTCAGCTCGGCGATCGCTTCGCGCAACGCCGTCGCGAACTGGGCACGGTACTCGCCCTTGAGGTGGTCGAGGACGGGGTCGGCGCCGATGGCCTCGTCGAGCTGCTTGTCGATCGGGAGCTCGCGGGCGCGCTTCTTGAGGTGGCGGATGAGCTCGCGGGTGGCGGTGATCCGGACCCAGCCTCGTAGCGGGCCCTTGCCGCGATAGCCGGTGATGCCGGCAGGTTTGTCGTCGCGCACGACGAGGAGCTGGAGGCGGAGGAGCTGCTTGACCTCGTCGACGAGGTCCTTGGGGGCACGGGTGGAGGCGCCGGCGGCATCGACCTCGGTGAGGATGGTGTCGAACGCTGCGTGGGCGGTGGGTTCCTGCGCGGCGCAAGCGGCGGCGAGGGCGAGGTCGGCGGCGGGAGCCGCGGTGAGCGCATCGGCGACGTCGGTGCCGGCGAGGCGCGGGCCGATGAACTCGGCGAGCTTGGCGTCGTCGAGCTGGACATCGGGCCAGGCGGTACGGGCGGTGGCGAGCAGGGTCGCCCAGGCAGACCCGGCAGCCGCGGGGCACGCGGCGGGCAGGCCGCTGCACCGTGCGAGGTCGTCGACTGCATCCATCGCGACCTATCGTGGCACAATGCGCACCGGTCGATGGAGTGTCTCGACGCCAACGCGGTGCAGGATCTGATGTCGGGAGCGCTCGACCACGCGGCGCGTGGGCGCGCGGTCCTGCACCTCGATGGGTGTGAGGAATGTCGCGGTCTGATCAGCCTGCTCGCCCGGGATGCGACGCGGGCCGCCGCCCTCGACACGCTGCGCACGCACCAGGGCGGCGCCGTGGGGACACTGGTCGAGACCATGGCGAGCCTCGCCGGGAACCCCGCGCTCCGCACGCTGGACCCGCTCGGGGCGACCGCGGACGCCAACGACGTGGACGGCCAGGTCCGGGTGCGAACCCCCGCGCAGGTCGGCAAGATGATCGGGCGCTACACGCTGGTGGAACGGATCGGCGCGGGCGCGATGGGGATCGTATATCGCGCGGACGATCCAGGGCTCGGTCGGCGGGTGGCACTCAAGCTGCTGCACAAGCCCGACGAGGCGCTGACGGATCGCCTGGTGCGCGAGGCGCGATCGATGGCGCAGGTGAACCATCCGAACGTCGTGGCGGTGTACGACGCCGGCGTCTCCGAGGGCGCGACGTACATCGCGATGGAGCTCGTGACGGGCTCGAGCTTGCGGATCTGGCAGCAGGCCGCGCGGCCACTCGCCGACACGATCGAGACGTACATCGCGGCGGGGCGCGGCCTGGCCGCTGCGCACGCGGCGGGCATCGTGCATCGCGACTTCAAGCCGGACAACGTGCTCGTCGGCAGCGACGGGCGCGTCCGCGTGACGGACTTCGGGTTGTCGTCGGCCAGGCCGTCCGAGGAAGTCGGGCCGGGCGTCAGCGACCTCGAGCTGACGAGGTCGGGGATGGTGCTGGGGACGCCCGCGTACATGGCGCCAGAGCAGTTCTCCGGCGGCAACGTCGATCCCCGGACGGATCAGTTCAACTTCTGCGTGGCGCTGTACGAGGCGCTGTACGGGGAGCGGCCGTTTCGCGGCAAGACGTTCGAGGAGCTCGGTGACAACGTGTGCGACGGCAAGATCCGGCCGGCGCCGGCACGGAGCCGGGTGTCCGGCGAGCTGCGCAAGATCGTGCTGCGCGGGCTGTCGGTCAGGCCGGGCGATCGCTACCCGACGATGGATCACCTGCTCGACGATCTCGGGAGGGATCGCGCGCGGCCGTGGCGACGGGCGTCGTTCGCGGCGACCGCGCTCGCGGTCACGCTCGGGCTCGGGTTCGGCGCGGACTTCGTGGTGCGCGATCGGGTGTCGGCGGAGAACGACCAGTCGTTCACGGCGACCGGCGTGCAGATCGAACGCGCGTTCAAGCTGCTCGCGGGGCGGTTCGATGCGAACGCGAACCAGATGTACCTGCAGAGCGCGATGCGTGACACGACGAGCCACCGCGATCAGGCGGATTTCGGGCTCGGCGAGGCGACGGAGGACCAGGTCAACCTCGAGCGCATCCACAGCCAGCTCGCGTCGACGGACTGGGATCTGTGGCGCAAGCTCGCCGGCAAGGAGTACCCGATCGTCGTCGCCGTGGCCGACTACAAGGCGCGCCTGCTGTACACGAGCGCGTCGCCGACCTGGCACACCGATCTGAAGCAGCTCCCGTGGATCAAGAGCGCGCTCGACAGCGGCCGCGAGAAGACGATCGTCCTCCAGCGCACCGATGACGACAAGCTGGTCAAGACCGGTATCCTTGGCACGCAGCCGCCTTCGCTCGGCTTCTTCTTCGCGCGGACGCTGTTCCTCGGCTCCGGATCGACCAAGGAGAACAGCGGCACGCTCGTGCAGTCGCTCGATGCGAGCTTGCTGATCGACGACATCCGGCTCGACGAGGACATGCTGCTCTCGATCGTCGCGCCGGACGGGGTCCATACCGACGAGAAGCTCGACGATCTCGTGAAGTCTGCCCTCGATGATGGCTCGATCAAGGAGGCCGAGCATGAGGGCTCGCTGTACCAGGTCAAGTCGCAGAAGCTGACCGGGTTCGATGGCTCCACCGTGGGGCGCGTGGTCATGGCGAACAAGCTCGGCGGCGTGCTCTCGGAGCTGTTCCCCGGGGCGCGCACGGTGTTCGCGCTCGCGGCGCTCGGAGCGCTCGGGATCGCGGTGATCGCGATGCTGCGAACGCGTCAGCTGACCGGCGCGCGGCGGTGAGCTGTCGGCTGGGGAGGCCTTCGACGCCTTCCCGCCAGTTCTGAGCCGGGCGCCATTGCCCGCCGGCGGACGCTGTAGCGATCATCCGCGACCATGCCGCCGGCGCACAAGCCCCCTCCGCCCTGGCTGTTCGCGCTCACGGGCATGCCGTACGGCGTCGTCGGTTCGTTCTCGGGAGCGGTGATGCCGTATCTCACGCGGCGCGGCGGGATCGAGGTCGGCGACATCGGCTGGTACGTCACGCTGCTGATGCTGCCGCCGGTGCTGCAGTTCCTCTACGCGCCGATCGTCGACTTCGGCCCGAAGCGCAAGCACTGGCTCGTGCTCGTGTCGGCGCTCGGAGCGGCCTGTCTCGTCGCGGCCTGCTTGATGCCGCTGCCCGAGCAAACGACGGCGTTCCTGGGATGCGCGTTCGCGGCGCAGATGATCTCGGGGCTCGTCGGCAGCTGCAACGGTGGCCTGATGGCCACCATGGTGCCCGACGACCAGCGAGGCAAGGCGGGCGCCTGGTACAATGTCGGCAACCTGTGCGGCGGTGGCCTCTCGGCCGCGATCGCCGTGTACCTGACCGGCCACGGCGTCGATCCGCTCGCGATCGGGCTCGTGCTCGCGGCGATGATGGTGGTGCCCTCGCTCGCGGTGCTCGCGGTCGACGAGCCGATCCGCGAGGCGGTCGGCTCGCTGGGTGCGGTGTTGCTCCGCACGCTGCGCGACGTCGGTGCCGTGCTGTTCAGCCGCGCCGGGTTGACCGGCATCCTGCTGTGCCTGTCGCCGGTCGGGACCGCGGCGCTCGCGAACTATTTCGGCGCGCTGGCCGAGGACTACGTGCGTCCGGCGATCCTCGATCAGACCTCGGGCTCGGGGCTGCAGCCGTTCATCGACGTGTTCCAGGTGCCGGTCGAGAAGGCGCTGGTCGACCTGAAGGCCTCCGAGCTGCTCGCGTTCACGACCGGCCCGCTCGGCCAGGTGCTGACCGCCGTCGGTGCGCTGATCGGCGGATTCCTGTGCGATCGCACGAACCGGCGCGCGATGTACCTGCTCGGTGGCGCGCTGACCGCGGTGTGTGGCATCGCGATGGCCCTGTCGCCGCGGTCCGAGATGACGTTCATCTGGGGCTCGCTGACCTACGCGCTGATCACCGGGTTCTGTTACTCGGCGTTCACGGCGACGGTGCTCGAGACGATCGGCAACAGCGGCAAGGCGGCCTCGACGCAGTACTCGCTGTTTGTCGCGGCTGGCAACGCCGCGATCGCGTACGTCGGGCTGGCCGACTCGCGGTTCTACGAGAAGCACGGCGTCGAAGGCGTGGTAGGGAGCGATGCCTCGCTCAACATCGCCGGCGTGATCGTGCTCGGCGTCGTGTTCTGGTTGCTCGGCTCGTTCGGCAAGTCCCGCCACCAGCCGCCGGCGTCTCCGGTGCCCCCGCCGGGGGTCGTCTCCAAGGACTGAGCTGTCCAGGTGTGATACGTCGCGACCATGAATCGAAAGCTACTCGTGGCCGTCGGCGCGGTGGTGGTGGCGGCGGCGCTCGCGATCTGGTGGTGGAAGCGCGATGCCGCGCCGCCTGTTGCCCCGGTGGCGGGTGCGGGCTCGAGCGCACCGACGCTCGCGCCGCCTGCCCGGCCGGAGTCAAGCCGCCGTGGCGATCTGGACCTGGCGTCGCGCGTGATGATCGATGACGACCCCAAGGGTGCACTCCAGCTCGAGGGCCAGGTCATCGATGCCGCGGACCATCCGGTCAAGGGCGCCACGGTCGTGCTGGCCGCGAATCCGCCGCGGACCGCAATCACCGAGGACGATGGCGGCTTCGTGTTCGACGGGCTCGTCGGCCGGCCGTACACCGTGGTCGCCCGCGCGCCGGGCGGCATCGCCGGGCCGGTGACCGCGCGGCTCACTGGCAAGTCGGCGCCGGTGGTCCTGCAGCTCCACGCCGCCGCCAAGCTCACGGTCACGGTGACCGCCGGCGGCAAGCCGGTGGATGGCGCCATCGTGGAGCTGCGCGGAATCGACGAGCAACACGAGACCGCGCGCAACGGCGTGGCGGTGCTGACGCCGGTCGCGCCCGGTGGCTACCAGGTGGCGGCGTGGGCCGACGGCATGGCGCGCTCGTTCCAGTGGATCCAGATCGGCAGCGGCGACGCCGAGCTCAAGCTCGCGCTGGTCTCGGGTGGCTCGGTCCGCGGGCGGGTCGTCGACGATCACGGGACCGGCGTCGCCGGCGCGCGCGTGCGGTCGAGCGGCGTCTCGGACTGGAGCCAGCAAGGCAGCGATCGACTCGACGCGGCGACGACCGCCACCGACGGCAGCTTCCAGCTCGACGCGCTCCCCGCCGGGACGTTCCGATTCCTCGCGACCCATGGCGAGCACGCGCCGGGCTCGTCCCCGCTGGTCACGCTCGATGGCAAGACGCCCCGCGAGGGCGTCACGATCACGATGGCGGCCGGCGCGGTGGTGCGCGGGAAGGTCGTCGATGGCGCCAAGCAGCCGGTGCCGTCGGCGCGCGTCCGGATCGGCGTCGCCGCGAATCCTCGGGCGATGGTGTTCGAGGCGCCGCGTCAGGCGTACACCGACGCGACCGGCACGTTCGAGCTTCGCGGCCTGCCACGCAAGCCGCTCAGCGCGGTGGCGCTCCACGACACCGGCGCCTCGCAGCTGGTCGCGGTCGACGCGTCGGCCGGCGATGTCACCGACGTCACGCTCGCGATCGATGTCACCGGCGTGATCTCGGGAATCGTCGTCAATCCAGCTGGCCAGCCGCTGGAGGGCATCCAGGTCTCCGCTGGCCCGAGCTTCGGCGACAACCGCACGCCAGTGGACTTCTCGCAGTGGCGGCTGCGCGGCTTTCCGCAGGAGCTCACGGACAGCGCAGGCAAGTTCACGCTGACCGGTCTCGCGCCGGGGTCGTACATGATCTCGGCGATGCAGGCGGCGAGCCGCGGCAGGCGCGGGCCCGGCGTCGGCGATGGCGTGAGCGCGAAGACCGGCGACACGAACCTGAAGCTCGTGCTGGCTCCCGACGGTGCGGTGAAGGGCAAGGTCGCGTTCGCGGATGGCAGTGCACCGGGCGCATACTCCGTGTCGGTCGGGATGACTGGCCAGTCGTTCGGCGAGGACGAGTTCAAGCTCGACGCGCTGCCGCCGCAGAAGTACGAGCTCACCGTGCGCGGCCCGAGCTTCCAGACCCGCGCGGTCGAGGTCATCGTCGAGTCGGGCAAGACCGCGGATGCGGGCACGATCACCGTCGTCAAGGGCCGCACGATCGGCGGCACCGTGGTGGCAGATGGCAAGCCCGTCCCGAACGCGCAGGTCCACGTCGGCCGGCTCGTGTTCGGCAATGGCTCGACCAGCAACGCGCAGTTCGGACCGATGGGCGGCGGCACGAAGCACGACACCACCGACGCCAGCGGCGCGTTCATGATCTCCGGGTTCGGGGATGGCGACATCACGATCGTCGCCGAGCACGACGAGCTCGGGCGGTCGCGCGCGCTGCGGTTGCCGACGGTGTTACCCGGCCAGACCGAGCTCGTGCTCGCGCTCGAGCCGTTCGGCTCGCTCACCGGGGTGCTGCGCCAGGCTGGCAAGGCGGTCGAGGGCGTCTTCGTCTCGTGCCAGTCGACGACGACCCCGGGGGCGATCTACTCGGTGTCGTCCGGTCCCGACGGCTCGTACCGGTTTGATCGGCTCGCGCCGGATGTCTACAAGGTGTCCGCCACGGTCGGCATGCCGATGACCGGTATGCGGTTCTACTCCAAGCAGATCGAGGTGCCTTCGGGGAAGCAGGTCACGATCGACCTCGCGGTCGAGCCCGGCACCGTCACGCTCGATGTCACGATGGTGGCGCGGCAGGGCAAGGTCGGCGTCGCGAACGTGTACCTCGCGAGCGGCGCGATCGTCGCGAAGACGTCGAGCGAGCTCGCCCTCAAGATGGCCGCCGCCGGGCCAGGTGCCTCGCAGTGGGTGATCGTCCGTAACGGCGAGCCTGCACGGTTTGGTGACGTCGCCGCCGGTGCCTACAGCCTGTGCGCGGTGCCGTTCCCGGCCGAGGTCAAAGGGATGGGCGCGATGGGCTACGCCGAACGCCACGGTGATGCGCTGCCCGCGTTCTGCAAGCCGGTGACCGTCGCGCCGTCGCCCGATGCGCAGGCAGCGCAGCTGGGCGTCGAGGGCTCGGGCTCGGGCTCGGGCTCGGGCTCGGGCTCGGGCTCGGGCTCAGGAGCCTGACCCCTGCGACCGCGACCGCGACCGCAGGCCCCGCCCTGTCACGCGGCGTGAACGGCCGAGCGGTTCGACGCGCGCGCGGGTCGTGTATCGCTAGGTCATGGGGATGTCGTCGACGCGGGGACCCGAGATCAACGTCACGCCCCTGATCGACGTCCTGCTGGTGCTGCTCATCATCTTCCTCGTGCTGATGCCGATCATGATGAAGCAGGAGCGGGTGGCGCTGCCGCCGCGAGACGACACGGTGATCTCCGACGTCCAGCCGGTCGTCGTCAGGCTCCATGCCGACCTGACGGTCTCGATCGACGATGGCGGCCCGATCCAGTCGGCCGAGCTCCTGGGCGCGATCCGGGTCAAGACGCGTGCCTCCAAAGCCGTGTTCGTCGACTTCGACGCGGGTGTGCCGTGGCACGAGGTGGTGGCGATGGTGGATAGCGTGCGGAGCCTGGCCGCGGACGCGAGCCACGACGAGGTCACGGTGGCGGTCAGGATCCACGAATCGCCGTGATCGGCCGCACCGGGTGGGCGTTTGCGATGGCAGCGACCGACCGATCTCGGGCATCCTCGGGTGATGCGTACTGTCTCCCTCGCGGCGCTGCTGGTGCTCGTCGCTTCGCTCTGTCCTCCTGCCGCACAGGCGCACATCGCGATGACGTCGCCGGCGCCGCGCAGCGCCGATCAGAAGGCAGGGCCGTGCGGAGCCGCCGGATCGACGCGCGGCACGAAGGTCACCAACTTCCAGCCCGGCGAGACGATCATGGTCGAGTGGAACGAGACCGTCGATCATCCGGGGCACTACCGGATCGCGTTCGATGATGACGGCAACGACGTCTTCATGAACCCGAACAACCCGGACGACAATTTCGCATTCACGCTGGTCGAGCCGATCGCGGACAAAGCGGGCGGCCACTACACGCAGGCGGTCACCCTGCCGACCACCCCGTGCGACAACTGCACCCTCCAGCTCATGCAGATCATGACCACCTCGGTCCCTTACAACTCATTCTACTACCAGTGTGCCGACATCACGATCGGCGGCAGCGGCAGCGGCAGCGGCAGCGGCAGCGGC
>JAGSPR010000249.1 GCA_018262455.1 Deltaproteobacteria bacterium | reverse complement strand
GGCCGGCGCGCTGGCGATCGAACGGTTCGAGATGCCCCAGCCGATCCCGCCCTATCTGTTCGCGTTCGCGGTCGGCGAGCTCGTGTCACGCGAGCTGTCGGCTCGGTCGTGCGTGTGGGCCGAGCCCGCGATGCTCGATCGGGCCGCGTTCGAGTTCGCCGGCATCGAGCAGATGATCGTCGCGGCCGAGCACCTGTTCGGGCCGTACGACTGGGAGCGCTTTGACATCCTGACGATGCCGCCTTCGTTTCCGTACGGGGGCATGGAGAACCCGCGGCTCACCTTCCTGACCCCGACGCTGATCGCGGGCGATCGCTCCCTCGTCAACGTGCTCGCGCACGAGCTGGCGCACTCGTGGACTGGCAACCTCGTGTCCAACGGCAACGCCGAACACTTCTGGCTCAACGAGGGCTTCACGGTCTACGCCGAGCGGCGGATCATCGAAGCGCTCGAAGGGCCCGAGGTCGCGTCGCTCCACACCGCGATCGGCTGGCGCGAGCTCGCCGAGGCACTCTCGCGGTTCGCGAGTCGCCCCGAGCTCACCCGGCTGCGCACCCACCTGACCGGCATCGACCCCGACGACGCGTACTCGCAGGTGCCGTACGAGAAGGGCTACTTCTTCCTGCGCGCGCTCGAGGACGCCGCCGGGAGCGAGCCGTTCACCCGGTGGCTGCGCAGCTACCTCGACACCTTTCGCTTCCAGTCGATCACCACGGAGGACTTCGAAGCCCACTTCGAACGGGCGCTGCCCGGCATCCTCGCCAAGGTGGACGCGCGGCGCTGGCTCGACGGCCCCGGCCTGCCCGACAACGCCCCCAGGCCACGCTCACCGCGACTCGATGCGATCGAGCGCCTCGGCGGTGCACCTCCCCCCGAGGCGACGGCGCGATCGTGGTCGGCGACCGAGTGGCAACTCTATCTCGAGTCGGTGCCGCGGCCCGCGTCCGCCGCGCTGTGCCGGGCACTCGACGAGCAGTTCGGGCTGACCCATTCGACGAACTACGAGATCCTCGTCAGCTGGCTCGTGCTCGCGTTGCAGTCCGGCTATCACGCCGTGTTGCCACGGGTCGAGCAGGTCCTCGCGAGCGTCGGGCGCATGAAGTTCCTGCGCCCGCTCTACGTCGAGCTCGCCCGCGACGAGCGAACGCGCCCGCTGGCGCGCAGCCTGTTCGAACGGCTGCGTGCGAGCTATCACCCGATCGCGCGCCAGCTCGTCCAGTCGGTGCTGCGCGAACCGACCGACGCCAGCTGAGCTGTCAGGTCACGCCTTGCCGCTGGGCAACCAGGACCAGGTAGAGGCTCTCGACCTTCGCGCGCGCCCACGGCGTGCGGCGGAGGAACGTCAGGCTCGACTTGATGCTGGGATCGACCTGGAAGCAACGGATATTGATCTGCGCGCCGAGCTCAGGCCAGCCGTAGTGGGCGACGAGCTCGTCGAGGATCTTCGCGAGCGTGATGCCGTGCAGCTGGTTGTCGCTCGCCATGCGTCCGGTCAAGTCTCGATCAGCCGTCCCCCGAGGTCCAGCGTCGGCTGGGCTACTTCTTGGCCTGCTGACGCGCGTGCTGCTCGATCCGGGCCATGTCCTTCTTGAACTGGACCTTGTCGATCTGGAGCCCGTTGAGCAGCGTGCTGCCGAGCCGCGTCATCCCCGCCATCGCGACGGCCTCCTGGATCTCCTCGTTGGTGGCGCCGTGCATGCGCGCGCCGTCGGTGTGAAACTGGACGCAGTACTCGCACGGAATCTGCGCCGCGACCGCGACGCCGATCAGCTCCTTCGTCTTCAGATCGAGCTTGGTCGCCGGGTTCATCTCGAACGTCTTCATGCTCTGCCAGAAGGTCGCGACGTACGACCTCGGGATGCTGCGCATGAACTGCGGCACGAAGCCCAGCGTGGCCTCGACATCCTTGTAGGTCACTTCCGCCGGGTCGGTGGGGGAATTCGCGGCCGCGGGCGCCACCTTCGCAGGGGGCTGTTTTGGTACGTCGGCGGTGGCGAGCGCGCCACTGGCGAGAATTGCCGCGAAGGCGACCGATATCTGAAACGTTCTCATGACGAGCTCCTCTGTGGTTTGCCTGTCCACTTTCACGAAGCGTTCCGCCTGCGCCCTGACGACGCCCGATCCCGTGCGGCTGCAGTGATTCCGCGGATCGCGGCCACAGGGCCCGGGATCGGGCGGCCGGGCGGATCGAGCGTCCACGGCACTACGCCGGCTCCCGCGTGCTCCCCCGCCGCGACCTCGGCTACTGTCTCGCGGTGACCGCCGATCTGCTGGCCTTCCTACGCGCCTCTCCCACGCCGTTTCATGCGGTCGATCAGGCGCGCCGCCGGCTCGACGCCGCGGGGTTCCGCAGCCTCGCCGAGACCGAGCCCTGGGACCGACTCCCGGCGGGCGCGTACCACGTCACCACCACCGGCACGAACTTGTTCGCGTTCGTGGTGCCAGACGGCGAGCGCGCGCAGTTCCGGATCATCGGTGCGCACACCGACAGCCCGAACCTCCGGCTCAAGCCCAACGCGGAGCATACGACGGAGGGCTACGCGCAGCTCGGCGTCGAGGTGTACGGCGGCGCGCTGCTCAACTCGTGGCTCGATCGCGACCTCGGCCTCGCGGGACGCCTGCTCGTCCGCGATGAGCACGGAGGGATCGCCAGCCGGCTCGTGTGCATCGATCGGCCCTTGCTCCGCGTCCCGCAGCTCGCGATCCACCTCGATCGAGAGGTCAACGAGAAGGGCCTGATCCTCAACCGCCAGGACCACCTCGCGCCGGTGCTCGGGCTCGCGACCTCCGGTGGATCGCTGGCGGCGCTGCTCGCCGAGTCGGCCGGGGTCGACGCGCAGGCGATCATCGGCAGCGAGCTGATGCTGTTCGACCTCGCCGCCCCCACGATCGGCGGCCAGTCAGGCGAGTTCGTGTTCTCGGCGCGGCTGGACAACCTCGCGATGTGCCACGCCGCGGTCACGGCGCTCACCGCCACCCCTCGATCGAACGTGATCCCGGTGATCGCGCTGTTCGATCACGAGGAGGTCGGCAGCGACAGCGCGGCAGGTGCGGGCAGCGCCGTGTTGCCTCGCGTGCTCGAGCGCCTGGTCCCGACGCGCGAGGCGTTTCACCAGGCCTGTGCCCGATCGACGTGCGTGTCGGCGGACATGGCGCACGCGATCCATCCGAACTACGCGAGCCGTCACGAGCCCCGCCACAAGCCCCAGCTCAACGGGGGCCCGGTGATCAAGACCAACAACGGGCAGCGCTATGCCACCACCGCCACGACCGCGGCGATGTTCGCGCGGCTATGTCACGAGGAGGCGGTGCCGGTGCAGCACTACGTCACTCGCACCGACCTGCCATGTGGCAGCACGATCGGGCCGATCACGTCGACCTTGCTCGGGATCGCCACCATCGATGTGGGCAATCCGATGCTCAGCATGCACTCGGCGCGCGAGATGGCGGGGAGCCGTGACCCCGAGCAGATGACGCGCGTGCTGACCCGCTACCTCCGCGGTTGATCGCGGAGCCGCCGCACTCGAGCTTCACGCACGTGATCAGGAGTTGGTCGGGAGCGAGACGGACTGGTCGAGCCAGTCCTGATCGTCGCCCGGGATGAGCGAATCGAAATCGTCATCGCTTGCGGGGACGAAGAACAGGTTGACCGCGAGCAGCTGCTTGGCGACGCGCCCCTCTTTCGGCGCGATCCCGATGACGATGTCGGTGACCTGCCCGGGGATCACGGTGATGCAGATGGTGGATGCGAGGGAGAACACGCGCCAGAGCCCGAGGCCGGCCCCACCTCGGCTCTCGTCGAGGGCGACGCCTTTCGCGTTGCACCGATTCAGGACATCGAGCATCCGAGCCCGCGTCAGGGCGCCGAACGTGTCCCGGAGCCGCACGAAGATGTTGCCCGCTTCCATCCCGTAGCTGATCTCGCACGCGCGCTCCGGCGGCAGATCGACATCCTCGGTCCGCGGGATCGCGTCCTTGAAGTAGCCGGCCTCGACCGGAGCGTCGTACAGCGCATTCATCACCAGCTCCTCGGAGACCTCACCGATCGCCGAGATCGTCCTGGCGGAGAGACCTTGTCTCGAGAAGAACTCGCTGATTCGTTCGAACCGCGCTTCGCGGCGGCTCGCTTGTGCGAGCAGGGCGACGCGCCCGACGCCGGCAGCGCCGAGCATCTCTCGCGTCGGTCCGCAGGCGAGCCTCGCCAGCAGCGCCGTCAGCTGGGGACGCGCGACCGGCGACGACAGCATCGTCTCCGCGACGACGTGCGACAGCCAGGGATGCGAATCGAACGCGCGGATGGTCCTGGGGAGCGCTTCCGACGGCGACCCGTCGACGATCCCGATGATCGGAACGCCGGTGAGCCCGCCGCCAAAGTGGGAGAGCAGATCCACATCGACGAACGCGACCACCGCGGGCTTGTCCTTCGCGGCCGCGACGAGCTCGGCGCGGTTGTTGACGAACACGAAGGGCGTCGGCAACGCAGCCGCGAGCAGCGAGCGATGTGCTTCGCCGGCAAGGATCACCACATGCTGTTGGGGTGCCGTCTCCGCAGGGGTCTCGACGACATCGGGATGGCGGGCCTCGGCCTTGGCTCGCAGCTGCTCCCGCTCCACGGCCCAGGCAGCGCGCTCTTCCTCGTTCCTCTTGAGCTGCTTGTGATAGCGCCTGAACAGAAAGCAGAACCAGATGCCGAACGAGAGCACGAGCGCGACGAACCCGAGCGCTCCGTACTCCCACCATTCGTGCGCTTGGATGGTATCCATGATGAATGACGCGACGGCTGTGAGCCCCAATCCCCCCGCCCGGTTTGTAGCGTGGATCAGAACCATGGTCGAGCGCCAGTACTTTGCAGAAAACTATCTTCCGGCTGTAACTGACCCACTGCGCGGTAGGCCCATGCCCACAGATGCCGGCAGGACGCTGTCCATCGCACCTCCGGTGGTTCCCGGTTCCTCGGGCGGGATGACCATGTGCGAGACCGCTTCAGCCCGAAAATAGTTGGGGGGCTCTCTGCTTGCTGATTCGTAGTCCAGCTCAACAACTGAATCCAATGAGCGGATGATTCTCGAATAGAATCACTCCCCGAAAAGTTCCTGCAAGATAATCGAGCACAGCTGCGGCGCCAGACCTACAGCGACGTGGCCGGATCGGATCGGTATGAGTGCTCCCTATGGCACGCATCAAGATCGCGATCGTGGTCAGCATGGGGCTCGCGGCGTGTTCGGGCGTCATCGACGGCGGTACCGGCCCCGATTTCGGAGGCAACCCGGGGGTCGACGGCGGGGCGGGGAGCGGAGATCCGGGTGGACCCGATGCCGGCAGCGGCAGCGGCAGCGGCAGCGGCAGCGGCAGCGGCGGCAGCACCGTGGGCCCGTACTTCACGCAGCCGATGTTCTTCAACCGCGATGTCGGCGCGTTGTCCCCGGCGAGCGACAGCACCAGCCAGCTGGCGGCGCTGCAGGCGGCCGGCGGCTGGGGCACGGGGCGGATGCAGATCGACTTCACGATCGAGGTCCTCACCGCGGATGCCCAGACCCCGATGCGCACGTTCACCCCGACGGGCGACTTCTACTCGCCAGACTGCGATCAGGCCGCGGTGCCGGTCCCGGCGGGTGGCAACCTCGAGGACGAGACTGGCTACGCCTGCACCGGCGGTGGGGACTGCCACCTGCTCGTGAACGATCCCGCCACGCACACGCTCTACGAGATGTGGCGCGCGGACATCGGGTCGAGCTTCCTCGGCGGTTGTCTCGCCGTGTGGCACGGCGACGCGACCTACTCCGACTCGCTGCGCGGCGAGCAGTGCACCAGCGCGGATGCGGCCGGCTTCCCGATCTCACCGCTGCTGTTCACCGCCGACGAGGTCAAGGCCGGTCACATCGACCACGCCATCCGCTTCATCCTCCCGAACAACCGCGTCAAGCGCAGCTACGTCCACCCGGCGACCCACGGCACGGCGACGACCGGTGGCGCCAGCAACCCGTCCTACGGCGTGCACCTGCGGCTCCGCGCGGACTATCCGATCGATTCGCTGCCGTCGGAGGGCGCGAAGGTCGTCGCCCGCGCGATGCAGAAGTACGGCATGTATCACGCGGATGGCGGCAACATCGCGCTGACCGCGCAGAGCGATCGCCACACGACCGCGAAGTGGTCCGGCCTGCTCGGACCCCTCGATCTCCAGCAGTTGCAGGTCGAGGACTTCGAGGTGATCGATCACGGCGCCCCGTCCGCGGTCGGCGACTGCAACCGCTGACCGGCGCTGGCGGTCGCGCGCCTCGTCCGACGAGGTTTCGTGCCAGACTGCCAGGGTCTCGTGTCCGTGGTCAGTCCCCCAGCGCAACGCAAGAACCTGCTGGTTCCGGATCTGGAACGCTGGCCGCTCGATCCCGACAAGCCCGCGATCGAGCTCTGTGATGTGTACCTGTCCTTCGGCGACAAGCAGGTCCTGAAGGGGCTCAACCTCAAGATCATCCCGGGCAAGACCACGGTCGTGGTCGGTCGCAGCGGCTCCGGCAAGTCGGTGCTGCTGAAGCTGATGATGGGACTGTTGAAGCCGACCAGCGGCCGTGTGCTGCTGTTCGGCCGCGACCTCGCCACCGTGTCGCCGGTCGAGGTGCTCGAGCTACGCAAGCGGATGGGCATGCTGTTCCAGAACTACGCGCTGTTCGACGCCCTGCCCGTCGATGAGAACATCGGCTTCACGCTGCTCGAGAACTCGCGCATGCCGCGCCGCGACATCATGCAGCTGGCGAACGAGCTGATCCGGATCCTCGGGCTCACCGGGAGCGAGCACCTGTTGCCGTCGGAGCTATCGGGCGGCATGAAGAAGCGCGTCAGCCTTGCGCGCTCGCTGATCGCGAACCCGGAGGTCGTGCTGTTCGACGAGCCGACGACGGGCCTCGACCCGATCATGATCGCTCAGGTCGACGAGATGATCGCGCTCGCGAAGGACAAGTACCAGATCACCTCGGTGATCATCAGCCATGACATGGCCAGCACCAAACGACTGGCCGATACCGTCGCGTTCCTCCACGAGGGCAAGATCATCTTCGAGGGCACGTTCGAGGAGCTGTTCGACAGTCCGCTCCCGCCGATCCGCGCGTTCGTCGAGGGCGCCCAGACCTCGCGGCTGTCACGCAGCGCGGCCGACACGGCCACGATCGAGGCGCCGGCGCCGATCCTCGACAAGCCGATCGTCGAGCTCATCGGGGTGCACAAGTACTTCGGCGACAAGCACGTCCTGCGCGGCATCGACCTCGCGATCTACCCCAAGCGGACGACGGTGCTCATCGGCTCGAGTGGTTCCGGCAAGTCGGTCATCATCAAGCACATCATGGGACTGTTCAAACCGGACCGCGGCGAGATCCGGGTGATGGGCCAGGACATCGTCCCGATGAACGACGTGGAGCTCAACGAGATGCGCAGGCACTTCGGCCTCGTGTTCCAGCACGCCGCGCTGCTCGACTGGCTCAGTGTCTACGGCAACGTCGCGTTCCCGCTCCAGGAGCGCACCAAGCTCTCGAGCTCGGAGATCCGGGCACGCGTGCTCGAGATGCTCGAGCGGCTCAACATCTCCGACATCATGAACCGCATGCCCGGCGAGATCTCGGAGGGCCAGAAGAAGCGCGTCGGCCTGGCGCGCGCGATGGTCATGAAGCCCGAGATCATGATCTACGACGAGCCCACCACCGGTCAGGATCCGCTGCGCACCCGTGACATCGACAACATGATCCAGGAGACCCAGGAGCAGTTCGACATCACCAGCATCGTGATCAGTCACGACATGTCGTCGACGTTCCGGATCGCCCACATGATCGCGCTGCTCAACAAGGGCGAGATTGCCGCCTATGGCACCCCCGCGCAGGTGCGCGCCTCGACCGACCCGCACGTCCAGAAGTTCATCCACGCCGGCGCGGTCGACGGCCACTGACCTCCGCGGGGCGACGCGGCGCTCAGAACCAGAGGTAGCTCAGCTTGACCAGGACCACGTCCGTGGTCGGCCCGTCGAGGAAGGGATAGAACCGGAGCCGGCCTTCGCCCTCCAGCGGATCGTAGCGCGTCTGCCCCTGGTTGTGGGTGTACACGAGCCACAGCGCCGACAGCGGTAGGTACTCCCAGCGCGCGAACAGGTTGAGGTTGATCGACCCGCCGCGGAAGTCGCGGACCGGAAGCGTCGCGTCGACGAACGAGTCGAGGGAGAGGAACGGCTCCGAGCCCGATTGGGTGGACGAGGTCACCTTGGAGCGGTGGCCGCTCGCGATGAACGGCTGGAGGTACGCTTGCAGCGACAGCTTCCGCGTGAAGGTGTAGGTGCCGCGCAGGGTGACATCGACGCTCTTCGCGTCGAGGTCGCTGAAGAAGTAGGTGTTCGAGCCGTCCATGTTCAGCACGGTATCGACCCAGCGAGGGTTGCCGTACCACCATCCCAGGTTCGAGATGAGGTCGAGCTCGAGCGCGGGAATCGGTCGGAGCGACAGAGTTGCCGAGCCAAACATGCCGTTCAGGCCATCGAACGACCTGTTCCAGCCGCCCGAGAGCTCGAGCACGAGCTGTCTTTTCGGGTCGGACTTCACGTGCATGGCGTAGTAGTAGCCACCGCTCCGCTCGGTACGTGCACCGTCCTGGGTCTCGCGGTTCTCCACCCAGTTCGGGTAGTACGGACTTAGCGTGGTGGAGACCGTCCAGAAGTTCGAGAGCTCCAGCGTCGCGTCGATGGTCGGCTCGGTGCCGAGGTTGTCCCTGAGCTTCCAGTCTCGCCGATGCTTGAGCTTCGCCTCGACCCACGCAGAGAGGAAGTGCTTGGACGGCTTCGTCGTGCGCCATCTGAGGGAGGCAACTGCATCATGGAAGTTGGCCTGAGACTGGAAGCCCGAGTCGTTGAGCTGCAGGCGTGGCGTGGAGTTCTTGTAACCGAGCTTGTAGAGCCAGTGGTCGCCACCGTAGCGGCCAACTTCGGCGGTCATGCCCCAGCCGGTCGCCCCCGAGCCGATCTGGGTACCGTCGGGGATGATGCGGGTCGGTCCATTCTGGACGCGCGATCCGACCACCTGCGCGGACGCGCCCCACTCGCCATCGGAGGTGCGCAACACGGTGTCGATGCCTCCCGTGTATGCGTCGTTCGTGCACCGTCCTTTGAACGGCGCTGGAGGATTCAAGAACGTGAAGTTGGTCGAATAGGGCACCGGGCAGAGATCCCCCGCCAGCGGTGCCGCCGCGCCTGCGGGCTCGAATCGGTTCAGGGTCGTCCCCAGGAGACCGATCGACGAGTTCGTGCCGAAGTCCTGACGGAGCCGCAAGACCCCGAAGTTCGACAGCGGCTCGACCAGCAGCTCCTCGGTCATGCGGTCGCCGGTCGGGACCCGCGTGATCTTCGCGTCCTCCCGCCCGGTGACGGCGTCCAGGAGGGCAATCGACAGCCGCCCGTGGAGCACGCCGGTCATCTTGAGGGCGCTCCAGATCCGACCCTCGGGCAGCGGCTCGACCTGCTCGGCCCCGGCGCCGAGCGTGGGATCGGGCGGGTGAGACCCGACGCGCCGGCTATAGAACAGCGTGAACGGCGTCGCGAGGAGGTCCGCTCCCTCGAGGAAGAACGGGCGCTTCTCGGGGAAGTACGTCTCGACCGTGGAGAGGTTGAGCACGACCTGGTCGACCTCGACCGTGCCGAAGTCCGGGTTGATCGTGCCGTTCAGCGTCAGCGCGGACGTCAGGCCAAGTTTCCAGTCGGCGCCGATGCTTCCGCCGGTGATGTCGCCATCGAACGCGCCCTGCTTCGTTCGCGAGGTGTACGTCCGCGCGTCGTACACCAGGATCTCCTTCAGTCGCTTCGCGTTCAGGCCGGTGATGCCGGCGACGC
>JAGSPR010000564.1 GCA_018262455.1 Deltaproteobacteria bacterium | reverse complement strand
AATGAACATGGGAGCCAGCGTAGCGCGACCCGAGCCCGATCCTACGAGAGGATGTTCACGACCAACTCGCCACGGCTCTCGACCTCCGCCTTGCACAGGATCCGGGTGACGTGGGTCTCGACGGTGCTCTCCGCGCAGCCAAGCTCGTCGGCGATCGCGCGGTTCGTCGCACCCTTCACGATCCAGCCCGCGACCTCGGTCTCGCGAGGTGTGAGCTTCCAGACCCGAGCCTTCACGGCGAGCCGGGCGGCGGTGTCGAGTCCGGTCGTCCGCCGCAGCGCGAGATAGTGCGTCGTCGCGCCCGCGCGCAACGCCGTCACGTCGAACAACGCGGGATCAGGACCCGCTCGACGCAGGAGCGATCCAGGGACCGTGGGATCCGCGTCGATCCAGGCGCGGGCGACACGATTCGCGCCGATCACCCCGCGGCTCGAGAGCAGGAAGGCGGCCACGGGCAGGAATTCCATGGCCGCCTCGACGCCGAGCTTGTACGTCTCGGCATCCTCGAGCCGACGCTCGAGCTGGAGACGCTTGGTGAGCGGACCCACGAGACGCCGCAGGATTGCATGTTGGCCGTGGCGAAGCTCGTGTTCATCGAACAGCGCGACGTGCGCGAGCAGGCTCGCGCCGTCGCAGACGAGCACGCGCGCGGTCGGCCGGTCGCCGCCCGTCGGACGTAGGCAGGTCTCGATCGTGACCTCGTCTGGGTGGACCAGCTTGCCGTGATATCGCGCCGGTGCACCGTCACGCAGCATGTTCGACGGCGACGGGGTGATGATGACCCGACCGCGCTGCCACGGCTCGGGGCGCTGGTGGTCATAGGAGCCGGGAGCCCGATGGTTCGCGCCGACCCACGCATTCAGCATCGCCGTCACTTGCTGGTTAGGGATGACCGAGCCGACACACGCGAAGGAGGCAACGGACAGGCGACCGTCGCCAAACTTGTACGACCAGGCGGCCACGGTGTCGCAACGCGCGACGTGTTGCAGGGCAGCCACGAACCAGGTCGCCGCCGGCTCGACAGGGTCGATCGTGGCGAGCCGCTCTTCGAGATCGAGGAGGTCACGCTCGGCGCGCACGTCAGAAGCATATCAGTGTCTCGTACGGGGCTGGCCTTGTTCGCGGGAACGGCGGTTGTGTTGCAAGAAAGCGAAAAAAGCTACGTGATTGCCAGATCGATGAAGCTGCCGAAGGGCAGCAGCTTCTTGTTTGGGCCACGCGCACCGGCAAGTCGACGTGGATCGAGGCACAGCTTCCGCATGCGCTGCGGATCGACCTCCTCGATCAGGCGACCGATCTGGAGCTCGCCGGGCACGCCGAGCGGCTCGGCGCGATGGCGCGACGCGCAGCGGGCCCAGGTCATCGTGATCGATGAAGTCCAGAAGCTGCCCCCACTGCTCCTCAGCCGGTCTCGGTACTCGCGGATTTCCGCTACTCGTCGAACACGGCCGCGGACGTCTCGGCTGTCAGGATCCGATCGAGATAGCGGTCGAGCGCCTCCGGCGTCGCCGCGACGAGTCGGGCGTCGTCGTCGGGACCGATCGCGCCGAACTTGAGCATGAGCAGCCTGCGAAGCGTCTCTGCACGTCCCTCGACACGTCCCTCGACGCGTCCCTCGACGCGTCCCTTCTCTCGCCCCTCGCTGAGCAGCTCTTCGGCGATCGTCATGACTGTCTCCTCGGCTTCGGGAAGGTACTTGCGGATCTTGGCACGAAAGTCGTGGAAGCGCAGATCGCCAGCGACGAACCAGATGTAGTGCATCAGCTGCGCGAACGACTGGACGCCGTGGGGCGCGCGGACCGCTTCGAGGAATGCCTCGCCGAGCGCGTCCGCCCACGCCGGGAAGCTCGCGGAGAACCGCGCGTGGTCGCGAACATCGCGCAGCAGCCACAGGGCGAGCCGGGGAAACACCGCCAGGGTTCGCGTCCTGATGTCGTCGTCGGACAGGTGCGCGAGATCCTCGATCAACAGCGAGAACCGAGGCGCGAGCTCTGCGAGCCCGGGGATCGCTGACGGGTCTGGCTCGAGCAGATCCTCGAACGCGCGCGGTTCGGTCCACCCGCCGGGTGCGTGGCTGAGGACCAACGGAATGATCTGCGGGAGGCGCGCGCCCGCGTGTCTCTCGAGGAACCGCTCCCAGATCCGGACCATGTAGCCGAGCATGCGCAGCGGCATGTACCGATCGACGCTGCTCTGGTGCTCGAGCAGGAAGTACAGCAACACGACATGGGCTCCGCCCCGCAGCCGGACCGAAAACAGCAGGTCGCTGTGGTGATCGATGAGATCGGGATCGATGAACGATCCCGCCTCGCTCGTCACCGTCGTCCAGTCGATCGCGTTGACGACCGCGGCCGGCAGCACCGCGCGAAACAGACCGGCGGCGTGCTCGGGTGTTCCGAACGCAGCTTTGAACAGCGCATCGTGCGGACGGGTCGTCATGACGGCGTTCGCGAACGCCAGCAAGACGTGTTCCCGCGCAAACCCGCGGAATCTCGTGCGCGCCGTCCGAGATCCGGACGCATCGTCCGAGCTTCGCCGGACGCCGGACAGCCCAGGTATCCAGGGCTACTTCCCGAGCAGAACGAGCGACACCAACGCGGCGCGACTGCTGACCTCGGCTCGATCGAACATCGCGGAGATGTGCTGCTCCACGGCGCGCTCGCTGATCGCCAGGGCGGCGGCGATCGTCGTGGTGGCCGCGCCGCGGATCACGAGATCGAGGACCTCGCGCTGGCGCGGCGTGAGCTTGAGCCGGCTCGCCGCCAGCCCGAGGGCGTGCGCGAGCCGTGCATCGGTCCCCTTCGTCCGCAGGATCGCGAGCCAGTGGTCCTCTCCGCCGTGCTCGCGAAACCGGGTCAGCTCGAACGGCAACGGCGCCGGGGCCTGGGTGAGCGCGGCGCGCAGCGACGCCGAGACCTCGGCACGACGAGTCTCGAGCAGCGCCTTGCCCGCCTGGTTGGTCTCGAACACCCGGCCGGTCGCGCTGATCACGTACGCGGGCACGCCGAGCTGCTCGAGCACGGTCTCGAGCGCGGCGTTCACCATCTCGCACAGGTCGAGGCGTCGCTCGATCGAGAGCCGGCGGCGCATCGCGGGGATCATCGCGATCAGTAGATCGATCTGGCGCGGGCTCGCACGCTCCGAGTGGAAGGCGCCAAACCAGGCGAGCAGCGAGCTGCTCTCGCAGATCAGCGCGCGGACCTGGAAGGTGTGCTCGAGACGGAGCGGCACCAGCACCTCGGCGTAGGCCGGCGATGACTCGAGCTCGGCGCGCGGGGCCAGGTCGTCGAGCTCGAGCACGACGTTGCGCTGGGCGGGCTCGGGACGGATCGCGTCGAACCAGCCGAACCGCCGTGGCGCACGCTCGAGGAACGCGGTGGAGACCTGCCGGAACTTCGTGTCGTTCGGGAAGTTGTCGCACGCGAAGCGCTCGACCGCCCACCCGGAGGTGCGCTCGACCGGACACATGCAGACCAGCGAGTCGAGCTCGCTGAGCACGCGGAAGTCGGCGAGCACGGCCTGGATCGACGACGGGGCGCCGATCTTGACCAGCCCGAGCTCGCCCGCGAGGGCAGCCTACCGGCGCATCGAGAGCACGCAGGCGACGAGCGCGGCTCGACCATCGAGCCCGGCGCGATCGAGCAGCGCGGTGACATGCAGCTCGACGGCCCGCTCGCCGATGCCGAGCGACGCGGCGATCCGCGCGTTGGAGTCGCCCCCGATTAGCAGCTTCAAGACGGAACGCTGCCGTGGTGTGAGGGTCCACCGCTCCGCGGCGGTGGCTTCGCAACGTGCGATCGATTGCTCCGCGGTCGAGACGCGCATCAGCACGAGCCACGCGGCGGCGGTCCCCGGCTCGCGGAGCGGGACGAGCTCGAACGAAGCATGAGCTCGACCTCTCGCGGCGAGCGCGAGCAGCTCGCGCGTCGTCGCGCGGTCTTGCTCGAGTAGCTCGCGTCCCGAGGCATTGGCGGCGAGCAGGCGTCCCGTCCGCGACACGACGAAGCTGGGGCTTCCCGTGTGCTCGATGGCGGCCTCGAGAGCTGCCGTCGCGAGACCTCCATCGGCGAGCCGACGCTCGACCGAGAGCCGTCGGACGGCCCGTCGCAGATCAGGGTCCGCAGCTGGCGGAGGCGCTCCATCTTGAGGGGCGCGAACACCTTCTGATAGATCGGTGTCGATTCGAACCCGCCGGGCTCGGTGCGGTTCACCATCGCGATCGCCTCGATCGTTCGATTGCGCTGATGGGCCTCGGGGCGAGTCGGGTTGTAGAACGCGAATCGATGCGGCGCGGAGCCGAGGTAGTCCCCCAGCCCGTCCACGAAGCGAGACGAGCCCGTGAAGTGGACGTGGCGAAAGCCCCAGCCCTCGACATGCTCGCTCGGGCAGTACGACATGACGTCGTCGACCTCGAGCAGCTCGCGGGTTGCCGGCGCGATCG
>JAGSPR010000248.1 GCA_018262455.1 Deltaproteobacteria bacterium | reverse complement strand
CCCCGCCGCACAGTCGATCGAGCAGCTGGGTGCGCGCGGCGATGCTGTCTCCGGCGAGCCCGATCGTGAACGGCCGGATCTGCCACGCCGTGGCAAGCTCCTCGGCGGCCGCGCGCACGGCGTCGGCGACGGGGCGCGCCTCGCCCAGCCGGTGAAGCGCACGAACGGCGCGCTCGACGAGGGCGTCGTTCGCATTCGGCAGGGCCATGTTCCGCTGCTAGTTGTCTTTGGCGCCTTCGCGGATCCAGACCAGGATCTTCAGGTAGTCCGGGTCCTGCGCGCTCGCGAAGGTCACGTTCGGGTGGCGGTCGGGCGGAGCTTCCGGCGAGGGCATCGTCAGCACCAGGCTGGCCTCCGGCGCCGCGACCATGACGCGGGTGTTGGGGCGCTCCACGACCAGCTCCTTGTAGACGAGCTTCGCGCTGCCATCGAGCGTGAGCCCGCCGAGATCCTTGCCGGGGCCACCGCCCGAGTGACAGGCGTCGCACCCGCGTCCCGAGAAGATCGGGAACACCTGGTTGGCGAAGCTGATGTTGGTCGGCATCGTCGGGGCGCCGTCGCTGACCTTGGCATCCGCGAGCGTGATCGTGCCGGCGTTGATCGGCGAGGTCGCCATCTCGAGCGACTGCGTCGGGGCCACGGCCTGGCCCAGCGAGACGACGCCGGCGGGGACGTCGAAGAACACCGCCCATCCCGACGCCGAGCTCGACGTCGCACCCGGCGCGGCCATCAGGTTCGCATCGAGAAAGTGCGGCCCGCTGGCCCCGGTGATGACGAGGTTACCGGCAGGCACCCCCGCCTTCGGCGCACCCGCGCCGTCCACGAGGTGGACGAATAGCACGCCCTGGGCCGCCGCCGGCGTGACTCCGAATGCCGAGGCGAGCCCGTCGAAGTACGTGTCGCTCACCACCTGAGCCTTGAAGCCGTCGAGATCGGTCGAGGTCAGGATCACGGACTGGCTGAACGTCGCGCGATGACCGGGCGCGCTCGCGAGGACCTGGAACGCCGAGTTCTCGGGGATCCCGTCGATCGTGAACGAAGCGCCCTGGGTGGTGATGCGGGGCACGGGCAAGAGGCCCGAGGTCGAGACGCTGGCCGCGCCCTCGACGGCCGCGCCGGTCTGGAAGTCGACGACGGCGCCGGTCATCCGCAGCGAGCCGCCGAGCGTGTCGCCGCCGGCGGGGTCGTCGCTGCCTCCACAGCCGATGACGAGCGCAGCCAAGATGATGCAACGAGCAAGCATGCGGACTCCTTCCCTGGTTGATCTCCAGTGGGAGAGACCCGGGCCATGGTCGCAGGTTTCTGCGGCGCCATCACGGGCAATGGCAAACGTGGTCCGCCCTACCAGCGGGCGTCGCGGGGAGGGGGCGCCCATTGTGGTGGACACCGCCTCATGCGTGTGTCTCAGCCCTCGAGCTTCTCGATGACCAGCTCGATGAACTCCTTGGAGCCGAGATCTCGATAACTGTAAGTGTCCTCGAACCACTCGACGACCGGATCCTCCTGGCCTTCCTTCATCTTCTTGGGCACCGAGCCACGGTTGCTGAGCGCGACCAGCCGACCGATGACGCCCTCCGCGGCCGGATGGTCCGGACCGTACTTCTTCCGCAGGTACGTGAAGATGAGATAGATGAGCGCAGGGTCTGCGTCCTCGACGAGCGCGAACGAATCCGCGCTGCTCATGGTCCCCTCTTCGATCCCTTCGAGGATCCTGAGTGCGGCCTTCTGTTCTTGCTCGAGTGCCATGCGCGCACCTTAGCGCGGCTGTCATGCAGAACGAGGCACCCCGAACGATTTGGCGTGCGCTCCCGTCACAAACCTTGGCTGGCCAGCACTACCTGGCGCTCGCGTGGAGCTCGACCCAGCGGGTGAACGCGGTCACGAACTTCTGGAGTAGCTCGAGGATCGCATCGTTGTCGAGCCGGCCGTTGGGATCGAACAGCTTCGCGGCGTTGTTGAGGTACATCTCGGGCTGCTGGAGGCACGGGACATCGAGGAACGCGAGCATCTGGCGGAGGTGATGGTTCGCGCCGAACCCGCCGATCGCTCCCGGCGACACGCTGATCACGGCGCCCGGCTTGCCCGACCACACGCTCTGGCCGTAGGGCCGAGATCCGACGTCGATCGCGTTCTTCAGCACGCCCGGGACCGAGCGGTTGTACTCGGGGGTCGCGAACAGCACGCCGTCGAGTGGGCGGACCTGATCGCGAAGCGCGACCCACTCCTTCGGCGGTGTCTGCTCGAGATCCTGATTGAACGGGGGCAGGGTGCCGATCTCGACGTGCACCAGCTCGAGCGCCGGAGCCGCGAGCGCTCCGACGGCGTCTGCCACCTTGCGGGTGAACGAGTCCTTGCGAAGGCTACCTACCAGCAGTGCGATCTTGCGTGCCATGGAACCGAAGGTAGCCACTTCGGAGAGCGCCGCGACGGGTCGGAGCGAGACTCACTGTTCCGTCACGCAGCACGCTGCCGCGCACGCCGGCGCAGCATCAGCCCGACGACGAGCGCGAGGGACGCGGTCCCGGCATCCCCGTGCGTGCGGCAGCCGCAGCCGGCCGCGGGGTCCCGGGCCGGGTCGACCGGATCCTCGCCCGGTTGATCGGGATCCGGCGCGACGCCGAAGTACGCCAGCGCCGCGGCCATGAGCTGACTGCGCGCGTCGGCGCCCTGCACGAGCTCGAGCGGAAAGCCGATCACGATGCCTCGCGAGCCACTCGCGTCCCATGCGATCGCGGCCGCCCCGTCGGTCGCGTACGCGAGCACCGGAGTCGCGCCATCGCCGGGGACGAGCACATCGGGGGTCTGCGCGTCGTAGCCGCCGGAGGCCGTATCGTGGAACGAGATCGGCGCCAGCGCGGCGAACGGCCCGGCGAGCGGCAGCACGTCGTAGGTGCCGGCGTCATCGCTGCCGAGCGACACGTGGAGCTGCCCGTGCACGAACAGCTGGTCGTCGGCCGTTCCGTCGGCGTCGAGCGCTCGCACCAGCTCGGAGCCGGTGAGCAGCAAGCGCCCGCCCGCGAGGAAGAAGCGCGCGAGCTCCTCGCGGCTTGCCGCCGGGAGTGCGCCGGCAATCTGGTCCTGGCCCGCGAACCAGTCGATCGCCTGGTACGTCGCGAGATCGACGTCGCGTTGTGCCACGGCCTCGGCAGTCGCGCCGTCGAACGCGAAGCCGGCATCGGCGAGGGCCTGGCCATGCCGTGCTGCGTACGTGCCGTCGTTCATCCGATCGATCCACATCCGGTCCACCGTGCCGACCAGCGGCGCCTCGTCGCGCACCATCTGGGTGCGGTCGAGTCGATCGAAGCCGCCGACCACGAGGGTCGGCGCCGATCCGTTCGCCGCGAGCCGCGCCCCCACCACCTCGGTCGGCAACGACTCGCCACCGGCATTCGTGGCGGCGACCCGCACGAACTGCAGCGCCGCGCGGGGCAGGCCGACGAGCTCGAAGCTCTCGCCCTCCACCGCGACCCCGTCGTCGAAGCCGTAGCCGTTCGCGCTCAGGAACACGCGGTAGCCGGTGGGCGCATCCCCTCCGCCCGGGCTTGCCGCCGGTGGGCGCCACGATACCCGCAGCGTTCCGGGGCCTGCATTCTCCACGCGGAGCGCCGCCGGCGGCTCGGGCGGCAGCACGACCTCGCGTCCATCCTTCGTCGCGAAGTACTTCGCGATCCCCTGTGCCATCGCGCGCGCCGCCAGGCGACGGAACTGCGGGTCTCGCAGCGCGTCGGCATCCTCGGCGGTGTCGTGAAACGCGACCTCGACCAGGATCGCGGGCATCTCCGCGTTGTGCACCGGGTTCAGCTCGCCGAGATCGGCGGTCACCTTGCCGGTGTCGCGCCAGGTCGGATCCCACGCCGCGCGGAGGTCGCCCATGAGCTCGTCGTGCACGGCGTCGAGCAGCTCGAGCGATCCGGGGGTGCCGGCGAAGTCATCGCGCCCCGCACAGCACGGGAACGTGTTGCCGTAGGCGATCGACATCGTGCCGCGGCCGGGGCTGGGCGCGTTGGTGTGCCACGCCAGGTAGATCGCGTCCTCGCCGTCCTCGTGCTCCCACGCCGCGAACCTTGACCGCGCGGCGACGTCGTCTCGGCCGTCCTCCTGGAAGAAGTCATAGACGTCGGGTGGCGCGCCGAGCAGCTGGGTCGAGGCCGAGGCCGCCGACTCGTACGCCGGGCGTCCGGTCGTCGTGCCGTCGCGGCTCTGCGCCGCCATGCCGCCGCCCAACCGCACGGCGTCGAACGAGATCACGGCTCCCGGCTGCGCGCTGTCGTTCGCGACCGCCACCGACGCGTGCTCGGGCCCAGCGCCCGCCTCGAAGTACCACCGCCCGAGCAGCATCCACGTCGAGCCGTGGCGGCGCTGATCGATCCGGACGTGGGACTCGCCACCCGCGTGGCGGATGATGACGTGGGCATCGGTTGCGCGGTCGGGCCCCTGCACATACGCGAAGTAGACGTTGTAGTAACCGGACTGCGGAATCGCGGTCGGGTACACAACGCGGCCGGTCTCGGTGGCCGAGGCCATCATCGAGCGAGCGCCGCCGAGGCTGAACGGCGCGAGGTGCTCGTCGGAGAACGGAGCCGAGAATGCGCCCCAGCCGACGTCGGTCGAGGGGAGCTCGGCGAGCTGGCCCTCGATCACCACGTCGGGATCATCCACCACCACGAGGTTCGGGTTGCGGTCCGACTCGCGGATCGGCACGACGTACGCGCCCATCTGCTGGAGATACGGGATCAGGTACTCGCTGACGCTCTCGATCGTGAGGAAGTCCTCGACCAGATCGTGCGTGTTGCCGCGCTGGGTCCGCCACGCCCCGGCCGTGTAGAACCAGCCGTGACCCGCGGAGACGAAGACCGTCTTGCCGGACAGCGTGCCCGTCATCGCCACCTGCTGGCGCATCCGCACCATCGGCGGCTGGGTCATGAGCCCGCGCGCGCGCGCCGGCTTTTCGGCGACCGGCGGCACGTGCTGCGTGAGCGGGCGATCGCCATCGGAGGGACTCGCGGCGACGCGCGCCTCGCCGCGGGCAAGCACGGCGACCACCACGAGCGCCATCCCGAGTCTCGTCTGCACTGGTTCGATCTTCATGGCGGCGCGAAGTATTGCCGCCGAGCTCAGCCGATGTACATCGAGAACCGACAGCGCGGCTCGCAGCCGCGTCTCTCGACGATCGGGTGCGGGTTCAGTCGATTGACCACCTGAGTTTGCAGTCGTGGTTCGCTCGGGGCGACGGAAACTTCCGTTTCGGCGTGCGCTGCTTATACAATGGGGACCGGGGATTGCGGTGGCCACGCCAGGAACCAAGGTGAAGGCGCTGTGCGTAGGCACGCGCTGTGCCTCCGTGGATCATTTCGTCAGCACGTTCTCGCGATTCTGCGACGATGACTCGTTCTTCGTCGCCACCGTGAGCTCACGGCCGGTCGGGCTCGAGACGGCGTTCTCGATCCAGCTCGCCGATGGTGTGCCCGTGCTGCGCGGGTTGTGCGTCGTGCGCGAGATCTGGTCGACGCCGGTGAACCGGTTCGGCCGGCCCGGCATCCGGCTCGGCATCGTGCGGCTGACCCGCGAGAGCACCGAGGTGTTCCGGCGGCTCGGGGCCGCGCGCCGCGCGGCGAGCGTTCCCCTCGTGCCCCCGCCGGCCCCCGCGACGACACCGCCGCCGCCGCTGGATGTGGTCGCTTCACCGGAGCCGGTCGCCGCCGAGCCGGTCGCCGCCGAGCCGGTCGCCGCCGAGCCGGTCGCCGCGACGACGGTGGATGGCGCGACGACCGTGGATGCCGAGCCGATCGCCGACTCGGCGCCCGCCGAACCGGCGATCCCTGCGACGGTCGGCGCGAGCGATGAGGTGACTCCGCCCCGCACGGTGGCGCCCGAGATTCGCACACCGGGCTCGGACTACGTGCTGCCGGCGAATCCACTCATGAACTTGACCGACGAGTCGCTCGAGGGCTTCGTGGACTGCACGCTCTACGAGCAGACCGGCATGTTCCCGCTCGACGACGACGCGTCGTCCCTGTCGGAGCCGAAGCGCCCGGTCACGCTCGACCCGATCGAGCCGCCGCTCGGGGCACCGGAGGTCGCGCCAGCACCCGCGCCAGACGTTCGCCCGAACGCGCCGGCCTCGCTGCTCTGGGTGGTCGAGGCGCCGATCGCGAGCGAGCCGATCGCGATCGCGCCGGAGCTGTTTCCATCCGCATATCCGCCCGCGCTGCCGTATTACGCCGAGCAGCCAGCCGCTTCGGCTGCGCCTGGGACACGCGCGCCGATCCCGGTTCGCTCGATCGTGATCGTCACGCTCTGCGTGCTGTTCCTGTTCGGCGTGATCGCGCTCGTGATCCACGAGCGGCCTTCGCACAAATCCGGAGCCAATTCGGCCACCGAACCGAGGCGGTTACTTCGAGCGATACGCGAAGTAGTGCTGGTGCATCTTGCGCAGGAAGCCGTCGGAGATCGAGTGCCCGGAGGCGTCTCCGATCACCGAGTCGACCCCGCAGCGCGGACACAGCGCCGTGGTGTTCGCGTCGATCCAGGCCTTGATGTCGGACGTCGCGAACGTGCGGAAGCAGAAGAAGCACGCGCACTTTGCGCTGGCCTCGAGCTCCACCCGATGGCGCGAGGCGTGCTCCTTCGCGGCGATGAACGGAGCGGAGGCGAGGGCAGCAGCAGCGGCGGCGGCGGCGTTGGGTGTGATCATGGTGCCCGGCGGGTCACCGACGGACTCCTTTCATAGCACGTCCGATCCGATCGCCGACGATGATTGTGGAGTTGGCGCGGACGCTTGCACGCGAGATCTGCGGTCAGTCGGCTCGCCGTAGCGCACGCGCCGTCGCGCCGAAGTACGAGATGACGATCGGGTAGTCGACGTTGGTGTAGAGCTGGTACTGCAGCCGCGAAGCCGACCTTGCCGGCGAACTCGGCCAGTTCAGGATCACGAGGTCGGTCGACCGACGAAGCTGTTGTCAGGCAACAACCGACATCATGCTCGCCCATCGGCACTCGCGGTCCACCTCCACCGATGCGGCATACACAGCCGCACACCAGGGAGCCCGCGCACGACAACCACCACCAGTGTCGGCGCGCTCAGAACCACCGTGCATCGACTCGTCACGAGGACTCGGTGTCGCGTCACGATCGACGGCCACGTGTCGCGGACATCTGACTCTCAACAAGATCCAGTCGCGACCGCGACATCCTCAATGTCGTCGTGGCATCATATTCAAATGACCACGGTCCCATCGGTGCGGAAGAAAGTCTGGTTGGTCCAGCGCTCGGTGTGGGCGATGGAATCCGAATCGATGCCGCTCGCGAGTGGCTACTTCAAGGCGATGGTCGATGCGGATCCGGTGCTGTCGCGCGAGCTTGATGTCCGGATCATCAACTGCGGAGGTGGTCACTCGACGCTCGAGATGGCGAAGCGGCTGTTCCTCGAAGAGGCCGGTGTTCCGGATGTGATCGCGTTCTCGGTCTTCGGCTGGAACTACAACGCGTTCGGAAACCTCGCGGCGATGTTCAAGCAGCTGCGCCCCGATGGTTGGGTGATCTTCGGCGGCACGCACGTCGCCCACCAGGGCAAGCGTACGTTCTCGATGTTCCCCGAGGTCGACATCGTCGTCGACGGCGAGGGCGAGCTGACCTTCATGGATCTGATGCGCGCGTTCCTCGCGGGCACCTCGCGGCACGCGCTCGACGTGGTCGAGGGAGTCACGTTCAAGCGCGAGGACAGCACGCTCGTCAAGACGGCCGACCGCCCGCGGATGTCCAACCTCGACATCATCCCGTCCCCGCTGCTGACCGGAACCCTCCAGCTCCGGCATCCAGACGGGCGCGAGAAGTACGACGTGGTCTTGCTCGAGACCAACCGGGGATGTCCGTACAGCTGCAGCTTCTGCTACTGGGGCGGCGCGACCGGGCAGAAGGTGCGCAAGTTCTCGACGGATCGAATCGCCGCCGAGCTCGAGCTCGCCGCTCGCGCGAAGATCGCCGAGGTCGTGCTGTGTGACTCCAACTTCGGGATGTTCCCCGAAGACGAGGAGTTCGTGGAGACGATCATCCGGCTCCGCGAGAAGTATGGATTCCCGCGCAGCTTCGAGACGTCATGGGCCAAGAACAAGTCCAAGGCGTTCTACTCGATCGTCGAGCGCATGAAGAAGACGGGGCTGCGCTCGTCGTTCACGCTCGCGCTCCAGACGTTGTCCGATCCCTCGCTCGTCCTCATGAAGCGCAAGAACATGAAGGTCAATGACTGGCGTGGCCTCGCTGCCTGGCTGAAGTCCCAGGGACTGGCGTGCTACTCCGAGTTGATCTGGGGGACACCCGGCGAGACCTGCGAATCCTTCCTCGAAGGCTACGCCGCGCTGTCCGAGCACGTGTCGCGGATCGCGGTCTATCCGCTGCTGATCATGCCGAACACCGACTACTCCGAGAAGCGCCAGGAGCACGAGTTCGTGTTGCTGCGCGGCGAGCGTGACGACTTCGAATACATCGTCTCGAACAAGACCATGTCGTTCGAAGACAACAAGCACATGCACCAGTTCATCTTCTGGGCGCGTGTCGTCGCCGAGAATCAGATCTTCCGCTACCTCTGGGCGGCGATGCGGATCCTCGAAGGTATCGGCCAGGTCGAGATCCTCCAGAGCCTGGACCGCTGGTTCTCGGCCCAGACCGACAGGATCTCGAAGGGCGTGATCTCGTGCCGCGCCGAGATGGTCGACAACCTCGACGCCTCGCGCGTCACCCGTGGCATCCAGTACTTCTATCTCGAAGACCAGCTGCCGCAGAAGCTCCTCGAATGGTGGCGGGACGAGATGCTCCCGAAGCTGAAGCCCGAGAACCGGCAATTCCTCGAGGAGCTGTTCCAGTACGACCTGGTGACGCGACCGATCTACCAGCCACACACCGTTCGCGTTCGTTCGAAGGGTGACCTCCCCCACGAGACGGTCGAGGTCCGGAACGAGCCGTTCTACGTGCGCCGTGGCTTCACCTTCAACTACGATGTCCCGGCCGTGTACGCGCAGCTGCTTGCCGGCGAGCGGCCCGCGCTCACGCCGAGCCAGCGCGAGGTCACGCTGTACTACCGCGAGGGCTTCGCGAAGCACATCGACAACCACGAGTTCGTGTCGCGCTATGTCGGACTCACCCGCGAGCAGCTCGACGCGGAATACGAGGTCGCATCGACGATGCAACAGTACTCGCCACCTCCGCCGCTCGCCGCCGCGGAAGCTCCGTCGAGCTAGCTCGCATGGATCCCGCCCGGGCCGTCGTAACGCAAACGATGGCGTGATATCGTCGACAGATGTCGGGGAGCGTCATTGGCATTGTCGGTGGAACCGGCCTCTACCAGCTCGATGGGCTGACCGAGCAGCGGTGGGAACGCGTCGCCTCGCCGTTCGGGGAGCCATCCGATGAGCTCCTGTTCGGTCGGTTCGGCGAGCAGCGGATCGTGTTCCTGCCCCGCCACGGGCGCGGCCACCGCATCCCGCCGCACGAGATCAACTTCCGCGCGAACATCGATGCCCTCAAGCGCGCCGGCGTGACGTCGCTGGTCTCGGTGAGCGCGGTCGGTTCGCTGCGCGCCGACCTCGCGCCCGGGACGTTCGTGCTGGTCGACCAGTTCATCGACCGCACGCTGCGCGGACCGAAGACGTTCTTTGGCACCGGCCTGGTCGCGCACGTGTCGATGGCACACCCGACGTGCCGGCGCCTGATCGAGACGCTCGGCGCCGTCGGCGGCGAGCTCGGCCTCCAGGTCGTCACCGGCGGCACCTACCTCGCGATGGAGGGGCCGCAGTTCTCGAGCCTCGCGGAATCCCGCCTGTATCGCGCCTGGGGCTGCGACGTGATCGGCATGACCAACATGCCCGAGGCCAAGCTCGC
>JAGSPR010000247.1 GCA_018262455.1 Deltaproteobacteria bacterium | reverse complement strand
GGCCGGGTGCTCGTGCCCCGTGATGGACTGCGAACATGGCGGCTCAGTTCACGAGCTGGGGGCGGGGGCGGGGCGCCACGCCGCCGGGCGACATCGCGGCGACCCGATCGAGCTTGGGCATGACGACGTCGGGATCGATGCGAACGTCGATGACGACGGGGCCGGGAGCATCGCGCAGCATCGCGCGTGCTGCCAGCAGCTGGCCGACCGACTCGACCTTCAGCGTGATCGCTCCGAGCCCGCGGGCGACCGTGCAGACGTCGAGCGGCGAGGTCGGGTACGCGGGATGGCGTCCGTAGACGGTCTGGTGGCCGTTCTCGACCATGCCGAGCCGCTCGTCGTTGAACACGAACACGCGGATCGGCAGGCGCTCGGCGACCGCGGTCGCGATCTCGAACGCGTTCATCGCGAAGCAGCCATCGCCACAGATCGCGGCAACGAACCGATCGGGGTGCGCGAGCTTGGCGCCGATCGCCGCGCCGATCGACTGCCCCATCGAACCCAGTCCCGTCATCACGAGGAACGAGTCGGGTGCGGTGATCTCGAGGTAGTGGGCCGCGAACAAGAAGTGCTCACCCGAGTCGACCGTGAAGATCGTGTCGGGCGGCGCGAGCTCCTGGATCTCGCGGATCGCGTCCTGCGGGGCGATCCGATCCGACTTCAGCGACGAGGCCAGGGCGTGGCGGACGACACCACCGGGCGGCGGGCGTGAGGGTGGGGGCGCGGTTCGCTCGGACAGCCGCTCGGCGAGGGCGCCCAGCAGCTCGCTGGCGGACGCGACGATCGCGTGGGTGGGCGAGTAGCTCTTGCCGAGCTGGCGGGCGTCGATGTCGACGTGCACGAGCGCGCACGACGGCTGGAGGTGGGGCGAGAAGCCATCGGTCGCCATGTCACCGAGGCTGGTGCCGATCGCGAGCACGACGTCCACGTTGCTCTCGAGGTAGTGCTTGGAGGACAGGTGGCCGCCGAGGCCGAGCACGCCGAGTGCGAGCGGGTGGTCCTCGGGGAACACGCCCTTGCCCTTGGGCGTGGTGGCGACCGGGCAGTTGAGGCGCTCGGCGACTGCTCGCAGGCGGCTCGGTGCGCCTCCTCCACGCACGCCGCTGCCGGCGAGGATCAACGGGCGATCCGCGCCGAGCACGAGCTCGCTGATCTCGTCGAGGGTCGCGGTATCGACGATCGCACGCATCGTCACGCTTCCGGCGGCGCGCGGGGGGACGATCTGCGCGGTGGTGACATCGAGCGGCAGCGTCATGACGACCGGGCCCTGGCGCCCCGACAGCGCGGTCTGCATCGCGCGGCGGAGCAGGTGCGGCAGCGCGCTCGGGCGGGGGACCTCGAGGGCGAGCTTGCTGACGTAGCGGGTCATCTCCACGATCTGCAACCCGTGCGCCGAGCCATCCTGCAGCACGCCTCTGCCGTGGACGGCGTGGGGGACCTCGCCGACGAGGAGCAACACGGGAACCCCATCGCACCAGGCGGAGGCGAGGCCCGTCATCGAGTTCAGCACGCCGGGACCCGAGGTGACCGCGACGACGGCGAGCTTGCCGGTGGCGCGCGCATAGGCGGCTGCTGCGAACATCGCGCCGCTCTCGTGGCGCGTGGTGACGACCCGCAGCGGGCTGTCGAGCAGCGCGTCATGCACCGGTGAGATCGCGCCGCCGGGCAGGCCGAACACGACCTCGACGCCTGCGTCGGCGAGCATCTCGACGAGCAGATCCGCGCCGCGCATGGTGTGCCCGAGCTCGTCGGGAATCGCCGGCTCCGTCTGGCCCTGCCGGGTGTCGAGCAGCGCGAGCACATCGACGGGCTTGGACACCGCGTGCTGGGCGCCGGCGCCGCGGGCGGCCAGCTCCAGATCCGGGGTCATCGTGGCGCTCGCGAGCACGACCTGAACCTCGCGGGTCTCCGCGTTCGCCTTGATGCGACGGCACGCCTCGATGCCATCCAGCCCCGGCATGTACACGTCCATGATCACGAGGTCGGGCTTGGTCGCGCCGATCGCGAGCATCGCGTCGATCGCGTTGTCGATGAAGACCACGTCGAGCTGATGGTTGCCCCGCAGCGTGCGCTGCATCGCACGGAGCTGCATCGCGTCATCGTCGACGACCAACACGCGGAGCGGCCGGAGGGCGAGGGGCGACCGAGACTCGCGCGCTGGTTCTACGGACATCGACGGCCTTATACCGCCAAGCACCCCCTCCGGAGTGCGCTATCTCTCAGGATCGGAGCTTGCCGCGGAGACCCGCGCCCGGACCGCGGCGCGCAGCTCCTGGAGATCGCAGGGCTTCTCGAAGCACCTGTTCGTGTTCCTCTCGAGGAACTGCCGTGACGCCCGGCTGAACGCGCCACCGGTGACGAAGATGATCCGCTCGGCCTGATCGGGCGCGAGTTGCTGGAGCGCGTCGTGAAGCTCGTGCCCGGTGACCTCCGGCATCATCAGATCGCAGAGGATGACGTCGTACTGCGCGCCGGCCCGAAACTTCGCGAGCGCCTCGCGGCCGCTGTTGACCACGCACACTTCGTGTTCCCTGGCGAGATACCGCCGCAGTGAGCCGGCGAACAGCACATCGTCATCGACGATCAGCACCTGGCCGCGGCGGTCCTCGGAGCGCGCTGGCGCAGCAGCCGGGGCGGGATGCAAGGTAGGTGCAGTCGCCGGTGGCAGCGCGACTCTGAAGGTCGAGCCCTTGCCGGGCTCGCTGCAAACCATGATGTCGCCGCCAAGCGATCGCACGATGCCGTGACAGATCGAGAGCCCGAGCCCCGTGCCCTCGCCGACGGGCTTGGTCGTGTAGAACGGATCGAAGATCCGGCTGCGGGCCTCCGGCGAGATCCCGCGGCCGCTGTCCCTGATCTCGATCACGGCCCAGCCGGCCGGATCGGTGCGCGTCGTGATCCGGATCTCGTTGCGATCGGCCATGCCGTCGGGGATCGACTCGGCTGCGTTGATCAGCAGGTTCATGAAGACGTGCCCGAGCCGGGACTCGTTCGCGTTCACCAGCGGTGGTGATCCGAAGTTCCGGACGAGCCTCGCGCGATGCCGGATCTCGTGGTGGGTCATGCCGATCGCGAGCTCGATCAGTCGATCGAGCTCGAGCGGCGACCGGAGGTCCTCCGCCGTGCGGCCGAACGCCATCAAGCCGCGCACGATCGTCCGGATCCGATCCACGGCGTGGCGCGCCTCCGAGATCCGCGGGTCCCGTTGCGTCTCGGCGAGCATCTCGAGGTTCGTCGCGATCGCCGCGAGCGGGTTGTTGATCTCGTGCGCCACTCCGCCGGCGAGCGTGCCGACGGACACCATCCGATCGGAGAACACGAGCCGTGCCGCGAGCTCCTTGGTCTCGGTGATGTCCTGCTCGGTCCCGACGATCCGTATCAGCGTGCCGCTATCGTCGAACGTGCCGCGCGTCCGGCCCTGGATGGTCCGGATCTCGCCGCTCGGGCGCACGATCCGGTACTCGAGGCATGGCGTCGAGCGATCGCGACGGGAGCGCGCCAGGCGGTCCTTCACGCTGGCCAGATCGTCCGGATGCACACGCTCGACGAGCCGGTCGAAGCTCGCCGGCACTTCGCGCGGGGGGTGCCCCAGGAGCTCGTAGAGCGCGTCGCACCAGAACAGATCGTCGGTCGCGGCGTCCCACTCCCAGATTGCCAGGCTCGCGAGTGCCTGGACGTCAGCGAGCATCCGCTGGAACCGCGAGGGGGATTGGCCGCTGGCGTCAGCCAAGTCCCGTTCTCCAGCCGAACGTCCACGGCATACGATTCAACCTTCGGCTATCGAACGCCGCGATGCAATCGCCGATATGCGCGCGCGAGATCAAGACATCATCAATGAGGTCGGGATCTCCGGCTTCCCGCGGAGGGAGACCGCTCAGGTGACGATCGGCAGCCGCACGATCACGCACTCGCCGTCGCACCGAAGCTGACCGCCCTCGCGCGCGAACACCCAGGAGGCGAGCGCGAGTGACGCGTTCGCGTCGCTCGCCAGGATCGGGGCGGTCACGCGCAGCTCCACGCACGCACCGGCGAGCTGCGCCGTGACATCGAGCATCCGGCTGCGACCAGGTCCGGCCGCCGCGTCGAGCACGAGCGCGAGCGCATGGGTCACGAGCGGAACCGGGAGCTCGAGCTGGGCGTCGGGAAGCTTGCCCTGCAGGGTCACGCCAGACCGCGCCGAGGCATGGGTCGCGAGCTCCGTCAGCGCGATCGGCGCGCGCACCGGTGGCTTCGCCAGGGCCCGGTTGCTGGCGAGCAACTTGTTGAGCTCCTTGGAGACGGCGTGCGCGAGCTCGGCGGCGCGCGCGATGTCGGTATCGGCCGGCGACAGCTCGGCGATCTCGTCGAGGGCCATCATCAAGCCCTGCAGCTTCGAGGCAAGGTCATGGTTGAAGCCCGCGACCCGCGATCCGATCGCGGCGAGGTGCAGGATGGCATCGAGCGAGGCTGCGCCGTGGCGCGCGCACGGACGACCTTCGTCGTCGAGGTGGCCGAGCTCGGTCACGAGCTGGTCTCGAGCTTTGCGGTCAACCCGGGCAGCTCGAGCGCGATCGCCTCGCCCCATGGATCGGCGGTGGCCTCGTAGCATCCACCGGCAGCGCGATCGACGTGGGAGATCCCGGGGTACTCGGCCTCGAGTGCCGTGCGCAGCTGCTCTCGTCGCTGCCGCCGCTCGCGATCGCCCGACATCGCGAGGAGCTCGCGGTTGCGGGCCACGCCCGCAGTCACGGCTGCTCGCAGCTGGTCGTTGTCGAACGGCTTGTTGAGGAACCGGAAGATCTCGCCCTGGTTGATGCCGTCGATCGCGGTTGCGAGGTTGCGCTGACCGGTCAGCAAGATCCGCACGGTCTCGGGCCGCAGCCGCCGCGCGTGCCCGGCGAGCTGGGCGCCCGTCATCTCGGGCATGTCGTAGTCCGACAGGAGGACCGCGACCTCGTCGGACGCGATCCACCCGAGCGCCTCGCTGGCGGACAGCGTGGACCGGAGCTCGATCGGTTCGCGACGCAGACAGCGCACGACGGTGCCGAGCATCGCCTCGTCATCATCGACACACACGACCAATGGGTTGTTTGCCATGTTCAGCTCGTCACGTCAGCTCGACAGCCAGCGTCGCCAGCCCCGGCGATCGGTGACCTTTTCGATCTCGCCAAGGGCCGCGAGGAGTGCGCGGATCCCGGGAAACCGCGCCTGCGGCAGCTTCTGCAGACACGTGGTGACGAGATCCGCGAGCTTGGGCGGCAGCGGGCCGTGCGGGCTCTCGACCAGGGGGATCGGCGCCTGGATGTGCATGAGGCACAGCTTGCGCAGATCGTCGTGCTCGTAGGGCGGGTGACCGGTGAGCAACTCGAAGAGCACGGCGCCGAGGCCATACTGATCCGATCGATCGGTGGGCGCCAGACCTCGTAGCTGTTCGGGCGAGATGTAGGCGGGTGTGCCGAGCACGAACTCGGGGTTCTCGTCGCGAAGCCCCTCGCTCGCGAGCTCGGCCAGCCCGAAGTCGACCAGCTTGACGTGCATCTCGTCGTGGCCTCCGATGACGAGCACGTTCGAGGGCGTGACGTCCGCGTGGATGACGCCACGCTCGTGGGCCGCGGCAAGCGCCTCGCCGAGCTGACGCGCGATGGCCACGACCTCGGCGGGAGGCAAGGCCCCTCGCTCGACCCGATCGGCGAGGCTCTCGCCCTCGAGCAGCTCCATGACGAAGTACGGCCGGGTATCGGGTAGGTAACCGAAGTCGAAGACGTCGACGATGTTGGCGTGGTGGACCCGGGCTGCCGTGCGCGCCTCGCGGAGAAACCGCTGCGAGGCCGTGACATCGTGCTCGACGACCTTCACCCGCAGCACCTTGAGGGCGTACTTGCGCCCGAGCGCGACGTGCTCGACCGAGAACACCGTCCCCATCCCGCCCTCTCCGAGGAACTCGAGGACGCGATACTGGCCGATGACGTTTCCCGGCTCCGGGCCGGTGACCGACGAGGGGAGCTGCGAGACCCCGCCGGCCTTGCCACGCTGCCGCGTGACCATGAGATCGGCGCGGAGCTCGGCGCCCGGTCGCACCGTGATCACGACCTCGGCTTCGCGGTTGCCCGAGCGCACCGGCACGACCGCGCTCGAAGTGTGGGCGGCGGCGAGATCGAGGTCGGCGATGAACGCGAGCCGCGCGATCACGGCAGCTCCGAGCTGGGCATCGAGCGGCACCGTCGCGAGCACGTGAGACCCACGCTCGATGCTGATCACATAGTCGGAGTGGCTCGCATCCGGTTCGATGTAGACCGCGTCGGCACTTGCGCGGACGGCTGCCGCGAGCGCGACATCGGCCACCCGTTGCGGATCGTTGGAAACACCGCCACTGGCCATCGCCAGCGATATACTAGCAAGGAACATGTTGTCTGATCAGGCTGGTGCGGGCGAATCGGCGCCACAAGGCGTTCGCGTGTTGATCGTCGATGATGACGAGTTGATCTGCCGACAGATGGCGATCGGGCTGTCGACCGCGGGTTATCAGGTGGTCACCGCGCACGATGGCACACGCGCGATCGCGCAGGCCCTGGAGACGCCGCCCGACGTCGCGATCGTCGATCTCGAGATGCCGACCAGCGGCCTCGACGTCATCCGGCATCTCAAGCAGCAAAGCGGCCCGGCGGTCCACGTGATCGTGATGACCGGCCACGACGACGAGGCGAACCGGCGTGATGCCTTTGATGCCGGCACCGATGACTTCGTGGTGAAGCCCACGGGCCTCTCCGAGCTGAAGCGTCGGCTGGCCGCGGCGACGCGCAAGCAGAGCGCGTTCGTCGAGGTGCGACTGGCGATGGAGGTCGCGGATCGCCGGATGACGTACGGCGCGGAGGCGGCGGCACTCGTCGCCCACGACCTCAACAACGGCCTCGCCGTGGCGCTGTCGAACCTGGGGTACCTCCACGAGGAGGTCTCGCTCGATCAAGATCAGAACGACGCGCTCGCGACGACGATCCGATCGCTGCGTCGGATGTCCGGACTCGTCGCGAACTTCGTCGATGTGGCGCGGTTCGAAGACGCAGCCGTCAAGCCCGTGGTCACGCGCGTCCGGGTGCAAGACGTGCTCGAGTCGGTGCTCGAGGTCAACGCGTCCTCGATCACCCGAGGTGTCACGATCAAGATCGATTGTCCGGACGGGCTCGACGCCCGATTCGACACCGCGCTGGTCGAGCGGGTGCTGCATAATCTCGTCGGCAACGCCTCGCGGTACTGCAGTCAAGGCGGCACGATCACGGTCTCGGGCCGACGGTGGAATGACCCCGACAGCATCATCATCGCGGTGAGTAACTCCGGCCCCCAGGTCCCCGAGAACATCCGCGGCACGCTGTTCGGCAAGTACGTGCGGGGTGGCGGGGGCAAGCGCGGCATGGGCCTGTACTTCTGCCGGCTCGTGGCCGAAGCCCATAGTGGGCGAATCGACTACGAAGCCGCGTCCGAGGGGCCCTGCTTCGTGCTGCGGCTTCCGGGTCGCTCGTGATCGAGGATTCGGAGTAATGTTAGGTGTGTCCTATACGATCCTGATCTGTGACGACGAGCCGGACATCCGAGCGGCGATGCGGCGCACGTTGCGCGGCAACCTCGTCGTCGAAGTGGGCTCGCCGGACGAGGCGATCGAGGCACTCAAGTCCCGTGCGTTCGACGCGATCGTCAGCGATTACTCGCTCGGGGCATCAACGACGGGGCTCGACCTGCTTCAGCACGTGCGGCTGCAATACCCACGAACCGTGCGCTTCCTGGTCACCGGCAACCAGGACCTGGAGGTGGTCGTGCGCGCTGTCAATGAAGGCGCCGTGCATCGCTACTTCAAGAAGCCGTGGGATGACGAGAAGCTGCGGACCTCGCTGGAGATCCTCGTGCGCTCGCAGCTTCCAACCGAGTAGCACGCCGAGTGCGCTGAAGAGGTCGCTTACCCGGGTCGAGACTTCGAGGCCTTGAGCAAGCGCGTGACCTCCCGGATGAGGTCGGTGGACGGGAATGGCTTTTCGATCAGCGCCGCCCCGCTCGCGATCATCTTCTGGACCTCGGCCTCGACCGCGTAGCCGGTCGCGATCAGCACCGGAACCTGGCTGATCTCGCGGAGCTTGCGAAAGCACGCTGCGCCGCCCATGCCTGGCATCCCCATGTCGAGGATGACGAGATCGATCACTGCCTGGTGCTCGCGGTACTGCTGCAGGGCGTCCTCTCCATCGGCCGCCTGGATCGCGGTCAGCCCCATGCGCTGGAGGATCCGCGCGGTGCCGGCACGCACGGCAGGCTCGTCATCGGCGATCAGCACGGTCCCCATCCGCTCGAGCGGTCCGGATCGCATGATCACCGGCAACGAGCGCGTGGGGGTCGTCGCCTCGGTCACCGGCAGGTGGATCGAGAAGGTCGCACCGGCGCCCGGGGAAGATCGGACGCTGATCGCGCCATCGTGCGCGTGCACGATGCCCCACACCGTGGACAGGCCGAGGCCGGTCCCCTCGCCGGCGGCCTTGGTGGTGAAGAACGGCTCGAACACGCGACGGCGCGTTGCTTCGTCCATCCCGCAGCCTCCATCGGTCACCTCGAGCCGAGCGTAGCGACCCGCGGGAACGGCGAGGGCGGTCGCGGCCTCGGCCCCCAGCTCGACGATGTCCGCCGCGATCGTGAACGTGCCCTGGCTGTCCATCGCATCCGCGGCGTTGATCCCGAGGTTGATGAGCACCTGCCCCAGCTGGATCGGATCGCCGTCGACACACACCTTGCCGCCGTGCAGCCGATCGCGAATCTCGATCGTGCGCGGCAGCGTCCGGACGAGGATCGGCAGGACCTCGAGCACGATGTCATCGAGCCGGATCGTTTGCTTGCGATACTGGCCACGCCGGCTGAACGCAAGCAGGCCGCGCGTGAGCTCGGCGCCGCGCAACGACTGCGCGACGATCTGATCGAGGTCCGCGCGGCCCTCCGGCGACGCGACCTCGGCGTCGAGCAGTCCCGCGAAGCTGGCGATCGAGGCCAGCACGTTGTTCATGTCGTGCGCCAGGCCCGCCGCGAGCGTGCCGACCGCTTCCATGCGCTGGGAGTGGAGGAGCTGATCTTCTAGCCGCGTGCGTTCTGCGAGCTGCACGCGCAGCCGCTCCGCGGTCGAGGCGTGGGCCAGCAGCGCGCGGCGCAACACGATCTGCATCACGATCGCGAACCCCTGGGCTGTCAGCACCGTCAGGATGCTCACCGCGGCCTCCGAGCTGCTGCCGCGCAGGCTGAGCGCGATCCACGCCGCCTGCACCGCGATCATCGCGCCGAGCAGCCAGCGGGTATCGAGCAGCGCCACCGCCCCCACCATCTCCATCGTGAGCAGCATCGTGTAGAGCGGGGTGGGAGCGCTCCAGTCGGCCGTCAGCGTACTGACCACGGGAGCGCACCACAGCGCCGTCAGCAGCAGGTGCCCCCATCCGCGCGCGGCGGGTCGTCGGGCGACCAGCGCGAGGATCCCCACGAGGCTGGCAATCAGCACCCACCCCACCTCGACCATGGGCGCGATCGGGGCGGCGAGCTCGAGGATCACGAACCAGCCCACCATGGCTCCGAACAGCATCGGCGCGAGCAGGCGGACCCGCTCGAGTGCGGCCGGCTCGAGGACGGCGGCCTGTGCTGCGGATGATCCGTCGGTCATGATGCCGACGGACTCGCGGGCGCGGTGATGGATGCACCGCGCCGCGTGCCCTCGTTCATCTCTGCGATCGTACATGCCCGGCGCAACCCTCGGGGGACGGACCGGCTACGAACATCTCCGAGCGGGCTACCCTCGTGACCGGGAAGCTGCGATCGAGTCAGACGACGATCCGACTTCTCGATGACCTGCTCGGTCCGTGGGTGATGCCAGATGGGTATCCTTTGCCCGGGTT
>JAGSPR010000563.1 GCA_018262455.1 Deltaproteobacteria bacterium | reverse complement strand
CGATCCGATCCAGGCCGGCAAGCTGTCGATCCAGTATGACTTCGTGCTGCATCCGCAGGGCCGGTTGAAGGCGATCGAGCTCGCAGCGGCGGCGAAGATCCAGGGCAACGACTTCCCCGCACGCGCGAAGCTCGAGTTTCGTGACGATGGCTCGCTCGAGCGGGCGGAGTACGTGGTCAAGCACGGCTTCATGCCGCACGGCGAGATGTGGACCGACACCCTGCACGCGACCTACGACGTCACCGGCAAGCGTACGGGATCGACGACGGAGCACTGGCTGGCCCCGTCTTCGCCGCATCGGCATGGGATCAAGTAGACGGTCGATCAACAAGGCCGTTTGATCGGGCGCACGACGGGCGCGACGGGCGCGACGGGCGCGACGGGCGCGACGGGCGCACGAACGTTGACGCGTTTGACGTCGACGTCGACCTTGTCCCCCGACCTTGACGCTTTGAACGGCGACGTTGAGGTTGCCTCCATCGTTGTCGTTGACCCCTTCGGCACACGCAGATCGCAAGGGTGCAGCCAAGGTCCCAGGGTCAAGGTCGAGGTCAACGAAGGGGTCGACGTCTACGTCGCCGTCAAACGCGTCAAGGTTGGGGTCAAGGTCAAGGTCGAGGTCAAGGTCGAGGTCGAGGTCGAGGTCGAGGTCGAGGTCGAGGTCGAGGTCGAGGTCGAGGTCGAGGTCGAGGTCGAGAGTCGAGAGTCGATTCGGCTTCAGTCGGCCTTCGGGCACATGCAGCACTCGAACTCGCCGCCGGGCGCGGGCTTGCGCTGCGCCTCGGTCACGCAGCACGCCATCTCGCATCGCATCGCCGGCTCGCCGGGCGGCCCGCCTGCGTCATCAGTGACGGGCACGGTTACGTGGTGGGAGAGCGGGGTCGCCGGACGCCGATCGCCCGAGCACGCACCCGTCGCGCCTGCGAGCATGGCCGCGCCTGCGAGCACCACGACGACTGCGGGCACGAGGATCCGCGGCACGGGCTGCAGCGTACCCGACCATCGCGGCAAACGCGCGCGTCGCCGCGCCGTTCGCCAGGGCTTCCTGCTATGAGCGAGCGGTGCCCCCGGTCACTCGCGCGGAAGCCACCTCGTACAAGGAAACCTCGTTACACGCCGACGTGATGGCGTTCCTCGGCGCGCTCGTCGCGCGGGCCGATCCGCGGTTTCATCTGTCCTCGTTCGGGACCAGCCCGGGTGGGCGGGAGCTGCCGCTGGTGGTCGTGTCGGCGCACGGGATCCGGACCCCGGAGGAGTCGCGCAAGCGCGGGCTGCCGGTCGTGCTGGTCATCAACGGGATCCACGCGGGCGAGGTGGAGGGCAAGGAGGCGAGCCTCATGCTGCTCCGCGATCTGCTCGACGGCCAGCACGCGGAGATCCTCGCGAACCTCACGCTGGTGGTGGTGCCGCTGTTCAATCCCGATGGCAACGACGCGATCGATCCTGCGAACCGCCGGCTCGACCTGCCCAAGCTCGAGGGCCAGATCGGTCCCGAGAAGGTCGGCACGCGGGTCAACAAGTCGGGCATCAACCTCAATCGCGACTACATGCGGCAGGCCGCGGTCGAGATGAGGTTCTTGCAGGCGGGCGTGGTGCAGGTCTGGGAACCGGAGCTCACGATCGATTGCCACGCCACGAACGGCTCGGTGCATCGGTTCGCGATGACGTACGACGTCCCGCACACGGTGCCGACCGGGCGCCCCGAGCCGATCGCCTACATGCGGACGCAGATGATGCCGGCCGTCACCGCGGCACTCGCGCGCGACCACCAGCTGCTCGCGGGCTGGTACGGCAACTTCGTCGAGGACGAGCGCGCGCTCGATGCACGGCGCGACGCCGATCCGGCCGCGCCGGTGACCGAGGGCTGGATGACCTATCCGCACCACCCGCGGTTCGGTAGCAACTACCGCGGGCTGACCAACCGGCTCGATCTGCTGCTCGAGTGCTACTCGTACCTGACGTTCCCCGACCGGGTGCGCACCACGTACGCGACGATCCTCGAGGCGCTGACGTATGTCGCGACGCATCGCGACGACGTGATGCAGGTCGTGGCCGCGAGCCGGATGCCGCGCGACCAGATCGCGGTGCGCAGCCGGCTCGACGCGTTCGCGGAGCCGATCGAGATCGCCACCCGGACGCCGCGCACCCTCGATGGCGAGCCGTCGCTGGTGAAGGTGCGCTACTTCGCCAACTTCGTCGGCACCACGATCATCGCCAGGCCGCCGGCGTACATCGTGTCCGAGCCGATCGCCACGCACCTCCGACTTCACGGGCTCGCGGTGGAGCCGGTCATCGGAGCCTGCGACGTCGAGGTCGCCACGGTCACCGGCTTCGGGACCGAGGGTGGCCGCAAGATCCTCGAAGCGTCGCAGGTCGGCGAGCTCGAGGTCGAGTGGCGTCGCGAGAGCCGGCAGCTGCCACCGGACCTGTACCGCGTGCGCACCGATCAGCCGCTCGGCGCGATCGCGGTGTACCTGTGCGAGCCCGAGAGCGACGACGGTGCGATCGAGAACGGCCTCGTCGCCGCGCCGGCACAGGGCAGCGAGTTCCCGATCTGGCGCGCCTGGTAGCCGGCGGCAGGCTCCAATTGCGCGGGTCGAGCATGTGGGCGCGCTAGATCGGGTCGGGTGGGTCCGCCTCCTCCGCGGCGTCACCGAGGTCCGAAATACGTGGCGCTGCGGGAGCGTTCTCCAGCCATGACGGAATCCGCCAGAGTCAGGCCCGCAGAGCCAACGATCGGGCTCTCGCGCGCGGCGAGCAGCCCCACGCGCGCCGCCAACCGCGTGCGCGTCGTCAGCTGGCTCGCGCTCGGTCTGGGGGGCGCGCTGTTCGTGGTGGGCGTGATTGCGATGAGTCAGTGGGATCGCCACTGCTGGTCGATGAATCTCGAAAAGGGCGTGGAGATGTACACTTGTCGCGATCAAGATCCGATCGTAGATAGCCTGGCGCCTCGTGCGACGCTGCACGTGGCAGGCAGCTTGGTCATGGCCTTCGGGCTCCTGGCGGTCGCGGCGACGTCACGCCGCCGGGGATGGCTAGGCAGGACGACCTTGCTCGGGTGTGGCGTGGTGGGCGCTCTCGAGATCAGCGGCTGCAGCTACTTGCTCGTTACTCGGGGCGTGACTGCGGCGTCGGCTGAACAGCGCTTCGCCGTCGGGGCCGGCTTGTTCGCGGGAGTCATCGTGCTCGCTGGCTCGGCGTGCGCGCTGGCGATCAGGTCTCGATGGACGAGCGCGCCAAAGCCGAGTTTGTGAGATCGATTCGACGGCGGTTGCTCGCGAGCGGTAGTGCACGTAAGCGTGGCCACGCACATTTCGGGAGCACGACTGCGGCGCGAAGTTTTAACGCGACGTCGTGATCGTGTGTCCCTCTACGAAGGCATGGCTCACGGATTGGATTCGAGATGACGCCGCATTGCCCAGGACTCTTTCGCAGTTGCCTCGTCGGTGCAGTTGTCGGTGCGCTCGCGAGCTCGTGCACAGGACCGACCCAGGCGAGCGAAGGTCGGCCGGACGACGGCAAGCCTGGCGGCAAGGCCGACGGAGCGTCGCCGCGGCTCGCGGGTGATCCGCTGGACCTGTTCGTGGACCAGTGGGGCGCGATCGCTTGTGACCCGGCGGCATTCGAGGCCCGGCTGACCTCGGTATCGTCAATCCCCTGGCGTCTGAGCGAGGGATGGCTTACTGGTGGCGGCTCGTGCGAGGGCCCCTACTCTTCGAGCGCGCTGGGAACGGACTTCCTCCGGTGCCAGTACCACGGCGAGAAGAACAACGGGATCAGCGAGACCTACGAGA
>JAGSPR010000051.1 GCA_018262455.1 Deltaproteobacteria bacterium | reverse complement strand
GGTGGCAGGATCGAGCTCCACGCGCATCGCCGCGAGCGACGGAGAGAGCTGCTCGACGGTTCGCCCGCCGACGAGCACGCTCGTGACCGCGGGGTGCGACGCGACCCAGGCGACCGCGAGCGTCGCCGGGTGGTGGCCGAGCTCCGAGGCGTGCGTGCAGAATCGATCGGCGATCTCGTAGAACGCCGGGTTGCCGTAGCGGACCTGGTACATCTGGCTCTCGATCAGCCGGCCGTGCTGCGGTGCGCGGCCCGCGCTGTACTTGCCGGTGAGCAACCCACCACCGGTCGGGCTGTACGGGATCACCGCGACGCCCAGCGCGTGTGCCATCGGCAGGATCTCGACCTCGACCTGACGCTTGACCAGGTTGTACATCGGCTGCGTGGCGACGAGCGGTGCCCACCCCGCCGCGCGCTGGACGCCCAGCGCATGGGCGATCTGCCACGCCGCGAAGTTGGAGCACGCGGGGTAGAGGATCTTGCCGGCGCGTACGAGGTCCTCGATGGCACGCAGGGTCTCGGACACATCGGTGACGTCATCGAACCGGTGGAGGTAGTAGAGGTCGATGCGATCGGTCGCGAGGCGGCGCAGACTTGCCTCGACGGCACGCACGAGGTGGTAACGCGACGAGCCCCGTGCGTTGGCGTCCGGGCCCATCGGGAAGTACGCCTTGGTCGCGATCACCAGCTCGTCGCGATCGCCATGCATCAGGCGACCGACCATCTCCTCGGACCGGCCGTGGTTGTAGACGTCGGCGGTGTCGATCAGGTTGACCCCGGCCTCGCGTGCCGCGCGCCAGATCTGGCCGGCCGTGTGCTCGTCGGCATCTCCACCGAACGACATCGTGCCGAGCGCGACGCGCGAGACCTTGACCCCGGTCTTGCCGAGCAGGCGGAGCGGATCGTTCATGTTCCGATCAGTGGACGAACGCGGTTTCGATGCGATGGAGGATCTTCTCCTCCGCGCCCGAGACCTTGCCGAAGCCCAGGATGCCGCCAGCCGCGGCGGCGACCATCTTCGCGAAGCCGACGATCTGGTTCTTGAGCAGGCGGTTCTGCTCGTCGTTGAGCTGCCCCGCGAGCGCCTTGATGTAGGACTCCCAGGCGGTCAGCAGCTCCTCGGTCGGCTGCTTCGCGAGCCAGGTCTGCAGCAGCTCGTAGCCGGGGGTGCCCTGCTCGAGGCCCTTGCCGTGCGCGCCCTGCAGGATCGCCGTGCGCTCGTTGTCCTGGATCGCGCCATCGGCCCACGCGACCGCGATCAGCGGCACCAGCGACAGCGCCGCGATCGTGTTGCCGGTGAGCCCGAGACCGACCAGCTTGTCGAGCACCGAGTCGTCCGACATCCCCGACGCCTTGCGGAGCTCCTCACGGGTCCGCTGGCTATCGAGCTTCTCCTTCATCGCCGCGAGCTTGTGCTTGTTCTCCTGGTCGAAGAACTGGTTCTCCAACGCTCGTCCGCGCTCTTCAAGACTCTCGGCCATGGTGTGCCTCCTCGGTGAGAGGCAGAACCTACCGAAACTCCGCGACAGTTGGGTGCCCTGGGGCGCGAGATTGTGGCTTGCTGTCAGGCCCCGGCCTTGATACCCACTGGACCGTGCGCTTCCTGGCTGGATTCCTCATCCTCGGCGGCTGCGCGACCGGTGGTCGCGTCGAGGGGGCCAGTGACGCCGCCGCGAAGCCCGACGCTCCCGGCACGGTCGATGCGTTGGTCGTTCCGGGAGTTGATGGGCCGGTCTCGATCGATGCACCGGCGCCGGCGGCTGGCTCATCGCTCCTGCTCACCGAGGTCGTGCTCGCTCCGTCCACCGGGGAGTTCGTCGAGATCGCCAACCCGACCGGCCAGACGGTCGACCTGTCGACCTATTACCTGTCCGATAGCGGGACCTACTTCCGGCTGCCCGCCGGTTCGCCCACGGTCGACTCGACCGACTTCATCGCCCAGTTCCCCGCCGGCGCCACGATCGCGCCCGGCGCGGTCATCACGGTCGCGCTCGACACGACGGCCAACTTCCAGACGGCGTATGCGACCGCACCAACGTTCTCCATCGCGAGCGGCACGATGACGAGCATCGCCGTCAACGGCACACCGAACCTGACGAACGCCGGGGAGATCGTCGTGGTGTTCCAGTGGGACGGCCAGGCAGACCTCGTGCGGGACGTCGATCTCGTCGTCGCCGGCGTGCCCACCGTCGCGAACGGCCTCGTCGACAAGAGCGCGATGGCGTTCGATGGCCCGGATACCGGGTCCGCCACGACCGCGTATGGCACCGACACCCGGACGATCGCTGCCCAGTCGACCGCACCGGCATCGGGCAAGTCGACGAAGCGGATCCTGCGCGAGACAGGCCACGAGCTCCAGACTGGCGGCGGCAACGGGATCGCGGGCGATGACGAGACGGCCGAGGATACCGGAGCGACCTGGGACACCGTGTACACGGCACCGACTCCGGGCGTCGTGCCCGCCGGCCTGTTGCCGTGAGCCCGCCTCGACAATGATGTAAGGTCCCTGCGTGAGCTCACGCCGCCGACGTCGCCGCCGTACGCACCGGCAAGGGCTGCGACTGTGGTTGGTGCCGATGGCGATCCTCGGCGGAATCGCGCTGCTCGGGTTCATCGCGTTCTACTTGTTTGACTCGGCGTACACCGGCGGCCCGGCGGCCGTCGAGACCGACGGCGCGATCACCCGGTACATGAAGCTCGACGCCGACTACATCGGCGACGCGCTGCCGGGCCTCGCGGGCATGACGGCCGCGGTGCTCGGCATCGTGATCACCGTGGTGTCACTCCTCGTGCAGCTGACTTCGGAGCGGTACACCGGTGTCGCGCAGATGTTCTTGCGCGACCGCACGAACGTCACCGTCATGGCCTACTACGTGGTGACCTGCGTCGTCGGCGTCGCCACGTCCCTCGCGCTCCACAAGGAGCACGTACCCCGGGCGAGTGTGTTCGCGGTGATGATCGCGACCGGGTTCGGCCTCCTGATGATGTTGCCGTACTTCTCCTATGTGTTCCGGTTCCTCGCGCCGACGAACCTCGTCGCTCGGATCGAGCGCCAGGCCACCGATGACGTCGTGGCGGCGGCCACGGAGCAAGACCCCGACGCGATCATGCTGGGTCAGGCGCCCGCGATCGCGGCACTCGAGGAGCTCACCGATATCACGTCGAACTCGATCTCCGGCAAGGACAAGATCATCGCGAGCCGGGCGGTCGACGCGATCAAGGACTTCGTGGTGCGCTATCTCGATGTCAAGGACCGCGCGCAGCCGAGCTGGTTCAAGATCGGCGAAGGCATCCGCGGGAACCCCGACTTCGTCGCGATGGATCCGGAGTCGCTGACCGAGCTCGAGGCCGATCGCATCTGGCTCGAATGGAAGGCGCTGCGTCAGTACCTCGGCATCTATGCCGAGGCGCAGAGCGAGATGCCCGACATCAACTACCTGATCGCGATCGATACGCGCTACGTCGGTGAGGCCGCGCTGGCGCGCAACAACCGCAGGGTCGTCGAGCTCTCGTTGCGGTTCATGAACAGCTACCTGCGGGCCGCGCTCAACGCGCGCGCGGTGCGTACCGCCTACAACGTGCTGAACCAGTACCGCCTGCTGGTCGAGACGATGATCAAGAGCGGCGCCGACGACCTCGCGATGGAGGGTGTGCGCCACATGATCTATTACGGCCGCACGAGCTACGACATGCAGCTCGGCTTCGTGACCGAGACCGTCGCGTACGACGTGTCCGCGCTGTGCGAGTTCGCGCACGCGCAGAAGCACGGCAACGATCTCGACGACAAGATGCTGGCGATGTTCCTCGAGCTCGACCAGCCGCTGCGGCTGAAGCGACAGGAAGCCGGGCTCCAGGGCATTCGCAAGGCGCAGATCAAGCTCGCCTGCTACTACCTCGCCGTCGGTGCCGACGCACGGGCTCAGAGGATCGCCGCCGACATGGCGGGAGAGGACCGCGATCGCCTGCAGCTCATCCGCGAGCAGCTCGGCAAGGTCGAGTCGAAGGAGTTCTGGGAGGTGATCGACCGCGGCCGCAACTTCGAGTACATGCCGCCGCGCCAGAAGGACCAGATGGAGCGGTTCTTCGCGCTGGTGGGCTGAGCGGCGCGAATGCGCGGTCCGCGTTGCTATCCGAGCAGGGTCTGGTGGGCGTCGCGGAGCTTGGCGAGCTCGACGAGGCCGCGCGTGCGGGCGGCGTCGATGGGCTCGTTGGCGCCGACCTCGATCCGGACCTCATAGTAGCTCTTGAGCTTGGGCTCGGTGCCCGAGGGACGCATGATGACCCGGCGTCCGCCGACGAGCTTGAACACGAGGACGTCCGACGGTGGAAGGCCGCCTTCGCCGCGCGCGAGATCGACGACTTGCTCGATCGCACTGCCTCCGAGCTCGCCGGGCGGGGAGGCGCGGAACCTCGCCATCGCGGCGCGGATCTCGGTGAGGCCTTCGGAGCCGGGCCGGGTGAGCGAGACCTGCTCGGTCACGAACAGCCCGACCTTGCGATAGATGTCGTCGAGGTGGTCGCGCACCGACTTGCCGCGGGCGCGGTTCCACGCGGTGAGCTCGGCGAACAGCACGGCTGCCGAGACGCCGTCCTTGTCGCGGACGAGCGGGCCGACGGAGTAGCCGAGCGCCTCCTCGTAGCCCATGACGAACCGGCCGTGGTGCTCGCGCTCGTAGTCGATCGCGGCGTTGCCGATCCACTTGAAGCCGGTGAGGGTCTCGCGATAGTCGGCGCCGGCCTGCTTGGCGAGGAAGCCGAGCAGCTGGGACGACACGATCGTCGTCGCGACCATGCGCTTGTCGGCGGGGCCGACCTGGAGGAGGTAGTCCGCGAGCAGGACGCCGACCTGATCGCCCGTGAGCTGGGCGTACGCGGCACCCGGGCCGACGCCCGGCAGCGCGACGCTCAGCCGATCGGCGTCCGGATCGTTGGCGAGCACGAGGTCGGCGCGCTGCTCGGCCGCGAGCGCGAGCACGCGATCCATCGCGCCTTTCTCCTCGGGGTTGGGGAACGCCACGGTCGGAAACTCGGCATCGGGCTCGCGCTGCGAGGGCTCGGTGTGGACCTGCGGGAACCCCGCGAGCCGGAGCGCGCCTTCGACCGACAGCGCACCGACGCCGTGCAGCGGCGTGTACGCGATCACGAGGCCGCGGCCATCGATCGCGGGACTCGCCCGCAGCGCGACCACTTGCGCGAGGTAGTCGTCATGCAGGGACTCGTCGAGATCGATCACGAGGCCGCGGCGCCGTAGCTCGTCGAGCGCGGGCATCGCGATCTGGTCGGACCGACCGATCGTGGCGATCGAGGCCGCGATGCCAACGTCGTGCGGCGGGATGATCTGCGCGCCGTTGCCCCAGTAGACCTTGTAGCCGTTGTACGCGGGCGGGTTGTGGCTCGCGGTCACCATCACCCCGGCGCACGCGCGCTTCTCGACGACCGCCCACGCGGTGGTGGGGGTCGGCCACGGCCGGTGCGCGAGGTAGACCTTGATGCCAGCGCCGCCGAGCACGCGGGCCGAGTCCTCGGAGAACACGCGCGAGTTGCGGCGCGCGTCGTGGCCGATCAGGACGCCGCGGATCTTGGCGTCGGGAACCTTCGCGAGCAGGTAGGCCGCGAGTCCCGAGGCGACCTTGCGGACGAGCACGCGGTTCATGCGCTGCGGGCCGGCGCCGAGGATGCCGCGCAGGCCGGCCGTGCCGAACTCGAGCGAGCCCTCGAACCGTTCGTCGAGATCCTTCTGCGCCGCGGCGTCACCACGATCGCAAGCGGCGAGCAGCGTCCGCAGCTCCTCCGCGGTGATCGGATCCGGATCCTCTTCGAGCCAGGCGAGCGCGCGATCGCGATGGAGTGACATCGCCGGAGACTATATGCCTCCGCGCGCGATCGAGTGCACGCGAGAGCGCGGTCTTGCCGCTAGCCCTTGGCGGCTGCGGCCGGGACCGGGGCCACCGACCCGGGTGCCGGCGGGGGCGAGGCGTTGATCGTGTCGAGCTTCTTCTTCATCTTCTCGATCAGCGCGGGGAAGCCCTTGTCGGTGATGATCTTGTCGAACATCTGGCGGTAGTTCTCGACGAGTCCCACGCCATCCGTGACGATGTCGAACGCGCGGAGCCCGGTCAGATCCTTCACCAGGACATAGTCGATCGCGATGGTGTACGGCCGACCCTTGCGCTGCGCGGTGATCTTCGTGTTGACGACGGCCTGGCCCGCCTTGTTGGCGCCCTCGCCGACGTACGCGACCGTGTACGCGAGGTTCGCGCGCAGGCCGTTGATGTAGTTGGCCTCGATCAGATCGCGGAGCACCTTCAGGAACTCGGCCTGTTGCGCCGGGGTGAGCTTGCTCCACTGGTTGACCATCGCGGCCCTGCCGAGCTCGTCGATGTTGAGGAAGCTACGGACGCTCTCGGTCACCTTCTTCGCTTGCGTCTTCTCGGCATCCGAGCCCGGGGCTGCCTTCTGCTTGAGCAGGCTCGCGATGGTCTCGTTCGCCTGCTTGACCACCGCGGTCCCCGGGCCGGTCTTGGCGGGCGCCGTCGGGGAACTTCCGCTACCGGCTTCGGGACCGGCAAACGCGGGCACGGCGAGCGAGGAGATCAGAACAAATGCGATTCGACTCAACATCAGGCTCCTCATGGGCTTTTTCATGGACGGCCGGGGACGGCATGGAATTCACCGCCGGCACGTCCGAGGCGTACCACGGCGACGTTCCACTGGTAGGCCGCTTGTGCCCACCGGGCCCGCATCTGGAACCAGGCGATATACGCATCTGCCAGGTCCTTGGGCTCGGACGTCCCGATCGCATCCGCCTGGAGCACCGCCGCGAGCCACGTGCGCGCCGCCTTGTCGCCGTCCGTGCTGGCCGCGAGCCGGTCGCGCGCGCCCGTTGCCTCGGCCAGCGCGGTGTCGGCGTCATACTGCGCGCCGAGCTCCGCGAGGTCACGCTGCGCATGCGCCTTGCGTGCCTCGGCGCGAGCGCGCCCGACCCTGGCCCCGACGCTCCACGGCTCGATCGTCCATTGCAGCGCGAGCACCACGCCCGCGCCGCTGCGGTTGTACGGGTCGTTCGCGAACGTGCTCGGAGGATCATCGACCCCCTGGGCGTGCGCGATCAGCGCGGATGCGACGAGGGCTAGATCCGGCCAGTACTGGCCGTGGGTCATCGCCGCGAGCTCGTCGGCGGCGCGGGCACCTTGCCGGGCCGCGATCGCCTGGGGACGGCGCGCGGCGCTGGCCGTTGCGGGGATCGCATGCTCCACCGCCGCGAGTGGCGCGTCATCGATCTCTGCATCGGGGATGCCGGTGATCGCGCGCAACCCGGCGAGGGCTTGGCGCTCGGCCGCGCCCGCATCGGCACGCTGGGCCTTGGCCTCCGCGAGCAGCACGGCGACCCGCTGGCGATCCGGGATCGAGATGGCGTCCTTGCCGGTGCGCTCGTCGAGCCGTTTGACCGCTGACTCGAGCTGCTCGATGCCGTCGTCGAGCATGTAGCCGAGCTCGCGCGCGGTCTTGATCCCCCAGTAGGCGCGCGCCGCATCGACCGCGAGATCGCCTGCGGCTTCGTCGGCGAGGGCGCGCTGCGCATCGAGACCGGCTCGCGCGGCGCGCCGCGCATGCGCGATCTTGCCGAACGTGTACAGGGGCTGGGTGATGTCGAGCTGCGCGCTGCCGTACAGCCCCGAGAACCGGAGCGCGAAATTCTTCGGGCTCGTGGTCAGGCACTGCGGATCGTCACACTGGATCTTGGGGCTGACGGTGCCGTACAGCGTCGCCTTGCCGCGAGGCATCCGCGCAGCATCCGCTTCATCGATGCGCGCCGCGGCGGCATCGGTGTCGCCGGCCGCCATCCTCGCCCGGGGCCCCGCCGCCGCCTTCGCGAGGACCTGGTCGAGCGTCAGCTTCAGCGGCGCAGCCTGGGCGGCTCCGTGCAGCGCAACGACGAGAGCCAGGACGAGGGCCGGGACAGCGGGCGGGCGCATGGCCCGCGTTGTACTACGCGGCGCGACGGTTCGCGGTGTCGTGTCCGGTTGCGGGAGCGCCGCAGTGCGGGCATGACACCAGCTCGGCCGGGAACGGCCCGCCGCAGTAGGTGCAGAACTCCTTGCCGACGAGCGCACCCCGGATCGGGTGCAGGTCGGGGCGCGGGTACTTCGCCTCGAGCTCGATCGACGACAGCCGATCGTTGTCTTCCGTCGGTTGCCAGACGATCTCGATCGCGACCAGGTCACTCGCGGTGCGGTTCGAGGCGGCCTCGAGCGCGAGCCGGAGGTGCTCGCCATCTCCGATCGACGCGACGGTGAACAGCTCGGTGTTCGCGGCGACGATGAGGGTGACGAGGATCAGGCCCTCGCCCTCGTATGACCGCGGTGTGAGCTCGGGCGCGCTCGCGCTGGTCAGCTTGCCCTGCTCGTTGCTGACGGTCTCGTGCAGGAAGCGCGCGCGGGCATCGCTGACGTGACGATCGAAGGTCTGCTTGGCCGCGGCCAGGTCCCGCATCGGCTCGTTGATGGCGCCACCATAGACCCAGGCATCACGGACGCGCCGAAGGAGCAGCGTCACCTCGCGGAGCATGGTTGCCCGGCCTTCCGGGGTGGCGGTATCCGCGACCTTGGCGATCCGGGTGAGCTCGGCTTGCACGAACTTGCGGGCGCGACCATCGAGCGCGACGCGGAGGACCCCGACATCGACGCTGGCGATCGCGACGTCTCCGCCGCCCAGGTACTCGGAGCCGTACGACAGCTCCGACGCTTTCCGCTCGGCGACGAGCCGGCCGATCGCGAACATCACGCCGATCACGACCAGCGCCACGATCAGCGCCAGACTGCCTCCGCCGCCTCCCGAGTAGCTCGACGACGAGCTCGAGTAGCCATCATCGGACGACGAGCGACGTGACGACGTCCACGACGACGAAGAAGACGAGCTGCGTGACGACCCCCAGGACGAGGAGGAAGACGAGCTGCTCGAGCTCGACGAATTCCCCCAGCTACCGCCACCCATGCGCCCACCGGTATCCGCCGCGGCCAGGCCACCGACGAGCACCAGGACGAACGCGATCACGACCCCGAGACGTGGCCCCATGCTCGCATCGTAGACGATCTAGACCCTCGCGCTGCGCAGGATGACCCGCGTGATCTCGAGCGGCGCGAGCAACCGGACGGGTGGTCCCCAGTAGCCGCAACCGCGCGTGACGTAGAGCTGGGTGCTCGCGTGCAGGTAGCGACCGGCGAGCAGCCCGCCTTGCTGGATCTTGACGAGGTAGTGCCACGGCCAGATCTGACCGCCGTGCGTGTGACCCGACAGCTGGAGATCCACGCCATGGAGCGCGGCCACCCGCACCTGGCGTGGCTGGTGCGCGAGCAGCACGAGCGCTCGCTCCCGATCGCGACCTGCGGTGGCGGCGGGGAGATCCTGACCGTGGCCTTGCCACCCGTGCGCGCCGTGATCATCGACGCCGGCGAGCTCGAAGCTGGCATCGCCGTTGCCGATCGTGACGCGCTCGTTTCTCAGGTACCTCGCGCCGAGGCGCTTGAGCTCCTCGATCCAGGCGTCGGCGCCGGAGTAGTACTCGTGGTTGCCGGTCACCGCGAACACGCCGTGCTTCGCGCGCAGCGAGGCGAGCGGGGCGATGTCCTCTCGTAGGTCCTCCACCTGGCCGTCGACGAGGTCGCCGGTCAGCGCGATCAGATCGGGTGCGAGCCGATTGGTGTGGTCGACCACGCGCTGGACGAACGCGCGATCGATCGTCATCCCGACGTGGAGATCCGAGAGCTGCACGATCGTGAAGCCATCGAGGGCGGCCGGGAGCTTGTCGAGCGTGATCTCGACATCGACGATCTCGTGCGTTCCACGTGCCTCGAACATACCCCGCGCCATGCCAGTGCCTCCCACCGCGAGCGCCGTGCCGCCGGTGACTCGTGCCAGGAACGTGCGACGCCCCACCGAGACCTCCACCGGGCGCCTGGTGATCGCGCGCCGCCCCAGCCGCACGGTCAGCGTGCAGACATCGAGCACCACGAGAGCGACGAACGTGAGCCCGACGAGCGCCATCCACGGCATCGAGACCCAGCCGAACGTCGCCGCGAGCCCCGGCCAGACATTGCGCGACCAGGTCGTGATCGGGATCGAGATCCAGAGCAGGACCATCGAGCTGGTGACCGCGAGGTGCCAGGGCCGGGGCAGGTGGGAGCGCCGCACCAGCCGGACCCAGACGTATCCGTGGATGAAGCCACTGATGGCCGCACCCAGCAGGATGCGGCCGATGATCTCCAGTTCAGCCACGGCGTCGTCCGACGATACCAGCCATTGCCTCCGCGCTCAGACGAGGCATGATGCGGAAGATGGCTGCGGCTGCGACCACGACCGAGGCTGCTCCGGCGGCCGTGCCCGATGGGCCGATCGTGCTCTACGACGGCGCTTGTGGGCTGTGCGCGAGGTCCGTGAGGTGGGTCCTGCGTCACGAGCGCGACACGGCGATCCGGTTCGCGCCGCTGCAAGGTCCGACCGCGGCCGCGTTGCGCGCGCGGCACCCACAGATTGCGGACAACCTCGACACGATCGTCTACGTCGAGGTGGGTCGCGCGCACCTGCGCAGCAAGGCCTTCCTTCACCTCGCGGCGCACCTGCGGAGACCCTGGAGCTGGGCCCACGCGATGCGGTGGTTGCCAGGGTTCGTGCTCGATCTGGGCTACCGGCTGGTCGCGAGGCTGCGCTACCGGATCTGGGGCACGGTCGATGCTTGCGAGATCCCGGCACCGGCGCATCGCGGCCGGTTCCTGCCCTAGCGCTCGACCACCGCCGGCATGCCACCGCGTGGGCGCAACGTGACGAGCGGCTCGGGCACCACGTGCGTCGACAGCAGGCGCAGCTTGGTGTGTTGCACCATCGTCGCGAGCGCGAGTTGCGCCTCGAGCAGCGCGAAGTGCGAGCCGATGCAGACCCGGGGGCCGGCGCCGAACGGCAGGTAGTGGTGGCGAGGTCGCGCCTTCTTGGCGTCGGGCAACATCCGCTCGGGCTTGAACGCGAGCGGGGTCGGGAAGTAGTCGGCGCGGCGATGGATCGCCCGGATGTAGACGGTGAGTAGCGAGCGTGCCGGGAGCTCGTGACCTCCGAGCTCGACATCGCGCATGGCCTGCCGGCCGGTGATGTACGCCGGTGGATGCAGGCGCATCGCCTCCTCGATGATCGCGAGGTTCCACGGCAGCGCGGGAAGGTCGTCGATCGTGACCGGGCGATCCCCGAGGACGCGCGCGAGCTCTGCTTCGAGCGTGGCGAGTGCGCCTGGGTTGCGGCCGAGCTCGTACCAGGTCCACGTCAGCGCATTCGCCGTGGTCTCGTGGCCGGCGAGGAGCAGCGTCATGACCTCGTCACGGATCTCTCGGTCGCTCAGCGCGGTGCCGTCCTCGTCGCGCGCGAGCAGGAGCATCGAGAGCACGTCGCCCCGATCCGTGCCGATCCGGCGCCCCTCCGCGATCAGGCGGTACACGACCTCGTCGAGCTGCTTCACGGCGCGCTTCATGCGGAGGTGCCGGGGCAGCGGCCACTGGTAACCGAGCCGCACCGGCGAGGTGATGTTCGCGACCATCGAGCGCATGCCGAGCTCGAGGCTCTCGGAGACGACCTTGGCGTCGCGACGGACGTCGGCGTTGAACATCGTCTGGCCGGCGATCGCGAGCGTCATCTCCATCATCTCGTGGGCGAGATCGATCCGCTGGCCGACTCGCCAGCGCGCGATCTGGTCGCGCGTCTCGCCGACCATGACCTCGCCATACGCCGCCAACCGCTTCGGCGCGAACGCCGGCGCGAGCAGCTTGCGGTGACGCTTGTGCGTGGCACCCTCGGCGGTGAGCAGGCCGTCACCGAGTAACGGCATCAGGAACTGCAAGCCGGGCGACTTCTGGTACGCAGCCGCGTCAGCGACGAGCACCTGGTGAGCCAGGTCGGCGCACGTGATCACGTAGACCGGGATGTGGACCAGCGAGAACCGGGCGATCGGGCCGATCTGCGCCGCGCGATCCTGCAGCTTCAGCCGGTCCTGACGGAACTCGAGCAGGTTGCCGATCACCGGCAAGCCTGGGAACGCCGGGACCGAGTGGGCGATCTCGGGTGGGTTGAGGAGGGCGCTGGTCGTGCTGGCCATGTCAGCAAAGTGCGAGCAAAGGCTCAGCTTGGCAACCGCGCGGGCTCGATGCGATCGGCCATCGGGTGGTCGCCGGGATCCTCGGGATGCGGCAGCCGGAGCCGGGATGATCGCGCATCCGAGCGATGGCGCGCGGGATTGTTCTGGGCGAACAATCCTCGGATGAGACGACTGCTAGGCACCTCCGCTGTCGCGCTGGCGATGCTGACCGCGTGTCCGGCGCGGCGCGGTGGTGGAGGTCCGATCCCGGTCGCGGGCACCGGCTGTCCGGCGGCCAGCAGCGTCTTCGTCGCGTCGTATCTCACGCCGGAGGAGGGGGCGAAGGGCCACACCGGCTGGGTGCTGCCGCTCCACGACAAGGTCGTCGACTCGATCGCGAACGTGCCCGAGTACGCGCCGATCGATGCGGCCGTCGCGGTGGCCGCCGGGGTGCCGTCGCCGCCCGCGAAGGTGTGGCTCCTCGGGGGTGCACAGCCATGCCAGGCGACCGTCGGTAGCTACTACGCCGCGGCGATCGAAGCCCAGACACCGAACCTCGCGTATGGCGTCGAGCTCGCCGGATGCGCCGCGCCGCCGGATCCGCAGAACGCGTCGGCGATCGTGGTGGTCTCGGAGGCCGCGCCTTCCGAGTGCCAGATCGCTGCGCCCCGATCGGTGGCGCAGCGTCTCGGCGAGGTCGACAAGGAAGGGCGCTGGCAGCGTCCGACGAAGCAGACTCCGATTCCGCCGGCGATCACGGCCGCGATTCCAGCGAAGCCGTGCACGGCTCCAGGGTGCGAGATGCTGTGGTCGATCGCGCAGGTCGAGCTCGGCGGCAAGCCGGTCGCGTGGGCGGGCGCGGTGAACTGGCTCGCGATCCCGGACGGCGCGGCACCCGCCACTCAGTGCGAGTGGAAGGCGGAGACGTTCAGCGGGTTCTTCGTCGCGGGCGCTGACGGCACGCCGGTCAAGGTGACCGACGCGCAGGATCATCCACTTGCGCTCACTGCGGTGCTCACGGACAGGACGGGCGCGAAGGTGCTGGTCGCGGAGGGCCCGGGCGAGTACAGCACGTACGATCTCGGCGGCGGTAATGCCCAGGTCGGACGGCACCTCGTGTGGTTGCGACCCGATCCGAGCTCGTACGATGCGATCGATCACCTCGGCCCCGAGTGCGGCGACTGAGGTCGTCGATCTCGATCCCGCGGTTGGTCAGCGCTTCGGCTCGCGATAGAACACGGTGATCGCGATGCAGTGAAACGCGGCGTCACTCGACTGGGTGACGGCGATCTCCGTGACTGCGACATGCGAGTTCGCGGCGATCCAGCTCGTGACCTTTTCACCGAGCTGGTCGCGATCCGCAAACATCGTCGCGGAGAACACCTTCACCCCGTTGAATCCCAGTCCAGGTCGCAGCACGACGCGCCCGCCTGTGTGACCGCCACGGACCGACATCAAGTGACAGTAGCACCGGTCATCGGGTGCGACCATCGAGCGGTGCGCTCGCGAGCTCGAGCAACACCACGCACGCGCCGCCGATCACCACCGCCATCGAGATGGGTAGATCCACGAACACCAGCGTGAGGGTCCCGACTCCGGCGGCGACCAGCGGCAGCCAGGTCCCGATGATCGAGGCGTGCTCCACGGCGCGGGGCGCATGGCCAGCGCTGGACATCGCATACGTGCTCGCTTCGGGCGGACCGAACCACAGCCGCAGGCGGGCGCGCCCGGTCGTCGCGGTCCGCGTCGCGGCGATCAGTCGCCCCATCATGTACGTGTTGGCGAACAGCGGGCTCACGACATCGTAGCCACCGGGCACGCCGTAGCGGGGCTCACCTTGCTCGGGGACGAAGGTCCCGAGCAGCCGATCGAACACGATGAAGAAGCCACCATAGTTCGTGTCGAGGTGCCGGCGCTCCGAGCCGTGATGCACGCGGTGATGACTCGGGGTGGCGAAGACTGCCTCCAGCGGCCCGAGCCGCCCGATCGCGCGCGTGTGCACGAAGAACTGGTAGATCTGGTACGCAGCGTGGACGACGAGGAACACCTGGGCATCGACCAGCAGCGCGAGCGGCAGGTAGAACGCGTAGGTGATCCACGTGGCCAGCGCGCCCTGGCGGAGCGAGACCGTGAAGTCGTAGCGCTCGCTCTGGTGATGGACGACGTGCGCCGCCCACAGCACGTTCACGCGATGCGAGGCGCGGTGATACGCGTAGTAGGCGAAGTCGTGCGCGAGGACCGCGAGGACCCACGTCCATGGACTGCGTGCCGACAGGCTGACCGGGCCGAGCGTGCGGTGCACCGCCTCGAACGTGGTGACGAACAACACCAGCCCCCACGCCGCCGTGATCTGGTCGAGTGCGACGCAGCCGAGTGCGGACACCACCGCACGCCGCGAGTAGCCGCCGATCGCCCAGCCCTCGATCAGGAGCGCGAGCGCGAACACCGGCGCGGCATAGGGGAGGGGATCGAAAGCCACGTGGTCGGTACGCTATCAGCGTTTGCTCGCGATCGGCTTGGCGTACAGTGCGCGCGTGAAGCTCGGTAACGCGACGCTCTCGAGCTACGGGACGACCATCTTCGAGACGATGTCCGCGCTCGCGCGCGACCATGCCGCGGTCAACCTTGGCCAGGGCTTCCCGGACGACCGCGGGCCGCTCGAGCTCCGTCGCGCCGCCGCCGACTATGTGGTCGACGGCCACAACCAGTACCCGCCGATGATGGGCATGCCGGCGCTGCGCCAGGCCGTCGCGGATCACGATCGCCGGTGCTATGGCCTCGAGATCGATTGGCAGACCGAGGTCCTCGTCACCTCAGGAGCCACCGAGGCGTTGATGGATTGCTTCCTGGGCCTACTCGATGCCGGCGACGAGGTCGTGCTCCTCGAGCCAGCGTACGACACGTACGCGCCGGTGATCCGCCGCCTCGGCGCGATCCCAAGGCCGGTCCGACTCGTGCCTCCAACCTGGTCGCTGCCCCACGACGAGCTCGAGGCCGCGTTCTCGCCGCGCACCAAGCTGGTGGTCCTCAACTCGCCGATGAACCCCTCGGGCAAGGTGTTCACGCGCGACGAGCTCGGCTTCCTCGCGTCGCTGGTCCTGCGCCACGACACGCTCGCCGTGTGTGACGAGGTCTACGAGCACCTCGTGTTCGGGGCCACGCACGTGCCGCTCATGACGTTGCCGGGGATGCGCGAGCGGACGCTGCGGATCGGCTCCGCCGGCAAGACGTTCTCGCTCACCGGCTGGAAGGTCGGCTACATCACGGCGCCTGCCGCGCTGCTCCGGCCGATCACCAAGGCGCACCAGTTCGTGACGTTCACGACGCCGCCGAACCTCCAGCATGCCGTCGCGCTCGGGCTCGGCTTGCCGGGCGAGTACTTCGAGCAGCTCGGCGGCTTGCTCGCGCGCAGCCGCGATCGGCTCGCCTCGGGCCTGACGGCGCTCGGCGTGCCGTTGCTGCCGTGCGACGGCACCTACTTCCTCGTGCTCGACGTCGCGGCCTGGCTCCGTCCCGGTGAGGACGACATCGCGTTGTGTCGCCGGCTCGTCGTCGAGGCGGGCGTGGTGCTCATCCCGATGAGTGCGTTCTACGAGGCCTCGCCCCCACGCAACCTGGTCCGCGCGTGTTTCTGCAAGGAGGACGCGACGCTCGACCAGGCGCTGGCGCGGCTGCGTGCGTGGCTCGATCGCGGCATGACGGCGGGGTAGCGCGGGACGAACGATTCGTCCGCCTCGCGGCGTTGCCAACTTGCGGTGGCACCGGGATCCACGGTGCGACACACTCGCTCGATGCGGTTCAGCTTCGCGGCGGTGGTCCTGGCCGGTACCGTCGGATCGGTCCAGGCAGGCACGTGTCCACCGGCGCAGCTCTGGACGACTGTCTCGAGCTCACCGGTGCCGACGAACGTGCAGCTCCGCGTCGTGTTCCCGGCCCCCGGCGTGGAGGTCTTCGAGCTGGTGGATGGCGGCCCGTCCATCGCGAAGAGTGGGTCCGCGACCGCGGCCGAGTCGGACGTGCTCGTACGCAAGGAGGGGGGCGCCGTCGTGCCGACGACGTTGCGGCGCACCACGAAAGCCAAGCATGCGAGCTTCATCGTCCAGCCGAGATCGCCGCTCGTCCCGAACACGCGGTACGCGGTCGTCGTCCGCACCAAGCAGGCGGAGTACATCGTGTCGCGGTTCACCACCGGCGATGGCCCCGATGCCGTGCCACCGACCCTCGACCGGGTCGTCAAGGCGGAGTTTGTTCGCTGGAAGCCGTCGAGCCCTCCGCACTGGAAGGATCCGGTGGGCTCGTTCGTCGAGCTCACGCTGGGCGGCACGCAGGACGTCGCCGGCTACGAGGTGCACGAGCTGCAGGCGGGGGAAGTCCCGTCCGATGACACGCTACGCGTCGTGGTCCGCGATCGCGGCACGACGCTGCGGTTCGGTAGCACCGACGCATGCCTCGGCGCGGACTTCGAGTTTCCACCGGTTCCCAAGCGAACGAAGTCGCAGCCCCTCCATCTGTGGATCCGCGCGTTCGACGCGGCCGGCAATCTCAGCCCCCTGCGCGAGGTGACCGTCGATCTCGGCAAGCAGCGGACGCGATGATCGGTGGTGTTTCCGCTCGTTGTCGATCCACGATCGAACGTCGGATGGCTGGGGCTTACCGGCGATTCCTGTCCGGGTCTCGGCGTGGTTCACGACCGGCCAGGATCCACTCGCGGAAGCGCCACTCGATGTCGAGGTTTCTCATCGCCGTGTACCCACGGTGACCGGCGTCGCTCCCACCGGAACCAGCGACGACCCGCCGGCCTTGATCGCCGCGAACACCACGTCCAGGGTCTCGACCATCCCTTCTCGTCCCCTGGCCGGAACCGCGTAGAGCCAGTACGTGCCGGGGGCGAGCACCATGCCGACGGGCTGACCCGCAACAGCATGCGAGACGGCATGCAGATCCTGCACCTCGCGCGGCGCCCGGTCGTGAAGCGGTGCCGCGAGCGCGATCACGATGTGGAACTGCCCCGCCGCGGAGGGGGGAAGCTCGCACCAGTACGTGGGGAGAGCATGCGGAGGGCCCTGGATCGTTCGCAGCACGATCCACACGGCGGGGATCCCCACCACGATGCCGGTGGCCAACAAGATCCAGCCCTGCAGGGTCATGGCCGGTCAGTTATCACACTGCGTCGCGTCGGTAATTGCATAATCACCGGTCGGCATGAGGCCGCCGCCCGACAGGTCCTCACTTCTCGGTGCCGCCCGAGGCTCTGTGGCGCGACGATCGTGGCCTCGGCGACGGTCAGCGACTCGGTCCGGTCATCCACGCCTGGAGCTGCTCGAAGACGGCCGGCGAGTCGAGCAGGCCCAGGTGATCGCAGCCCTCGATGACGCGCCGATGCTCTGGTGGAAACGCGAGTGCGAAGCGCGCGTCCTCGTGACTGCCGAGCGCACTCGCGACGGGCACGAGTCCGTCGGTCGCGGCACCTCCGCGGGCCGCGATCGCGTAGCACGCGACGTCGTCGGGTAACGGCACCGGGGTTCGCGGATCGTCGCGGTGGCGTCGCGGGCGCTCCTGCCAGTCTTCGTCGAGCAGATTGCCGAACCGCAGGTCGGTGATCCCCGCGGAGCGCAAGTGGCCGAGGCGTGCGATGGGGGACGCGTACGGGCTCAGCTCGAACAGGTGCTCGACCAGGTTGCCAGCGCGCTCGAGGGGCGCGCCGTGGTGGGGCGTCCCGAGGAATGCGATCGCCCTGAGCTTCTGCAGCCACGCATGGCCCGCGAGTCGTCCGTAGTGACAGGCACTGCGTGTGACGAGCCCGCCCATGCTGTGACCGACGATGGCGAGCTCGTCGATCGGGACAGGCCAGCCGGCAACCAGCGCGGCGAGCTTTTCGGCGAGCTCGCGGCCGTTGGTGGAGATGTGACGACCGGTGTTGTACTCGAGTGAAACCAGGCTGTACCCGAGCGCGCGCGCGAGCGCTTCGCCATGGTGGTGGCCGCGGCGCTGCCACTGCGCGGCATTCATCGACAGCCCGTGGACGACGAGCAGCACGCGCGATGAGATCGGCTGGTCGATCGTGACGAGGGGGCTCGCGGGCACGCAGCGCATCTGGATCGCGAGCGGGTTGTTGGTGGCGACCAGGTGATCGCCGACCACGCCGTTGAGTGCCGCGACGAGCGCATCGCGGCGCTGCGAGCTGTCCTGCTGGCCCGCGAGCCGTGCGACCAGGGGCAGCACGCGGTCGAGGCCGACGCTCACGAGTCGGGTGACGAAGCGGATGTTCTGATAGACGAAGCGCGTGAGTCCGCGGCTCCGGCGCTCCGCGGGCACACCGAAGGGCAGGGGGCCGCGTGCGATCGTCCCGTGCATCGCCTCGACGACGTCGGTGAGCCCGAACATCGCGTCGATCGCGAGCCGGCTGAGCCCGACGAGATCCGCTCGCGCAGTTGTGGGCTTGGCGAGGGGGGAAGCGACCACCACGCGTCAAGCTACCATGGCAGATAGCTATCGACGCTTCGACGCTCGGCTCCACGGTCGCATGCGCGCCGCAAGTTCGCGACGCGGATCTGATTGGGGGTATGGTGAAGCGATGCGCCGCTGGGTTGTGGTGTGCAGCGCGATCGCGGTCATCCTCGCGCTCGGCACGGCCTGGAGTGCGACCGACGATGAGGGTGCCAATGCGCCCACGGCCGACGTGCCGAGCGATGCGAACCCCGGGGACGCCGAGCTGGCCCCGAGTGACGGTGCCGAGCCGGATGGCGCGCAGGCAGCCCCGAACATCGCGGTGCCCGCCGAGGCTGCGCCCGCTCGCGATCGACGCGTCGAGCTCGGCGTGTTCGCCGGCGGGCAGGTCGTGTATCCGATGATCCGTCCCCTGTCGAAGAGCGGGATGTCGTTCGGGCTGCGCGGCGGCTATCGGATCGCGCGCTGGCTCGCGGTCGAGACCGAGCTCGGCTTCGCGCCGACGCAGGCCGACTCCCACGATGTGTTGATGGTGGCGTGGCGGCTTCACGCGCTGCTGCAGCTCCCACCCGACGGGCTGCGCCATGGCGAGCTGCGACCGTTCTTCTCGGTGGGAGGCGGCGGCAACACATCGGCCTACGCGTCGACCCGACGCGACGGCCAGGAGCTCCAGGTGCCGCTCACCATGCCCGACACCGACCTCGTGATCGATGCCGGCATGGGCGTCAAGTACACGGGGCTCGGCATGCTTGGGTTGCGCATGGACGTCCGCGCGGTGACGACACCGCTCGGCAAGGATCTGTTCGAGCCGCCCGACTTCGAGCTGCTGGTCGGCGCGTATGGCCGGTTCGGTCGACCACGGCAACCGTCGTCGGCTCCGGTGCCGAGCGATCCCGATGGCGACCACCTGATCGGAGAGGCCGATCGATGCCCGACGCAGGCCGAGGACGTCGATGAGTTCGAAGACACCGATGGTTGCCCCGACCCGGACAACGACGGCGACCAGATCCTCGATGCCGATGACCACTGCCCGCTCGAGCCGGAGAACGTGAACGCGATCGACGACGAGGATGGCTGCCCCGACGCCGACGAGGATGGCGACGGGGTGCTCGGATCGACGGACGCCTGCCCGACGCAGCCCGAGGACGTCGACGGCTTCCAGGACCAGGACGGCTGTCCCGATCCCGACAACGACGGGGACGGCGTGCTCGACGCCGACGACAAGTGCCCCGCCGAGCTCGAGGTGGTCAACGGCTTCGAGGACGCCGACGGCTGCCCCGACAAGCTGCCGCCCCAGGTGCTCGCGATCGTCGGCAGGCTGAAGGGCGTGACGTTCGACCGGGCCGATGCGCTCGCGCTGCGCGGTCGTCCGCCGCGGAGCGCGCCGCTCGACAAGCTCGCCTCGATCCTCGCGGCGTTCCCGAGCGTCGCGATCGAGATCTCCGCCCACGGCCAGGGCAAGGGCGACCCGGAGAAGGTGCTCGCGGCGACGAGCCGCCGCGCCGACGCGATCAAGAGCTATCTCGTCGGGCGCGGTGTAGACGAAGCACGGATAACCGCCTCGGGCCGCGGACTCGAGGCGCCGATCACCGACAAGCGCGGCACCAGGACGATCGAGCGGATCGAGGTCTCCGTGGTCGGGCTCGCGGCGGCAGTCAAGTAAGTGGATGTCGGCAGGCGTGACGCGCGACGGATCTCGACGGATCTCGGCGATCGCGAAATTGACACCTGGTTTACGACAACAGAAACTAGCGAGGCTCACTCAACTCTCACCAAGGGATTCCATGAACGCGCTATGCCGTATCGGGTTGCTTGTCGCCATCAATCTCGGACTGCTCGTCGCGACGCGAGGCAGCGCCGATGCGCAGCCTGTCGTCCAGACGGTCGATGCCAACATCAGCTCGGCCCTGTCCCTCACGATCGACACGCCGTTCTCGCCCAATCCGTGGATCTTGACGATCCCTGCCAACCCCAACACCAACGCCAGCCTGGTCCTCCGCGCGCGCGCGAACGTTGATTACGCGCTTCGCGATAACTGCGACGCCGTGGCGGCGAAGGGTGGCAACGACAACAACCTGTTCCAGTTCCTGGCGGGCGCCTACGTCGGTGGTGGCTTGTTCGTCGCCAACAACCTGCAGATCAAGGCATCCGGCGGCGGCACGGCGATCGACATCCTTCCCACCGCCACGGGTGACACGCTGACCAACGCGGGTGGGCAGACCCCAACACCCGCGGCCGGACGAACGCACGCGGTCGAGCTCTCGAACACGGTCGACTTCGGTGACCGCTCGCTCAACACGGCCGTGGACGGCTTCTATCACATGGTGATCACCTACACGATCGTCGCCGGCGCAGCCTAGTAAACGGCTGACTGAAACCTCACGGAGCTACGGAGCCACATGACACGCCTTCCAGTTACACGCCTTCTTTGCGCCGGCGCGGCCGTCGCCCTCGCGCTGCTCGCATCCGCCCGCCCGGCCTCGGCCGGTGGCAGCCTGCTGGTCACTCCAGTCATCATCGATCAGCCGATCAAGAAGTCGGGTGATGTCTTACCGCCGATCAAGGTCGTGAACGAGGGCAACGAAGAGCTCGACGTGTCGATCATGTTCAATACGCTCGGCCACGATCGGACGGGCACCCCGAATACGCCGCCAGGGACGTACAAGTACAACGCGTCGAGCATGCTCACGGCCACGCCGAACAAGTTCAAGCTTGGAGCGGGCAAGAGCGTCGACGTCCAGGTCAAGGTCAATATCCCCGGCGGGCGGACCGGCGGCGCGTACAGCACGATGTACGTGCTGGGCAAGCCCAAACCGAAACCGAGCGAATCGATCACGTCGTACATCCAGGTCGGTGTGCTGATCGAGCTCGTGCTGCCCGGTGCGGCCAAGCAACGCATCGCGCCAGGCAAGGTGTTCGCGATGCAGGAGAGGCCGGGCCTGCCGGTGACACTCTACGCGGGTGCGAACAACCAGGGCGATGCCCATACCAAGGTGGGCGGCACCCTCGTGATCTCGAACGCGAAGGGCGCCGAGGTGGCGAAGCTGAGCCTCCAGTCCGCGAACGTGCTGCCGCTGATGTCGCGCGATATCAAGGTCACCTGGAAAGCTCCGCCGACGCTGGCGGTCGGCAAGTACAAGCTCGCCGCCACGCTCCAGGGCGCGGGGGTCGGAAACGAGACCGCGCTGGGAACGATGGAGGTGATCAAGCCGGGCGAGCTCGCGCGCACGACCGCCATCGTCAACAAGTTCCAGACCCCGCCGGTGGTGCGTAACAAGCCGATCCAGCTCGCGGCGACGGTGGCGAACCTGGGCAACACGGCGTTCTCGCCCGTCGGCAAGGTGACGTTCGTCGACTCGAAGGGCAACGACGTGGTGGCCGCGGTCCTGCGGACCGCGACCGCGATCGCTCCCGGCCAGCGCGGGACCATCGCCGGCGCGCTACCGAGCGGCCTGCCGACGGGGCGCTACCAGGTCAAGCTCGAGGTCATGAACGAAGCCGACTTCGTGATCGCCAACTACACGCAGACGATGCAGGTGATCGAGAAGGAGGTCGTGCTGACGGCAAAGATCGCCAAGCTCACCGCGCCGACGCAGAAGGAGCCGTTCGTCAACATCGAATTCGCCAACACCGGCAACACCGAGCTCGACGTCGAGGGTGTCATCAACGTCGTCGATTCGGGCGGCAACACCGTCGACACCGTGCCCCTGGAGAAGAAGCACGTCGCGGTG
>JAGSPR010000562.1 GCA_018262455.1 Deltaproteobacteria bacterium | reverse complement strand
GCGACCTCGCCGCCCGCGAGCACCCAGAGTCGACCGTCGGTGCCGCGCACGAGCGCGGTGACGTCCTCGTGCGGCAGCAAGGTCCCCCCGGGCTGGAGCACCGAGATCTCGCCTGCGCGCAGCCGACCGAGCCCGCCGGCGCGCATCCCGATCCAGATCTCGTCGCCGTCGGCGCACAGGCACGTCACCGGATGCTCCGTGCGGTGCAGCGCGAACGTCCGGTCGCGGTACTCGTAGACGCCGGCCGGGGTCCCGAGCCACAGCACGCCGGGGCCGCAGACGACCGCATCGATCGCCGGCGCGAACATCGACGATCGATCGAGCCCGCGAAACACCTTCCACGTGTCGCCGTCGTGCAGCGCGAGCGCCCCGGTCGCGCCGATCACGAGCTGCCCCGCGGCATCGACCCCCAGGCACGTGATCTCGAGCCCCGGGGGGAACGCCACGCCGGGCAACAGCTCGCGAAAGGCGTGCCCATCGAACACGAGGACGTGACGCGCCTGCGTCAGCCGATCGAGGGCGAGCAGGAACGCCTCGCCGCCCGGGCTCGTCGCGACGGCTGTCAGCGGACGGTCACCCGCGGCGCGGAACCGCGTGAACTCCCCGCTCGCGAACCGCAGCAGGCCTTCGTGGGTCGCGAGGTAGACGACGCCCTCGGGGCCCGCCGCGATGCCGGTGGCCGCGAACGGCTCCGCGAACCCGAACCGCACGAGTGCACTGCCATCGAACCGGAGCAGGCCCGCGTCCGCCGCGCACCACACGTTGCCGACGCGATCGATCCCGATCGCCCGCGTGCGCTGGAGGTCCGCGAACGCACCGACGGTGATCACCGGGGTCAGCGCCTCACCCGATCCGGACCACGGCTGCGCCATCGCGGCGACCATAACTCACCGACCGCGGCGGTGCGCTCGATCGCATACGCTCGCCGCGTGAGCGATGCCTGTCCCTGCGGCTCCGGTGCACGCGAGTCCGCGTGCTGCGCCCCGTTCCACGCCGGCGCGGCCGCACCGACCGCCGTCGCGCTGATGCGCTCGCGATACGCGGCGTACGTGCGCGGCGACATCGACTACCTCGTCGCGACGCACGATGCCTCGACCCGCGACACCCTCGACCGGGCGGCGATCACCGCGTGGTCCCGCGATACCGCATGGGCCGGGCTGGAGATCGTCTCGACCGAGCGCGGGGGCCCGACCGACGACACGGGCGTCGTCGAGTTCATCGCGCGGGGATCCACGCGCGGAACCCCGTTCGCGCAGCACGAGCGCTCGCGGTTCCGCCGCGTCGACGGGCGGTGGTTCTACGTCGACGGAGAGCCGCACGTGCGCCGCCCCGCGATCCCGAGTCGCAACGAGCCGTGCCCGTGCGGCAGTGGGAAAAAGTACAAGCGTTGTCACGGCGCCTGAGGTCGCCCGCATCGGCGATTCTGATACCGTCGGGGCGTGAACCGATCTGGATGGGGCGTCCTCGCGGTCCTCGCGGCGTGCAGTGGTACGGCGACGCGGGGTCTCAACCAGGGCAAGGACGATCCGCAGGTCGTCGCCGAGGACGCGCTGATCCAGGCCGTCGGGAACAAGGACGTCGCCGCCGTGCAGCGGCTGCTGCGCGCGCCGCTCGACTACCGCGGCCTGCTGTTCCCCACCCCCGAGTGCGCGGAGCAGTTCCCGGCCCCGGCGCAGCTGGGTGCCGACAAGCTCCCCGCGTTCGCGAAGTGCCTGACCGATCTGCCGCTGTTCCGTTCGAACCGAAGGCACGTCCTCTACGGCGTCTCGGTGTTCCAGTACGAGCCCGGCATCGAGCTCGAGGTGCAGTTCCGGATGACCGGCAGGAGCGGGGTCCACCGCATCGGCTACGCGAGCGGCCGCGGCACACCGACGATCACATCCGGATCGCTGGAGGCGGGTCGCGCCGAGGGAGATCCGGTCGCGAGCCTGTCGCCGGACGTGGCCGCGCCCATCGATGCGGCGATCAAGGCGGCGGGGGCGGAGTTCGCCCACGCGTGGATCGAGCTCTGCGTCGACGCGACCGGTGCGGTCAGCGAGGTCCATCCGCGCGAGGCGTCGACGCCGCGCGTCCACGAGGCCTTCGCGGCGATCGTCAAGACGTGGAAGTTCAAGCCGTTCGTCCTCGGCGAACAGCCGCGCGCCGTGTGCTCGCTGCTCCGGTTGATCCACCCGGCGGACGCGACGGTGACGGCGGAGGTCGTGCCGGTGCCCTACCCGCTCGACGACGTGGTGCGCGTCCCGAACAACGTGCTCAAGCGGACCGAGGGCACGGACCTCGTCCCACCCGACGATGACGACAAGCTCGAGCTGCAGAATGCGGGCGGCGGCGCGATGGTCGGCGCCTTCACGTTCTGCATCGATCCCGCCGGGCGCGTCACCAAGGTCAAGCCGCTCGAGCGCACCGGCTTCGCCAACTACGATCGCAAGCTCGAGACCGCCCTGTCGGGCTGGGCGTATCAGCCCTTCGTCAGCGACGGCAAGCCGATCGAGGTGTGCAGCGCCGTCGTGTTCGTCTACCAGCAATCCTAGTCGCGGTCGGCCGCAGTTTTCCGAGGGGCCAGCCGCCGAAGTCTGCGAGACCACGCGCGAAGCGTGGTGGCACCCGAGGTGCAGGAGGCCGGGCCCATGCGCCGAACCTTGCTCCTCTCCCTCCTCGTCCCCGCCGCCGCCGCCTGTACCGATCAAGGCGTGCAGGTCACCGAGGACACCCCGATCGCGGTCGCCACCAGCGCCGACCGCGTCGTCGTCGCCGCGACCGAGGAGACCGAGACCACCGGGTTTGGCTGCGGCGGTGGTGGTGGCTCCTACGGCCGCTCGGTGCTGTTCGTCTCCGGTGATCGCGGCACCACGTTCGAGCGCATCGTCCCCGAGGACACGCGCCCGCTGACGCACATCGCCTCGCGCGACGGCGTGTTCTATGCGATCGCGCACCTCAACGACGGCGGCTTCGGCGTGGTCACCTCTGCCGATGGTCGGTCGTGGACCCAGGTCGCCACGGGCACGCGGTACGCCGAGGATCTCGCCGTGTCGGCCGACGCGATCGTCGTTGCCCACGGCGCCGGTGTCCTCGTCTCGACCGACGGCCAGGCCTGGACCGACCATGCGGTTGCCGGTGATGGCATCTACCAGGCCCGCGTCGCCCACGCGGCCGGGACGATCGCCCTCGGCGGCGCGGCCGACGGCACGCTGCGCCTGTCCTCGAACGGGACCTCGTGGCGCAACTACGTCGTGCCCGGCTTCTCGTATGTCGGTCAGCTGATCGCCGCGGGCGACAGCCTCCTGGTCTCCGGATACTCCTCGAGCGGCGCGGTGCTCGCGCGGATCGATCTCGCGAACCTCGAGGCGGCGCCCGTCGTGCGCAGCGGGTTCGAGGGCAATGCGGTGCTGACGCCGGTGGGCCTCCTCGACGCGGGCGGCCGCCTCGCGACGCTCGATGCGAACGGCCTCGGCGAGCCGGTCGATCATCTCTCGCCGTTCAACGCGGCCGCGGTGTCGGCCAACGAGGTCGTGGTGCTGCGCGGCCGCACGATCGCCACCTCGACCGACGGCGGGCTCACGTTCGGCGGCTCGATCGACCTGCCGATCGTCCGCACCGAGACGTCCGCCCCGGCAGACTTCTAGTCGTAGAGACGGACGAGCGGCTCGCCGAACAGCTCGGACCACAAGCCGGCGGCGGCGGACCGCAGCTCGACGGTGGTCCGGGTCGACAGCGCCATCAGCAGCGTCGCGAGCTGATCGCGATCGATCTCGCCGCGGCGGACCAGCGGGCTCAGCGACAGCACGCCGAGGCGGCGCGCCATG
>JAGSPR010000561.1 GCA_018262455.1 Deltaproteobacteria bacterium | reverse complement strand
ACGCGGGCGAGTACCGCGCGGCCTCGCTCGAGGCCGAGGGATTCATCCACCTGTCGACCGCGGCCCAGCTGCCCGGGACGCTGCGGCGGTTCTATCGCGGCGTGCCCGACCTCGTGGTGCTGACCATCGATCCGACGCGGCTGCGCGGCGAGCTCCGCTACGAGCGCGCCGACCGCGACGACTTCCCGCACCTGTACGGGCCCCTCGAGCTCGATGCGGTGATCGTCGTGCAGGACGCGCCGCCGGTGCCCTGACCCAGCCCGCGCTGCGAGGGCAACGGCGTCATTCTCGCCGGATCGACCACGACGTCGTCGGCAGCTCTGGCGACTCAGCTTGCCACTCGCCGCCACTGCTCGCAGCCGCGTCTCGGACAATAATACTCAACAAATCCAATAGTGTGGAGAGGTGGTCGGGTCACCGCCGCAAGGCCTCGCATGTGTGACGGAGTGTCACGGTCAGACTGATGGTGATTCATCACAAGCCAGCGATGTCATTACGAACCGCGGCTTGGAACGCTGCGTGCTCCTTGCGCGCGGCAATGTCGCAACCACGCCGGATGAAGTTCTCGAGGCTCGCAACCGGGCTCTTGATCGCCCTCGCCTCGTGCTCCGATCAATCAGTCGACGTGGATCACGACGACGTGGACGAATCCCAGCCGGCGCTCGACGAGACCCGGCTGTCCCAGGCGACCATCACCGATCATCAGACCTTGCTCGGTGCCGATTTCGCGGTGACCCGAGAAGACACCGACGACCTCGGCCTCCGACACGTGCGCGTCGTCCAGGAGGTCGCCGGAGTCCCGGTCCTCGGTGGCGATGCGATCATTCACTATGATGGCGCGGGGCAGGTCTACGCGGTGACCGGGACGCGGATCGCCAAGGTCCAGGTCAACGTCGTTCCAGCGATCACCGGGTCGCAGGCCAGGGACGCGCTGAGTGCCCGCCTGGCCGCGCTGCGCGATGACTTCCAGTCCGGCGCTCGCACGGCCGCGGACCTCGTGCAACCCACGCTCGCGATCGTTCCCGCCGCGCGCGGCGACAAGCTGGTGTGGATGTCGAACACCTTGATCGATGATGACTCGCCGGCGCAGATCGAGGCGATGGTCGACGCGCACACGGGCGAGATCCTCCAGCTGCGTGACGTGCTCGAGACCGCCGGGGCCGTCGGCACCGGCAAGTCGCTCTACGTCGGCAACGTGGCGATCAACACGAACAGCCTCGCCAGCGGCTTCGAGATGCGGGACACGACCCGCGGCGGCACGTACGCGACCAACATGAAGAGTCGAACCCAAGGTGGGGCGATCTTCACGGACGCCGACAACCTCTGGGGCAGCAACACGACCGGAGACGTCGCGAGCGCGGCGGTCGACGCCCACTACGGAGCCGCCTCCACGTTCGACTACTACGCCAGCGTTCATGGACGGAACGGGATCGCGAACAACGGTGCGGGCTCGTACAGCCGGGTTCACTACTCCCGCAAGTACAACAACGCCTTCTGGTCGGACTCGTGCTTCTGCATGACGTACGGCGATGGTGACGGCTCGACGTTCTCGCCGTTGACCTCGCTCGATGTCGCCGGGCACGAGATGACCCACGGGGTGACCTCGCGGACCGCGAACCTCACGTACTCGGGTGAATCGGGAGGCCTCAACGAGGCGACCTCCGACATCTTCGGCACCGCGACCGAGTTCTTCGCGAACAACGCGGGTGATCCTGGGGACTATCTGATCGGCGAGAAGATCACGTTGCGCAAGCTGGCCGCCGGCGACCCGGGCGCTGGCAAGTATCTGCGAAGCATGATCCACCCCAAGTACGACGGGAAGTCGATCGATCACTACTCGAAGTACGTCTCGGGCATGGATGTCCACTACTCGAGCGGCATCGCCAACAACTTCTTCTACCTGCTCTCCGAGGGCGGCACGAACGACACGAGCGGCATCTCGGTGAACGGCATCACCCGTGCGAAGGCCGAGCTGATCTGGTACCGGGCGCTCACCGTCTACATGGCGAGCGGGACCAACTATGCCCAGGCGCGAGTCGCGACGCTGAACGCGGCGAGCGATCTGTTCGGCGCCGCCAGCCCGGAGCGCGACGCGGTGGCCGCGACCTGGACCGCCTGCGGCGTGAACTGAAGTCCATCAGGAGCCGGACCCTACGGTCGAGATCACCCGGAGCGCGATCTATCGTGCGAATGGCGAGCTACCGGCCGCGCATGAGTAGGAGAAAGCGGTGTTTGCATCTTCGCGAACACTGAATACAGGTCGAGCGGCTCACTCTCCGGCACGGCGGTAGCTTCCGCCAGCCGCACGGACACAAGCAAGAGGGAGCTGCGCGCGTGGGCGTGACTCGATTCGGTGGACACCCGAACGACGTCGCGTGCCAGCGGCTCGCCGACCGGCCCGGTCACCGCGGGCGCAGGGCGCGCCGGCGTTGGCTGCGCGAACGCCTTCACGCGCGACCGTTTGGCCACGCCTACTACGTCGGCTCGTGGGGCGAGATCATGGACGCGATCATGTACATCCGCCAGATGGCTCCGAGCACGCATGGCTCGCGATGAGCGGGATGGCAAACCACCGCAAGGACACGCCGTCTGCGGCGGATAGCTTCCCATACCGCTAAGCCGCGGATCCCGCGAGATCGGTGTTGAGTTAGACTGGAGGGATGAGCGTGCGGTGGCTGGTATTGCTGGCGCTCGGCGCGTGCGGCCGGATCAACTTCGATCCGCTCGACCCGCTCGGCGCGGCCGGGCGCTATCAGCTCCGGCTCACGTTCGACAACGCGGGCCGCGAGGCGTTGAGCGGGTTTCCGGTGCTGGTCACGTTCGACGCGTCGCGCATCGATTACGCGAACGTGCAGGCCGACGCACGGGACCTGCGCTTCGTCGATCCCGATGGCACGGAGTTGCCCTACGAGATCGAGGCGTGGGATCCGACCGGCACGTCGGTGATCTGGGTGCGCGTACCGCAGATCGATGCGAGCTCGACGACCGATCACATCTTCGCGGTGTTCGGCGACGCCGAGGCGACCGACGCGGAGGACCCGGCGAGCGTGTGGGCCACGTACGCTGGCGTCTGGCATCTCGCGCAGGCGCCGGGCAGCCCGACCACGCTGCACGACTCGTCGGCGAATCACAACGACGGCCGGTTCGAGCCGTCGATGACCGCGTCCAGCCTGATCGCCGGCCGCATCGGCCCCGGGCTGTCGTTTGATGGCGTCGACGACTTCATCGAGATCGTCGATTCCGACAGTCTCGATCTGACCACGCTCACCATCGAGGCCTGGACGAGGCTGCGCACGGTCGACGTCCGCAACTTCGTCGTGAGCAAGGATGGCATCGACCAGGACACGACCGGGGCGTACAACGCGGGCCTGGTCACCAACGGCTTCTTCGTGTACCAGACGAACAACCTGAGCCCATCGACGGTCAGCTCCTGCTGCGCGACGACGGGCGTCTGGTATGGGTTCGCGTTCACGGTCGACGCCGCCGCGATGTCGCACGCGTACCTCGATGGCGCCCTGCAGATGGAGGGGCCCGACGTGCTCCCGCTCGTGCTGTCGACCAACCTCCTGCTCGGTCGCCGCGGCGTCACTGACGCGTTCTTCTCCGGCGACCTGGACGAGATCCGCCTGGCGGCCGGCTCACGCTCGACCGACTGGATCGCGGCGCAGCATGCCTCGATGACCGACGCGCTCATCACGTATGGCCCGCAAGAGCCGCGCTAGGAGCCTGTAGCGCATAGATCGCGGGGCGCGGTGCTGGCACGACGACGCGCGGCTGGCCCCGCACGCGGGCGCACCCCGCGGC
>JAGSPR010000246.1 GCA_018262455.1 Deltaproteobacteria bacterium | reverse complement strand
GCTACACGCTGGAGTACAGCTACGACCCCTCCGCCCTCGCGATCGTGTGGACCACGCCAGACTCGTCCAACGTGGTGCTCACCGGCGAGGCACGCTTCGTGCCGCTGTCGAACCGGGCGTGCTTGATGGTCTACCGGCTCGTGCTCGACCTGCCGATCGCCGACGACCTGGTCAACAACGAGCTCGAAAAGCACCCGGCCTCGCTCGTCGTCGCGGAGTTCCGCGAGCACCTCCGCCGGCTCTGCTAGATCCGGACACCCACATCATCCGCCAAGGCTTCATGCCCACGGCCCCGTGAGACACCAATTGGCGAGCGGTCGCCGACCTGGGTATGATGGAGATCGTGGCCAATGACCGGCATCCTGACCCAAGGCTCCCGCCGGTGCCGCCCCTGTTGTCTACGCCGTCGGAGCCCATTCCCGCGGCCGCGCTCCAAGGCGAGCCGCAGTTCGCCGCCGGCACGCATCCACCTGTGCTGCACCAGGCGAGCGACCCCGGCGCTGTCCTGCGCGATCTCGAGACCAAGCTCGATCGTTGTCTCGCCAGCCTGACGATGCATTTCCAGCCGATCGTGCACGCGAGCACGCGCGCGCGGTTCGGGTACGAGGCGCTGCTGCGATCGCAGGACAAGTCGTTGCCGCATCCGGGCGCGATCCTCGATGCCGCCGAGCGCCTCGAGCGGATCCCGACGCTCGGCCGCGCAGTTCGCGCACACAGCGCGAAGGTGATTGCTGGCGCGCCGCCCGAGCGCGGCGTCGTGTTCATCAACCTCCACCTGCTCGATCTCTATGACAAGCAGCTGACCTCGGCGTTCGCGCCGCTCTCCAAGGTCGCGTCGCGCGTGGTCCTCGAGATCACCGAGCGCACCTCGCTCGAAGGCGAGAGCGACATCCGTTATCGGGTCGCCCAGCTGCGCGAGCTCGGCTTCCGGATCGCGATCGATGATCTCGGCGGCGGGCACGCCAGGATGGGCACGTTCACGCCGCTCGACACCGACTTCGTGAAGCTCGACATGTCGCTCGTGCGCGACGTCGACAAGCACGCGATGAAGCAGCGGCTGATCCGCTCGATCACCGAGCTCTGTCGTCAGCAAGGCACGATGGTGATCGGCGAGGGCGTCGAGACCGAGGCGGAGGCCCGGGTGCTCGTCGATCTCGGCTGTGATCTGCTCCAGGGCTACCTGATCGCACGCCCTGCCCCGCCGTTTTGCGATCCGCTCTGACCGATCCGGCGTCCTTGCTTCGCCGGACAGGAATCGATCGACGCGGCTCAGTCGAGATCGAACGAGTACAGGATGCCGCGGTTCGACATCACGAACAGCCGGCCATCGCCGGTGATCGTCGGCGCGGCCGAGATGCCGTCACCGGGATCGAACCACTCGAGCGTGGTCCCGGTCCTTCGATCGGCGACGAACATGCCGTCGTTGGCGAGCGAGTACAGCAGCAGCTCGCGGAACACGACGGGCGCGGCAGGCTCGCCGCCGCCGCGCGCTCCGACCCGCCACAGCACGTTACCGGCGAGATCGATCGAGTAGGTGCCGAGGTCGGCGACGCTGACATAGAGGACCTTGCCATCGCTGGTGATGCCGCCGACGTTGCCGGAGCTACTCGGCAGGGCCGCGTCCCAGAACGGGACTCTCCAGCGCACGAGGCCCGTGGTCTTGTCGAGCGCATACACACCGCCCGAAGATGATGAGGCGTACACGCGATCGCCCAGGACGAGCGGCGTGGCGTCGACGTCGAAGAACCGGTCGGCGTCTGCCTTGAGCGAGGTCGACCACGCAACCGAGCCGGTGTCCTTGCGCAACGCGACGAGCGTGCCGTTCGAGAACCCGGTGTAGATGAGATCGCCATCGATGTTGACGCCGGCGTGGCCGCGCAGCGTGTACTCCTCCGGCGTCTCGCTCTTGAACTGCCACTTGAACTTGCCCGTGATCGCGTCGACCGCGACCACCTGATCGGCCTCGTTCGCGAACACGACGAGCTCGGTGGTCGCGACCGGCTGCTGCTCGATCGGACCGCGGCTCTGGTAGCGCCACTTCTCCTGACCGGTCTGCGAGTCGAGCGCCATCAGGATGCCGTCAGCCGTCCCCACGTAGATCATCCCGCCGGCGACGAGCGGAGCACTCGCCACGGCACCGATCTGCTTCTTCCAGCGCACGGCGCCGGTGCCCGCCCGCAGGGCGTAGAACGTGCCCCCCGCGGAGCCTACGTAGAGCGTGTCGGCGTAGACCGCGGCCTGCGCGAACTCCTGCGGGGCGACCTCGGTGAGCCGATCGGCCGTCGAGAACTTCCAGTGCAGGCTCAGGCGATCTTCGCCCAGGGCCTCGATCGGCTGGGCGCTCATCGCATCGGCACGATGGAGCGGAACACGCGCGCACCCGATGCCGAGGATTCCCAGGACGAGTGCGCCAGCCTTCATGAAGCTCCGAGGTTTGCGAGCCGGCGATCGATCAGCACTGCCAGCTCCTTGGGGGGCGTGAGCTCCTTGGCCTTCTGGAACAGGGCCTTCGCCTCGGCGGTCTTGCCAAGCTGGAGCTGGATCCGGGCCTGGTGGTAGAGCGCGTACGCGCGGCGTGCGCCATCCTCGGCGGGCTGCATCGCGAGGAACGCCGTGAGCGCCCCCTCGAGACCTTGCTGCCGTGCAGCGGGATCCTTCTCGGTGCCGGCCTTGGTCTCGAGCGCGATCCCGAGCCCTTCGCGGCACAGGATGTCCTCGATGTTGGGGCCGGGCAGGCACTTCTTGTACTCGGCGATCGCCTCGTCGAGCTTGCCAGCGTCCACCAGCAGGGCGCCACGAACCGCGGGCCCGGCCTTGTTGGTGTCCTGCTTGGCCATCTCGTCGAGCACCGTCTGCGCGCGCGCCTTCTGGTCGGCGAACTCCGGATTCTTGGGATCGGGAGTCGCTCCAGGCGTGGCGATCGGACGATGTCCGACCTCCAGCACCGCTGCGAGCTTGTCGGTGTCCTGGGCATCCTTGCGCTGGTTGAAGTAGCGGATGCCGAACACGATGCTCGCGACCACCGCAAGCAAGATCACGCCGACGACGATCTTCTTGATGTGAGGCAGCAGACGTTCGACGAGCGTCTCGCCACCGATCTGGACCGGCTTCGGAGGCTCGTGCGGTTTGGTGGGTTCCTGGGCGGCCATCGGGGTCGGGCGGATGTAGCACCACCGTCGGTGCTCCGTCAATTCGCACCCTTGGACCCAGCTTCGTACGGGAAGGTTGCCTACGTACCGGGAGGCCTTCGCCCGGCTCAGTTACACTGCCGGGGTGAAGCGGCTCGCCCTGGTTGCTGCGCTGAGCGCCATCTCCGGCACGACCTGGGCGGATGGCGAGCGGGCGCTGTCGATCGGCATCGGCTACGCGACGTTCAGCGCCCCAGGCGAGGCGATGGACAACCAGGCACCGCCGAACCTCAGCCCGGACTGGGGCGCCGCGCTGAACCTCACCTACGAGCGCGCACTTGGCACGGATGTCTGGCTGCGGGCCGAGTTCACCGGCGGGTTGTTTCGCGGCGGCGCCGAGATGGGCCAGAGCTCGACGTCGTTCGCAGGGCTCGGCGATGCCGGTGTCACGTACCGGTTCGACGTCTTCAAGTGGGTGCCCTACGCATTGATCGGACTCGGCGGCGTGGTGTCCGGGGGCGGCCCGATCGATCGGGGGACCGACCTTGTGCTGGTGGTCGGCGGTGGGCTCGACAAGCTCTATAGCCGGTCACTGTCGTGGGGTGCCGAGGCCCGGATCGCCAGCTTCGGCGGCGACATCACCGTGTTCACGATCGGGATCCGGCGCACCGTGCGCTGGGGCTTCTTCTGAGCCCACCTTCCCGCTCGCTGGCGAGCCCCCAGGACGGTGCTAACCGGGATCGTGGCGATCCTTGCGGGCCTTCACCGCGATCCGGATCGGGGTGCCTCGGAACCCGTAGTTCTCGCGCAGCCGGTTCGAGATGAAGCGCTTGTACGACGGTGCGAGCCCGTCGATCTTGTTGGCCCACAGCACGAAGGTCGGCGGTCGGGCTCGTGCCTGCGTGATGTAATGGATGCGCACCGCGTGGCCGTGGTGGAGCGGCGGCGGCATCTCCTCGATCACCTCGGCGAAGAACCGGTTCAGTTGCGCCGTGGCGATCCGCATCCGGTGCTGCTTCGCGACCTGATCGACCATGTCGAGCAGCCGGTCGACACCGTCTCCGCGCTGCGCCGACAGCGACACGACCGGCGCCCACGGCAGGAAGTGGAAGGTCTCGGTCACGAGGTCGCGCAGCTTGGTCCGCGCCTCCTCGCCCGTGACGAGATCTGACTTGTTGAGCGCGATCACGAGGGCGCGACCCGCCTGCTCCACCATGCCGGCGATCCGGGCATCCTGCTCGGCGGGGCCGATCTGGGCGTCGATCACGAGGACGACGACATCGGCGCGGTCGATCTGGCCGATCGCCATGGTCACCGCGATCTTCTCGATGTCGGCGTCGATCTTCGCCTTGCGTCGGATCCCGGCGGTGTCGATCAGCAGGTAGTTCCGCTCGCCGATCGAGAATGCCGTGTCGACTGGATCCGTGGTGGTGCCCGCGACGTGATGGACCAGCGAGCGCTCCTGCCCGAGCAGCCGGTTGGTCAGCGACGACTTGCCAGCATTCGGCCGGCCCACGAACGCGACCCTCAGCGGGGCTTTCGCGGCCTCGGCATCCCGGGCGGCGGCGGCGGCTTCGTCGTCGTCGTCCGGGTCGGGCTCGAACGGATCCCACTCGCGCTCGGGCTCGACGGGCTCGGCGGGTGTGACGAGCGCCTTGGTGATCGCTTCGAGCATCGCATCGATGCCCCGGCCGTGCGCCGCCGAGACCGCGAACGGCTCGCCGAGGCCGAGCTCGTGAAAGTCGTGGACGAGATCGTCGCGCACCTGGTGATCGATCTTGTTGACCGCGAGGAAGATCGGCTTGTTCTTCGTGCGGAGCTGGTTCGCGAGATCGTGATCGATCGCGGACAGGCCGGCGCGTCCATCGACGACGAGCAGCACGCCATCGGCCTCGTCGATCGCGCGCATCGCCTGGCGATGGATCCCGGCACCGATCACCTCGTGCTCGGCCTCCGGATCGAGTCCGCCGGTGTCGACCAGCCGCAGCTTGGCACCGAAGTAGTCGCACTCGCCGTAGCGGCGATCCCGCGTCAGGCCCGGGGTGTCATGGACGAGCGCGGGACGCCCTCCGACGAGCCGATTATAGAGCGTCGACTTGCCGACGTTGGGTCGGCCCGTGATCGCGAGGAGTGGGATCGGTCGCTCGGTCATGCGCTCTCATTTCCCCGTAGGGCTACCCAGATCACCATAGCCGAGTCGGCGCAGATCGGCTTCGCCGCGGCTCCACTCGGCGAGCACCTTGACGAACAGCGACAGGTGCACGGCCTTGTACTTGTACTCGGCGAGGGCTTCGTTCAACGCCTGGCGCGCGGCGATGCCGAGCTCGCGAATCCGGTGGCCGCCCTTGCCGACCACGATCGGCTTCTGCGATTCGCGCTCGACGATGATCACCGCGCCGATCGTCAGCTCGCTCTTGTCGACGCGCTCGCTCCAGGTCTCGACCTGGACCGCGCACGCGTACGGCAGCTCCTTGCCGAGCTGGTGGTAGAGCTGCTCGCGGATGATCTCCTGCGCGATGAACTGCGGGGAGCGGTCGGTGACCATCTCCTCGGGAAACAGCGCAGGTCCTGCCGGTAGCTTGTGGGCGACGGTCCTCTCGAGGAGGTCGACATTGTCGCCGAGCGCCGCCGAGATCGGGACCACCTCCACACCCGGCATGAAGCCCGACCATGCCTCCATCACGGGCAAGAGCTCCGGCTTGGCGACGCGATCGATCTTGTTGAGCGCGATGATGACCGGGCGCGACCGACTGGCCTCGTCGAGCCCCTTGGCATCGGGCTGTGCGAGCCGATCTGGCATCCGGCCGCGGCGATCGGTGGCATCGACGATCAGCAACACGACGTCGGCATCGGCGGCCGCGGCGAGCGCGGCATCGCGCATGTAGCGGCGCAGCGGCCCACGGCCATCCTGGACGCCGGGCGTGTCGACGTAGGCGATCTGCGCACGCGAGGGGACCTCGTTCGGGAGCTCGATCGTGTGGATGCCGAGGATCCGATCGCGGGTCGTCTGAGGCTTCGCCGAGACCGCGACCAGGTGGCGACCCAAGATCCGGTTCAGGAGCGTGGACTTACCGACGTTCGGGAGCCCGACGATCGCGCAGAAACCGCCACGGATCGCGCCGGGCATCGACTCGGACGACTCGGACATGGGCGCCTTTAGCACGTTTTCCCGGGTCATCCGCGGAGTTCCCCAAACGTTCGTCGCGGCGCCCCTCCGGTGCGGTCGAAAACTGGAGACCTCCCGGTCTCCCACGTAGCCTCGGGGGATGCAGCGGCTCGCGCTCGCCCTGGCGTTCGGTGCCGTCCTTGCGGCCCTCCTGCCGGCTCCGGCCCAGTTCGTGGCGCTCGGGCTCGGGATCGCAGCGATCGGCACCGGTCGCGTCGTGTACGCGCGGCGCACGCTCCCCGGCGCGGCCCGGCTGACCGGCGCTGCCGCGGTCACGGTGGGCGTCATCGGCCTCCTGCTCGGGCTCGCGCGGGTCGGGATGACGGTTGCCGCGATCGGCCGGATCGAAGGCATGCTGACCTGAGCGTGATCAGCGGAGCGCGAGCGCGACCAGCAGCGTGACGGTGCCACCGATCAGCGCGACGCCAAGGACTCCCAGGGCGAGCCCGCGTACGAGCTTGGCCTTGTCGATCGACGCCAGGATCTCGCGTAGCTCCATGCTGCGGCGCTCGCCGGTGCCGAGCTCGACATCGATCACGTCGATCGGCGCGAGCTGAGCGCCGAGATCGTCGGGCTGATCGACGAACAGTCGCTCGCCGAGCTCGAACAGGACCTTGTCGCGCAGTACCTCGGCATCACCCGCGGCCCGATCGACGACCTTGCGCTTCGCGCCGATCGCGGCCAGCAGCTCCTCGGCACGGCGTTGATCCTCGCGTTCGGCACGTTCGAGGTCGGCGTACCGCTTGCGCGCGTCGATCCTCCGCGCCTCGAGGTCGGCGATGCGTGGGTTCAGCACGTCGAGCTCGCTGGCGATCTTCGGCTCGTCGCGCTGCACCGCCATGCGGTCGGCGTGCAGGGTCGCGAGCTCGGCCTGGATCCCCGCGCGGTCGACCGACTGGCTGCGGACGGCGACCAGGCTCGCCTCGGTGGCGGCGATCGTCTTCTCGATACGTAGCAACGATTCGCGCAGCTCGGCGGCGCGCTTGCCGATCTGGAGCGCCTCCTTCTCGAGTGGCTCGAGCTTCCTGGCGATGTCGGCGAGATCGATCTCGACGTTCGCGCGATCGGTGATGTACTGCTTGGCCTTCGCCTCGCGATCGCGACGCACGCGGGTGAGCTCGCTATCGGCGGCGGCGACCGATCCCGCATGCTGTGAGCGTTCCTCCTCGATTCCGGCGAGCCGTTCGCGCGCCGGCCCGAGCGCGGGGTGATCGAACCTGTCGAGCGTCACCGCGGCCCGCCCGAGCGTGACGAGGTGGCGGTGGCGCGATTGCTGGCGGATCGCCTGTCGAGCTTCGAGCTCGACGAGCTCGAGCCGCGCGCGGCGGACGCCGAACAGCACCGTGGCGACGTACCGCAGGTCACCACCAAACCCGCGCTTGCGGCGGAGGGCCGCACCCGTGCGCAGCTTGCCGCCACCACCGTGTCCGGCCGGTTGCGATGCGATGGTCAAGTCGAGGCGGTCGCCGGTGGGGTCTCCTCGCTCGAACGGCAGCGTCTCGGAAGAGTCGGCGCCCGAGGGGTCACGGCGCAGCAAGTGCTGGGCCGTCTCCTCGAGCAGCACCTGGACCGACGGCGACTTCACCTGGGTCTCGGAGGGCTCGGCGATCCCGAGGATGGCGTTCGCGGGGTCGCGCTTGTGGGTCGACTGTTCGTACGAGATCCGCAGCTTGTCCTGCTCGATCTCCGTGCCCGCCTGGTCGAACTCGCCGACGGGCACCACGGGCCGGGGCATCGCGCCGGGGTGATCCTCGGGAATCGTCTCCTGCGACGGTTCGTCGAACATCACCGGGGGCCGGAACGCGCGCTGGGGCGGCAGCGGCGGCGGGATCGGCGGCAGTGGTGGCGAGACTTCCGTCGCGTCTGCGCGGAGCGGCAGCCGCGCGTCGCTCGGGAGGTCGAGCTTGGCCGTCGACCCACTCGTGGAGCCGACCTTGGTAGCCGGCGGTGGATGCGGCGGCTGGGTGCGCGGACCGCTGCGCGCCGCCGGTAGGATGGGTCCACTCGCCGTGCCCGCCACGCGGTCCGGAACCGCGGTTGGCGAGCTGGGGGTGCCTGTCGCGGTTGGCCCGGTGAGCGGGACAGGTCCGGTGTTGGCGCCGATGAGGCCACTACGCGACACCGTGCCGGTGTCCGTCGGACCGCTCTTGGCGCCGAACAGTGCTGGCTTCGATCGTGGACCGGTCGGAGCCGCCGGGATCACGGGGAGCGCTCCGCTGCTCGACCCGACCGCGCCGGACCTGACCGCGCCGGACCCGACCGTGCCAGCCGGTTCGCGTGCGAGCGTCGCCGTCGGACCGGTCCGCGCGCCGGGCGGCGCCGTCGGTGGCTTGGTGCGTGGAACCGCGATCGGCGCCGGGCCCATCGAGTTGACGATCGAGTCCTCGAGCGCCTTGCGTGCGGCCGACCCAGGGGGCGGCGGGGGAACCGTCTTGGTCTTCTGCCGCGGCGCGTTGGCAGGCGCTGGGGCCGGACCGGGCGCCGGACCGGGCGCCGGCTCCTCGCCATCGACCGCCCAGCCCGAGGCCAGGTCATCGATCCGTGCCTTGGTGGCGTCTCCGAGGCGACGGCGCGTCCGATCGTCCTCCGGCACGGGCGCGAGAGTACCCTGGCCGCCCGTCCCCCGTGCGCTCGGGGCCCGAGCCGGCTCGATCCATTTCGGTCCTTGCGGGGCCCCGCCAATCCTGTTGACACGAGCTGCCAATCTCGTTGTCATCGAGTGGTGGCAACCCTGGTGGCAGGTAGCACGCTGATCCACGGCCGGTTTCGTCGGATCGCCGTGGCGGGACGCGGCGCGTTTGGCCGTGTTCTCCAGGTGTTCGACGTCGAGGCGAACGAGCTGCGGGCGCTCAAGGTGGTGCCACGCGGTCCGCACGAGGCCGGCCTGCTCGACGAGTTCGAGCAGCTTGCACGCCTGCGTCACCCCTCGCTTCCACGCGTCTTCGAGGTCGGTCGGATGCGGGAGCCGGTCGACGACCTCGCGATCGGCGCCCCGTTCTTCGTCGCCGAGTGGATCGCCGGCGCGCGCAGTGACGAGCGCGCCTGGTCCGGGGACGGACCGGCGCTGTGGGCGCTGCTGGCGGATCTGGCCGGCGCCCTGGCGACCATCCACGCGGCGGGCCTCGTGCACGCCGATGTCGCGCCGCAGAACGTGCTCGTCGAGGACCGCCGCACGGTGCTCGTGGATCTCGGGCTCGCCGCCTCGGGCGTGAACGGGGTCGCTCGCGGCACGCCGGCCTACATGGCCCCCGAGGCGCTCGCCGGTCATGTCGAGCCACGAAGTGATCTCTACGGAATCGGGGCGGTCGCGGCCCGGCTGCTCACCGGCCGTGCGCCGTTCGAAGCGGCGAGCCTCGGCGAGCTGATCCACCAGATCATCGCAGGCAAGCCTGCTCCCGCCCTGCCCGGCGCGCCGCGTCCGCTCGCCGATCTGATCGGCCGTCTGCTCGCGCGCGATCCGGACGCACGGCCGGCCTCGGCGATCGCCGTACTCGACGAGCTCGACCAGCTCGCACCCGCGATCGCCCCGAGATCGGCTCGCCGCGCGCGTCCCAAGGTCGGTCCTCCCCCCGCGCCGGCTTCATGGCCAGGCGCCGCGCCGTGGATCGCCGAGCTCGCGGCGGCGCTCGC